>CAXUEY010000087.1:0-12437 GCA_964250225.1 uncultured Ktedonobacteraceae bacterium | reverse complement strand
CGCAGGTGCAGCCGCCCACTAGCGCGGCCAACGCGCCGACCGTCGCGGCCAACTCAGCGATGCCCGCGTATTCGCCGCCGTCCGCGCCAACGCTCAAGGCTCACCCGGCTGGCCAGCCAGCCGCTGATCTCAGCACGCCCTGGGGCCGCCTGGTCTTTAGCAACGGACGCGAGTTTTCTCTGGCAGGTGAACGTGTCCTGATAGGGCGCTATGACCACGACCTCGGCGGTGTGCAGCCAGAGGTCGACCTGGGCAGCATGGAAGGCGCGGATACCGTCTCGCGCGGCCATGCCACCATCGAGCACATCGGCAGCAGCTATCAACTGACCGACCTGGGCAGCACCAACTTCAGCCGCCTCAATAGCAAACGCCTGGATGCCAACGTCCCCACGCCTATCAACGACGGAGACACCTTGCAGTTTGGGAAGATTACGTGTACATTTAAGAAATTGTAGGATGGGTGTAGAAAACAAGGCCAGGATTGTTTTCCACGATCCCGGCCTTGTTTTTTATGTGCTCTTTTCGAGAAATCTCTGGCAAAACGAGGAGCAATAATAGAGGAGTGAGAGGCTTTCTTCCTAGTGTCCGTCCGCAACGTAGGTCATTTGACACTGCCTCTCTTATGTATTTGTCACGATAATTGCAAAAAAACGAATAGAGTAAGTAGCGCCCTGGGAAGGCCGCTCTCTAGTTGAAAGCAGGAAGTTTTTATTATGCAACGATATATTTTAGCCGGCTCTTTTGTTGTGATGATTATTCTGGTCATAGTTGCCTCAGTTTTTTTTGTTCCCGCGCTCCTCTCACCTTTTTCTGCACAGGCAGTGGCGACGCCAACGGTGGCGCCTACTCCTACACCGACCCCTTCGCCAACACCGTCCCCGACGCCCTCGCCAACCGTGACGCAGGTGCGCCTGGTCTCGACCTATCTGGTGGACGCGACCACCGGGAATGTATTGATCGATGTTGATAGCAATCAACGCCTGCCGATGGCCAGTACGACCAAGATTATGACCGCGGTGCTGGCCCTTGAGCACCTTAATCTGGACGATCAGATCCATGTGCAACAGACTGAATTGGATGAGGTACCAGATGGTGGCTATACCCTCGCGGATTTGCAGCCAGATGATCAGTTGAGCGTCCAAAGCCTGCTCTATGGGTTGTTGCTGCCATCGGGTAGCGACGCGGCCATTGTGCTCGCCCACGCCGTCAGTGGCGATAGCGCGAGCTTTGTGGCGCTGATGAACGCCAAAGCTCGTGCTCTGCATCTGAACGATACGCATTTCACCAGCCCTGCCGGTTTCAGCGATCCCGATAACTACTCAACCGCGGCTGACCTGACCACGCTGGCCCGTTACGCGATGCGCATTCCAACCTTCGCGCTGATTGTCGGCACGCCGAACCATACCGTGCCAGCCACGCAGTTTCGGCACCTCTACACCTGGCAGACAACCAACCAGTTGCTTGGTCAGTACGCGGGCGCGGACGGCATCAAAACGGGCAATACCGATGAAGCCGGCTACTGCCTGGTTTTCTCCGCTACGCGCCGTGGGCATCGTCTGATCGGCACGGTCATGCATGATACAGCCGATTTGCTCTACCCCGATGCGACGAGCGCGCTGGATACAGGGTTCGCCAAAATATGAGAAGCAATCAAGCATAATTCTGAGAAGCAATCAGGTATAATAAGAAAAGAGAACGAAAGGAAATCTTATTCTACCTGAGTTTTTTTGAAAAAGAGGAAGTGATCAATGGTCATGACTGGCTCCGTGTTACACGAACGGCAGCGCGATCTCTTGCGGCAGGAGCGCGCGCTGGTTGGCGAGCTGCACACGCACCTGGCTCAGTTTGTGGAGATCGATCCGTCCCGCGTGAAGACCCTGCAACAGGTGATGGCAGCCCTGGACGAGCTTTTTCTGCTGGTAATCGTGGGCGAATTTAACGCGGGCAAGTCGGCGACGATCAATGCCTTGTTGCGCGCGCCAGTCATGAAAGAAGGTGTGATCCCGACCACGCACGCGATCACGATGCTCCGTTATGGCGAGCAGGAGGAGCAAAAAACGCGTGAGCAGAGTGTACTCGATGTTCGCTATCCTGCCAGTTTTTTACGCGATATCACGATTGTGGATACGCCTGGCGTGAATGCCGTGCTGCTCGAACATCAGCAACTCACAGAGGACTTTATCCCACGCAGCGACCTTGTGCTCTTCATCGCCTCGGTTGACCGGCCCTTTACCGAAAGCGAACGGGCCTTTCTCGAACGCATGCGCACCTGGGGTAAGAAGATCGTGATCGTGCTCAACAAGATCGATATGCTACTCACTCCAGAGGCATTGGAAGAGGTGCGGGCCTTTGTCAGCGACAATTGCAAGTCGCTGCTGGGCTTCACGCCGCAAATCTTTCCCGTTTCGGCGTCGCAGGCCCAGCAATCACAAAAGAGTTCTGGTTCGGAAGCCGCCGGTCTATGGGAAAAGAGCGGCTTTGGCCCGTTAGAGCATTTCCTCTTCCATACCCTCGATGAACTTGAACGTATCCGTCTCAAACTCTCCACTCCCCTGGGCGTTGTGCAACGTTTGCTGAAAGAGACGCGCGCTGTAGTGGACCAGCGTGCCAGCCTGCTCGCGGAAGATGCGCGCACGATCTCGACGATTGAGAATCAGCTTCATCTGCACCGTGAAGATATGGAACGCGATTTCGGACATCGCCTGGGCGAAATTGAGAATATTATTCTGGAGATGCGCGAACGTGGCGACCGCTTCTTTGATGACACCATTCGCTTCGGGCGCGTCTTCGATCTGCTGCACCCCGAACGCATCAGAAATGAATTTCAGGAGAAGGTCGTCGGAGATAGCGAGCGGCGCATCGATACGATGGTGCAAAGCCTGATCGACTGGATGGTGGAGCAGGAGCAGCGTTTCTGGCAGGATGTGATGGAGTATCTGGATCGCCGCAAAGAGGCCAGTGCGCGCCGTGAAAGCGAGATGATCGGCTCGGTTGGTCGCCAATTTGACTATAGTCGGCGTGCCCTGCTGCAAGACGTTGCACGCGCGGCTCACGAGGTCGTGAATAGCTATGATCGCAACAACGAAGCCATCGAACTCTCCAGCGGTCTGCGTAACTCGGTTGTGCAGGCCGTAGTTGTAGGCGGTGGCGGCATTGGTCTGGGCGCTGCAATTGTGGCTGCGACTACTGTGGCCGCGCTCGATATTACCGGCATCCTGGCGGGCATTCTCCTGCTTGGCGTGGGCTTCTACATCATCCCCGCCAAACGCACCCGCGCCAAACGCGACTTTAACCTCAAGATGGAAGAATTGCGCGCCCGCTTGCACGCGGCTATGAAAGATCAGTTCGACAAAGAACTCAACAACTCTAGCCACCGCGTCATCGATGCCATCGCGCCCTACACGCGTTTTGTGCGTGGCGAGCAGGAGCGCACCGAAAAAGCCCTCGCCCATATCACACAGATGACCGCAGAAACAGAGCGTCTCGGCAACGAGGTCCAGAGCTTGCAGAATAGCAAATAGGTAGAGGTTCATTTCTGATCTATCTCAGGTATACTTAATGCCATTGTAGGCTGACAAAAGATCGGGCATCATTGGCATACTGGTCATGGCACGTAAACTGGTGGATTGAGCGCAGTGTGTAAGAAGAAGCAGGAGGCTGTATGGCATCCATTGATATCGCCGCATTCCGTACATATGAGGTTCAGGGACTGATTTGGAAAATGCTTCGCCCCGCGGCTGAACGGCCATTCCGCGAGGAGAGCGAAACATAAAAACTCAACCTTTCTGAAAGGAATCGTATATGACTCAACCCGCAACCATTCGACCAGCTGCTCCTGAGGACGTGCCAGCTCTCGCCGAACTGCATATTCGCTCGTGGCAATGGGCCTACCGCGGCCTCATTGAGGATGAGTATCTCGACAATATGTCAGCAACGTTGGAGCAGCGTATCGCGGCGCGGCGCACACAACTGGCGTCATTGCCGCCTGAGACGCGCTGGTGGGTGGCCGAGCAGAACGGGCGTATTGTGGGCTTTGCCATAACCGGCCTGAGCCGTGACCAGGACGTACTACCTGAAACCGTCGAGGTCTATGCGATTTATCTCGCGCAAGATGCCGCTGGCCACGGTATTGGCCGCACGCTTTTTGCCCACACTGTCGAGGATTTGCGTCAGCGAGGCTTTGAGCGGGCTATGCTCTGGGTGCTGACCACCAATCAGCGCGCGCGCCGCTTCTACAAGGCGGCTGGCTGGATGCCTGATGGCGCGAGCAAGGTCGAAAAACGGCCTGGGACAGATCTTCACGAGGTGCGCTATCATATTGTCCTCAATGCCTGAAAAGAGGTGTTTCATGACTCAACACGCTCTGAACATTCGACCAGCCACAGTCGATGATGCGCCAGTCCTTGCGGAATTGCATGTGCGTTCCTGGCAGTGGGCGTATCGCGGCCTGATTCCAGATGAGTCTCTCGATACTTTGGCGAGTGAATTTGAGAAACGCATTGAGGATTTGCGCGCTGCACTTGCGGAAATGCCGCCTGATGCTCGCGTCTGGGTAGTTGAGCAGGATGGGCGAGTCGCTGGCTTTGCGAACACCGGCCAGAGTCACGCTGCGGACGCGGGTACAGAAACTGCCGAGGTACATTCGCTCTATCTTTTTCCAGAGGCGGTCGGCCAGGGGATTGGTCGTGCCCTTTTTGCCCACACCGTCGCAGACTTGCGTCAGCGCGGCTTTGAGCGGGCCATTCTCTGGGTGCTGGAAAGTAATCAACGTGGGCGCGCCTTCTACGAGGCGGCTGGCTGGGCACCCGATGGAACGGGCATGCTTGAGGAGTGGTCGGGAACACCTCTGAGGGAAGTGCGGTATTGTATTGTGTTTAATGCTTGAGAGATATGCAATGTGTAGGGCGCCCCTGGCGTGCGCCCTGGGGCTGAGTAGAGAAGGCCTCCAGAATACGCTATAATGGGAGCCATGACACCACTTTCTTTTTATGCGATGACCATGCCGGGACTGGAAACAACTGCTTTCAGCGAGATTCGCGAGCACGCACCCGACGCGCAACTGCTGAAGTTTGCGCGCGGCATCGTCCTGTTTCGTACCGCTGAGGCACCGAAGAAGCTGCTGAGGCTGCGCACAGTGGAAGATATTTTTGTTACCCTTGCGCATATCACCAGCCTGGGACGAGGTAGCGATGCCCTACGTGTCCTGCACAGCGCTACCCTCAACGCGGATCTTGCCGCGCTGCTAGACTTCTGGCGTCGCGCCCATCCTGAGCGGCCAGCGCGCACCTGGCGCGTCATCAGTCAGAAGCAAGGTTCCCACGAGTTCAGACGGATCGATGCGGGCAAAGCTGTGAGCGACGCGCTCTACCGCAGGCTGGCGCGTGGCATGAAGCACGTCGCCGACGACGCGGACCTGGAATTCTGGCTCTGGCTGAGTGGGAGCGAGGCGCTGCTGGGGCTGCGTCTGAGCGACGCCACCATGCGCCACCGTACATATAAGCTGGAGCATTTGCCCGCTTCGCTGCGACCATCGGTGGCTGCTACACTGGCTTTTCTCTCGCATCCCACTCCGCAGGATCGCGTGCTCGATCCTTTGTGTGGCGCGGGTACGCTGGTCATTGAACGCGCGTTGCTGGCCCCATACACAGAGGCGTGGGGCGGCGATATCCGCGAGGAGGCGGTGGCAATGGCCCAACGCAATGCGGTAGCGGCTGGTGTCAGGGCAAGCTGGCGCACGTGGGACGCGGGCGCGCTGCCACTTGAGGCCGAGAGTGTGAATCGCATTCTCACGAACCTGCCCTTTGGCAAACAAATCGGCTCGCACGCGTCTAACACCACCCTCTATCGCGCCCTTGCGCAAGAGTTTGGGCGCGTACTCGCCCCCACTGGAGTGCTGGTAGCACTCACCAGCGAGGATCGTCTCTGGGAGAGCATCTTGCGCGAACACGGCTGGAGCATCTCAAAAAAGGTGGTCCTCGTCGTGCTCGGCCAGCCCGCGAGCATTTTTGTCGCAGAAAAAAGGCCGCCACCAATATAGCATCCCCACAGCCCCCCCCACAGGCCAGGCGAGCTGGCCTGCTACGCCTGACGTGGCACAGAGGCAAGCTCTATGCCCGTCCGCATGACGATTTCTCGGGCTGGCCCCGAGAAATCGTCAGTTGTAGCAGGCCAGCTCGCCTGGCCTGTGGGGGGGGCATAATGCCGCTACGCCTGGCCTGTGGGGAGGGGCATAATGCCGCTACACCTGGCCTGTGGGGGGGCATAATGCCGCTACACCTGGCCTGTGCGGTCCTTATTCACGCCCCCCGCGGATATCATTTTTGCTACGCGCGCGGAAATGCAGGCGAATGCCGGTGCCTTTGAAGGTAAAGGCGGTGCGCAACTGATTCTCCAGATAACGCTCATACCCAAAGTGCAGAGCTTCAGGATCGTTGACAAAGAAAACAAAGGTTGGCGGATTGACCTGCGTTTGCGTCGCGTAATAGATTTTAAGCATTTTGCCGCGAAAGGACGTAGGATGGTGACGGCGCACGGCGTTCTGCACAATCTCGTTCAGACGAGCCGTGGGGATGCGCAGATAGCGTATATCGGCGATGGCCAGCGCAGTTTCCAGCAGGGATTGCACATGATAGCCGGTTTTGGCGGAGACAAACAGCACTGGCGCGTAGGGAATGAATTTCAGACCTTCCATGAGCAGAGTGCGATAGCGTTCAGCGCTATCGATCTCATCTTTGGGGTCGGGAAACTTCTCCTCGCGCTCATTGCGCCGCTGCTCCTGGGCCAAATCCCATTTATTGACCACCACCACCACGCCCTTCGTGCCCTCCTGGATCTCGCCGGCGATATGCGTATCCTGCGCGGCCAGCCCCTCACTGGCATCGATCAGCAGCACAGCCACGTCCGCGCGCTCGATGGCGCGACTGGAGCGCAGCACGCTATACTTCTCCACGCCCGGTCCCACGCGACCACGGCGTCGAATGCCGGCTGTATCGATCAGCACCAGTTTGCGTCCCTCGAACTCCACCTCGGTATCGATGGAATCGCGCGTCGTGCCGGGTATATCGCTGACAATCGAGCGCTGGAAGCCCAGGATCGCGTTGAGCAGCGAGGACTTGCCCACGTTCGGGCGGCCCACGATAGCAATATGCGGGCGCTCGTCCTCTTCCTCTGCCTCGCTCTCCTCAGCGGGCGGCAGCACTTCCACAATGCGGTCCAGCAGATCGCCGGTTCCTACGCCCTGAAGTGAAGAGAGCACAATCGGCTCGCCCAGACCGAGCGTATAGAATTCCACCGCATCCATGCGTCGCTCGGCGTTATCAGCCTTGTTCGCGGCCAGGACCACCGGCTTTTGAGTATGGCGCAACCGTTGTGCTACATCCTCATCGGCGGCGGTGATGCCCGCGCGCGCATCGACCATAAACACGATCACATCGGCCTCTTCAATCGCCAGCTGCGCCTGGGCCATTACATGCTTCATGATATCGCCCGGCTGACCTGTCAGCCCGACCTGGCCGACGGGAATCTCCGTCCCCAGTTCGAGGCCGCCGGTATCGATCAGCGTAAAATCGCGTCCATTCCAGTCGCTATCACCATAAAGGCGGTCGCGGGTCGTGCCGGGCATATCTTCCACGATGGCGACCCGCTCGCCAATCATGCGGTTAAAAAACGTGGATTTGCCGACATTTGGTCGGCCAACAATGGCAACAAGTGGCTTCATGGCCCTTCAAACCCTTTCCTGGCGAATAAAAACCTGTTTCGCGTACTAGACTAGCGCACACAGCCCGGCAAAATTGCCGCGACTGCACAAGAGACCTCTGAGTGGAAGAAGTGCGGGCATTATAGCACAAAAAGGCAGAGTATTAAAGCTCCGCCCTTTGTGTATTTGGAGCATCTGTCTGGTTAGCGAAACAATTCAGTCACCGAACGTCCATCGTGAATGCGGCTGATCGCGCCGGCGAAGAGTTCCGCAATGGAGAGCACGGTGAGATTCTCCATCTGTTTCTGCGCGGAGAGTGGGATCGAATCGGTTATGACGATCTCTGTGATCGGGGCAGCCTTCAGACGTTCGATAGCCTGGCCGGAGAAGACCGCGTGGGTGGCGCAGCAATAAATATTGCGCGCGCCCTGTTCGCGCACCACGCGCACGGCCTGTGTGAGCGAACCGGCGGTATCGATCTCGTCATCGACGATCAGAGCGTGGCGGCCCTGCACATTGCCGATAATGCCCATCGCCTCCGTCTGGCCATCGTTGCCCAGACGACGCTTCTCGACAATTGCCAGAGGCACGTGCAGACGGTCCGCCAACTGGCGCGCTTTTTTCGCGAACCCTTCATCTGTGGAGACCACCGTGAAGTCCCCCAGTTCCATTGCACCAAAGTAGCGAGCCTGCAAAATCTGCGCGGTCAGTTCATCAACGGGAATATTAAAAAAGCCCTGGATCTGTCCCGCATGCATATCCATCGTCAGCACGCGTTGCGCGCCCGCTACAGTAATGCAGTCAGCGATCAGGCGAGCCGTGATCGGCACGCGGGGCTGATCTTTTTTATCGGTACGTCCATACGCGTAATAAGGAATTACAGCCGTGATGCGCGCAGCCGAGGCGCGTTTGAGCGCGTCGATCATAATCAATAGCTCCATAATCGAGCGGCTTACCGGGCTGCTCAACGGCTGAATCACAAACACATCACGCCCGCGCACATTATCATTAATTTTAACGAAGATATTCTCGTTGCTAAATTGAAAAACGTCGGCGTCGCCCAGAGGAATGTGCAAATGCTTACAAATTGCAGCCGCCAGTGGCCTGTTTGCGTTCCCCGTAAAGACACTGAGATCGTCCATACACCCTCCTGTATTCACGCCCCATGATATCACAGCCACTGGAGGAAAGCAAAAAGCAGAGGTTACAAGTCCTATCCTTAGAGCAATGGCGTAGCCATGCGTTGGCAAGGGAAGAACGCGTCTGTATTTGGATGCGCAAGTACAATGAATAGAGAAATAGAATTTTTTTGCAGGAAAGGTTGGGAGCGGCATGGGTAAATGGGATTCGCATATGAAGGATTGGTTCTACAAGGCGCCGGAAGATATTGTGCCGTGAATTAGCATCGTTGATTTTAATTGATGATTATATGCAGTATTGGCTTGAAAGGATATTTGGCATGCTCTATGATATTTTAAAGGATACACGCGCTTTCAAGAAAATCGCCAACGATGGGCGGCTTGAAGGTTTGTAAAAAGGGCTTCAGGCAGAGCAAATTTTCAAAATTTGCTCTGCCTGATCCATACATAAATGGAGGCAACTCATGCTAAGAGGCTGATCTCTTTTGATAGCGGTTATATATCCAGAAACTCGATCTCGTCGCCATGCAGGTAACGCACAATATTCTCGTACATCTCGCCAGGAATGGCTTCTTTGAGCGCTTCGAGGTTCTCAAACACGTCCAGGCGATGCTCATCCGCCATATATTTTCCACCCCACACTGCGGAGACATCGGACCAGTCCCAGTCCCAATCCCAGTCCCATCCCCAGTTGACCTGGCCAGCCTCTTTGGCTTTGTGGTGCTGTCTGCCCTGGCCGGACCAGCTCCCCGACCAATCGCCCCAGGAAGCAGTGCTTTTGGAATACAGGGCAAAGCGGTCATGTACGGTTTGGTAGACCACCAGGGTTACCAGGCGTGCTTCTGGGCCAAGATGCAGACGCCGCGTGCCTAGCTTACGACCCCGAAACTGCTTCTGCATATAGGGCCGTCCTTTGCCTACACGCACGGTAACTTCCTCGTAGCCGCTCTCTTTGGCCTCCTCAGCCTCTACAAAACGCCGCAAGGCCTGCGCAATCGTCGCCGAGAGGTTGCCCCCAGCGAGCTCCTGCGCTTTCTCAAAGACGGGCAGATCGGTGTCCGCTACATAAATGGTTCGGTTTGGCATCGTCAATGCTCCTGCTTGTTCGTTCGTTCATACTGTACAATCCTTGCAAACGTCCGCTCTCTCACAGACATCTAGCATACATATACGTATACGTCTCTGTAGGGAGTATAGCATAGGTATACGTATAAAATCAAGACGTCGCCTCCTTTATTATGAGGAGAGATATCTTGTTGCGATGCCTCGCGTAGCTGGCGAGTCCTGCAAAGACAAAGCTCATTTGACCGGAGCGCACACATCTCTTACAATAAGGCCATGAAGAAAGCGAAATCAGGAGGATTGCATGCGGATTCGTAAAGCGGTGTTACCCGTAGCCGGGCTTGGTACAAGGGTACTACCAGCCAGCAAAGTCGTGCCCAAAGAACTGCTGCCGCTCGTAGATAAACCAATCTTACAATATATTGTGGAAGAGGCCGTCGCGGCTGGTATCGAAGAGATTATTTTTGTGACTAGTCGTAGTAAACGCGCCCTTGAGGATCACTTTGATGCGTTTCCTGAATTGGAATCGGTTTTAGAGAAAAAAGGAAAAAAACGCGAACTGGAGGAACTGCGACGTATTGAGAAGATGGCCTCGTATGTCGCGGTCCGTCAGGCTCAACCGTTGGGACTGGGGCACGCGATTCTGTGCGCGAAAGATCTGGTGGGCAACGAGCCGTTTGTGGTCATGCTCGGCGACAATCTGGTGGCGCCCGAAACACCCTGTCTGCCGCAGATGATCGAGCTGTATGAGCGCTATCAGAGTTCGATCCTCTCGCTATTGGCTTTGCCACTTGAACAAGTCTCGTCCTTTGGCGTCGCGGCTGTCGAGGAGCTTGAGGGAGACGCGGTCAAGGTCAATTTCCTGGTGGAGAAGCCGAGGCAGGAAGAGGCTCCCTCGAATCTCACAATCTATGGACGCTATGTGCTGACCCCGGATATCTTCGCGTTGCTAGAAGAGACGCAACCGGGCGTTGGTGGCGAGATCCAGATCACTGACGCGCTTCAGATACAGGCTGCAGCCGGGCATTGCTATGGCCAG
The DNA here is from genome assembly GCA_964250225.1 of uncultured Ktedonobacteraceae bacterium. GTDB lineage: Bacteria > Chloroflexota > Ktedonobacteria > Ktedonobacterales > Ktedonobacteraceae > Paraktedonobacter. Next base: position 1,501 of record CAXUEY010000087.1, on the reverse strand, counting down.
CGTTTCACCGGCGTCAGTTATGACACCGGCGCCCCGCTGGGCTATCTGACCGCCTTCATCGCCTATGCTCTCAAGCGCCCCGACATCGCTCCCGACCTGCGCGAGTATATGCAACAGGCGCTCAACGAACAATAATGATGAGGAAGAGCAGCAGGGGCAAATAAAACTCTCGTATTAAAAACGATAACAAAGGATATGTCGAGAACCCGTTCTCAGCATATCCTTTGCGGTCGGCAACCATCGCCAACGGATCTCTGCTGTCAAGCAACCCAGTTCCACAGGACAAATAAGAGCGTATTGATAACAAAAAACGTTACCCAGATGAGTTCAAATGTTTTTCCCACCATCGGGCGTTTGCTCCATACGGCAAGCATAATTCCCACGGAGAACATCATTAGCAGGAAGCGCGGCGCGGAGGCCAGGGCATGGCCGGGCCAGGGATACATCAGCGAGAAAAGAGCAATGGCGAGCGAGAACACGAGATAGTCCAGCGGAAGGCGCTTCCAGCCAGCAATGACGATGGCCAGCGGCCCAATAGTAAAGAGCAGGTCGGTCAGGTTGCGCGCGTCACGCCCCCGCGTAGTAAACAGCAGACTTCGCACAGCCTCGAACGTTCCCGTCCAGGGCCACGTCAGGTGTCGCCCCCAGAGGTACTCTTCCCCGTGACTGAACAGCAGCGGGTCGCGCCAGTTGAGCCAGAGGTAGAGCATATAGCCCGCCAGCGCCAGGGGTAACAGACTCATCGGCAGCAGTGCGTTGAGCATCGCCCGCCAGCGCCCCTCTTTGAACAGCGACAGCTTTTGCCCCACACAGGCGCGCATCGTCGGCCAGAAGTGCTGGAGCAAGACGAGCGAGAAGACCAGTACCAGCACAATCCCACTGCCGCGTGTCAGCACGGCCCCAGCTCCACACAGTCCCGCCAGCCACCAATCAAAGCGTCTCCGTCGTCGCAGAAAAAACAGCGCCCCCAGGCACAGCAGCAAGAAGAGCGCTTCGCTATAGCCCAGAAAGAAGAAGACCGCGAACGGATTGAAGGCCAGGAAGAAGAGGCTGCGCTGCGCAATCGAGCTATCAAAGTCGTCGCGAACCATGCAATAGAGCAGGATCAATGCAAAGAAAAAGCAGAGGTTCGCAATCAGCAGGCTCGCCACATAATCAGCGGTGAGAGAGCCACCAAAGAGCAGGCCAACGCAGTGAATTAGCAGCGGATAGAGCGGGAAAAATGCTGCGGCATAGGGATGCTGAGGGCTGTAACCCGCGTAGCCACTATATCCCCCATAGCCATAATAAGCGATGCCGAGAAAATGCTGTGCATCAAATTGCTTCCAGGATTGCAAACACAGGCTCAACTGATTGAGGCATTCATGCGTCTCCTTCCCATAGACCGCATTGTTGACGATAAAGCGGCTCCAGCCTATATATGTACACACAAAGATAATAAAACGGCTGAGTAGAAATATGCTCGTGGCGGATTTCCAGGCCTCGGCCCCGCCAGGCAAGG
>CAXUEY010000086.1:0-26085 GCA_964250225.1 uncultured Ktedonobacteraceae bacterium | reverse complement strand
GGCCAGGACTTCAAGACTGAGGAAGAGGCCAGAGAATATTGGAAAGCGCACCCCGATCCTGAACACGAGCGTCTCACGAAGCTGCTCAAGTCAGGCAAGCTCAAACCAGTGAAACGCAACTGGGTAGAAGACGAGGAGGAAGGAGATGCAGACACCAGCACCCTTTAAGGTGGTGAGGCAGGCGGTGGTGGCAGAGCGCACGCTGACGAAGATCCGAGCGAGGTTCATGGACCCTAAAGAAATCTGGGGCGTTCCCTACGGCTTCGATCTGCTGGACCACGCAACGGGCGGTATCCACGCGGTTGAGGACAGTGGCACCAACGAACTCGCCATCCTCGCGGCCCGGTCCAATGTCGGCAAGTCGTCTCTGGCTATCTCTATCGCCATCAATGTCGCCACCACCTACAAGAAGCACTACTCAGGACTCCAGGTGAGGATTATCACCCTCGAAATGAGTCCAGATGCGCTCATGAAGCGAACGCTTGGTCAACTGGCCGATGTCCCACTCTGGCGGCTGAACACTGGTCGGATGGATCTCTCAGAGTTAGGGCGAATTGAGAAGGCGGAGCGCAAGCTAGCAAGCCTCCCAATTTCCTACATCGAGGGAAGCTACGACATCAACGCGATTGAAGACTTTATTACACGCAAGGATACCAAAACCAACCAGAATTGCGGCTACTTTATCCTTGACCATGTAGGGATTGTACCAAGCGACACAGCCAACCGGACAGCGAACCACACCTTTGCACTCGGTCAGATCTCGCGGCAACTGCACCATGTCGCTCGCAAGACGTGCCCCGGTCTCGTGCTGGCCCAACTCAACAGGGATAGCCTGAAGCGCAAAGATCCCACTCCGAACGCTTCGGACATCGCCCAATCGGACAAAATCCTGCAAGATGCTGATCTCGTGCTGCTCTTACACCGGCCAGAGATGTTCGGAGAGCGTAGGGACAATGACGACGAGAGCAGCGAGATCGCCTATTGCATCATTGAGAAGAACCGTGAAGGGGCGGCTGGACGCAAGCTGCCTATGTCGTTTACCCCCAGGCTCGCGCTTTGGGGCGATTTACCACAACAGGAGGAACCACCAGATTGACCAGTCGTCCACCATTTGACTCCCGGTGTTTAGAGCGAGGAACCGCTATTCGTGCAATATTCCTTCTCTGGCGCGACCGCAGATGGCAGCAGCTTGGCGAGATTGGCCTCTCGAAAGAGATTTCCAGCTACCTGGACCGGTTCGCACTCGAACTCCCAGGAAGTCGGATCAGGACCGACGAGCAGGTAGACGCGCTGCTGGCGATGCTCCCCTACCCTGCTCGCCTCGCCCTTGAGGACGCGGCCAGGCTCCTGACACTCCGGTATGTGGCAGCCTATGGAGGTGCCTATGACCAGCGAGCAAGCTAAGGCGAGATCGAGAGGCAAAGCGAATGAATACGGCTTGGTTAAAGATTTACACAAACGTGGGGTCACTGATGCGCAGCGTGTTCCACTCTCTGGAGCACTCAAAGCACTGCCGGGCGATGTGCGGGTTGAGAGTTTATCACTGTTAATTGAAGCCAAAGTCTACGCTGCCCTCGATATTGATGGGGTGCAGCATTTTAAGGTCAATCTTGCCTGGTTGTGGAAAATACTCGGTGAGGCGCGGCGAGTTGGTCTGCGTCACGCGGCTGTCATCATTCGCGGAAAGAACTTGCGCAGGCGTGCGGTGATCCTCGACTACGATGAGTACCTTGAACTTTTGCAAGGCTATGAAACAGCGCGCAACGGTTAAGATTTAGGCAGTCTCATCACCGAAACCAGGCATGGTATAAACAGAAACACAGCGATATCTTCCCAAATCTTCAGAAATCGCAGACGATTTCGAGAAATTTTCAGAGATTTCGTTGTGCCAGGAGAGTGCGAGTGATAATCGAGTATTCACCTGAACACATTGCGCTCCTGCTCATGAACATTGAAGAAAATGCACCAGAAGAACGAATGGACGTAGCACGTGCTATAGCACAGCTAAATACGAGAGATAAGATGTTTTTGGTGTATGTGGTACACGGATATCCGCTGCGAGAAGCAGGGCGGAAGATTGGCAAGCCCAATAATTCCTCCAAGCGGTTCGCACGTATCTGTCGCCATATATCGATGTTCTTGAGTTAGGAGGTGTCGCATGAGTTGGATTGCATTACATGGACCTATTGGATCGGGCAAGACGACACTAGCGAAGGCGCTAGAAGAGACACACCTGCGCGTGAACTTCACCGACATCTTGAAAGAGAACGCGTGTCTTGCTCTCTACCCCTACCGGCCAACGACGGTTGGTGACATCTCCCGAAACAAAGAAGCGTTTCGCCCCTTTCTCCAGGCATTTGGAGATATCATCGGGTTCACCGACGAACCGAAGTATGTTCACCAGGCGTTGCGCGATTGGGTGGCACTTGGTCGCCCTGACTGCGTATTCGACAACGTGCGCTCGGTTGCCCAGGCCAGCGTTCTGCGGGCAATGGGCTTTCTGGTGGTCGCGCTCCAAGTTCCGACTGATCTTCTCATAAAGAGAACGAATGCGAGTGAAGAGAGCCGATCCCATCGTATTGAAGCACCATTACCCGGAGATGTGATCGATGTTCGTTTGGATGCCACGCTGCCGACTGCTTCGCTTGTGAGGCAGGTGAGAGCCATATGAGGCACTGCACGAAATGCGAGAACCCTGTATGGCAGATCGGAGAAGACGGGCGCGGATCAAACAACCGACGTTTGTGCCGAAACTGTTGGGCAAACCTTTTGAGGACGTGCCAGGAGCAGCGGATGATCCCTAGAACGGCACGGCAGTCTCTTAAAGAGATTGCATCGGAATACCATGTATCTGTCGCAGCTATTACACAAAAATTGCATTACTTAATTGAAGAGGGAGTACGTTAATGTCTAAAGAGCAGTATATGCACGAGATTAACTCAGCTTTCGGTGGGTGGGAAGCGGAAGACCATTCTATTCGCCGCACCATTCCCGAACAGCGCATCCTCGTTTCTGCTGACACCCACTTACCATATGTAGATCGCGACCTTCTCGCCACCATGCGCGAGGCCATCCACCGATTTGATATCCAGTGCGTGTTGCACCTCGGCGACCTGTTCGACATGCACAAGTTCAGTAGTTACGGTCAAACGGACCACAGCCTGACCTGGCAGCAGGAAAAAGAGATTGCTTCCAACATCATTTTGCAGCTTGCGCGTGACTTACGGGTCCGTGGTGGCTATCAGATCATCTCTCGCGGTAATCATGACTACCGTTGGATCAAGAAACTTGGCGACCACGAGCGCTTGACTGGCCTTGTTTCCTCTATCTCTCCAGACATGGGAATACTCATCAAAGAGGGTGATATCGTCATTGCAGATAATCCTACCCTTGAAGGTGTGCCGGACGAGAATGGCCGTAACACATGGCTATTCACGCACCCGGCACAATTTAAGGCCCCATTCGGAACCCCTACAGCTATGGCACTCATGGAGCAGAAGAACGTCATCTCAGCTCACGCGCACCACTTTGGTATTACGCGAGACGCAAGCAACAAGTTTTGGGCGGTCGAGGCCGGTGGCCTCTTCCAAGAAAAATCATTTGAATACGTCCAGCGCAACCCCACCACGATGCGCCGCATGGTCAGCGGATTTTGGATCATCCTGGGGCACGACACCATGCCCATCGGGTTCACCGGGAAAGCCCGAACCTATATCTCTCCAACCTCTGCTAATCCCATTCTCGTCACGGAAGAGGAGAGTGCATGAGCGAGGAAGAAAAAGAGGTCGCGGCCTACCTGGATGGGGTCGTGCGAGAGCGAGCAAGGATGCTGCTCTCTCTTCTGGAGGAGCCACACACACTTGATGAGCAAATCTATTCCGACCTGCTCGAATTACTTGTAAAGAGAGGAGTCGCACATTGTCGATTGAACTGAACCCCTGCGTCCTCATTGGAACGCCTGCCGACCTGAGACAGATGGCTGCGAGCTACCTGGCACGCAAGGATATTCCAGTTGCTTTCGATACCGAAACCACTGGCCTGTCCTTCATCGACAACCGGCTGGTGATGCTCCAGTTCATGCAATTTAGCTACGCCCCGGTCATCGTGGACGTGCGGCATTGGAGCCAGGGGATGCTGCTCGGCGCTGGCTTGATCCTGCAAGAACTCTTCGACACCTGCACTATTGTGGGCATGAACCTCTCGTTTGACTGGAAGATGGTACGCAGCTTTACCGGGGCACAGATTGGCGCGTGCTACGATGTGATGCTCGCTGAGCAGGTCATTCGGGGATTAGGGAAGACCGGGGGCCGGGCGAAAGGCGTAGAATTCAACCTGAAAGCTATCGCTGGCCGCTATGGTTTGCCCGTGTCGAAGGAAGAGAGAACCATTTTTATCGATATGGACCAGCGGGAAGATGAGTGGAACGCTCCTTTCCGGCAGGAGACGCTGGGCTATGCTGCACAGGACGTGCAGGTGCTTGAGGCGATCTATCTGAAACAGTCGGAAATACTGCGAGAGACAAAACTTGGACACGTCTGCCGCCTGGAGAAACGCGCCCTGCCTGCCATCGCCTCTATCGAGTACAACGGTATCCATATCAATGAGGCAGGCTGGCGGGCGATTATCGCGGAGAAGGAAGCACAGGCGAAGCTATTGAAGTCTTTGGCTCTGCCATCGCTGCTGCCCGCGCTAAACGCTTCCGCGCACAGATGAGAGCGTATAACGCCTGGAAAAGAGCACTCACCGCGAAAGAGGCAGAGGTGAAAGCGGCGTGGGAAGAGACGGGCCTGGAGAAAGGTTGGGGCGAGTTCAAGAAGAACACTCTGCGCGAGTGGCGGGAACTGAACCCAAACCCTGGCCAGCCCAAGCAGTCTATGTGTTACGAGCCGATCAACCTGGGCAGCTATAACCAACTGCTCGACGCCTTCTCCGAGATGAAGATCCCGCTTCAATCGACCAGCGCCGAAGCCCTGGCAGAGCTTCCAGAGGGGATGTACCCCCAGGTCGATTTGCTGAAGGCATGGCGTGCGGCCAACATGTTCGGCGTCAAGTTTGGAGAATTTGCTTTCAAACGTTCACCCGAAAACGAAGCGGATTTATCCAAGCTACACCCAGATCGGGGCTGACACCGGGCGCATGAGTTGCTCTAACCCGCCCTGGCAGCAGATCCCATCAAAGACCGTGGACGGGAGGCGGCTGCGGGCCTGTGTGATAGCCACACCCGGCAATGTGCTTCTCACGAGCGACTACCCGAACATTGAGCTTCGCATCCTGGCTGACCTCTCCTGTGACAAGGCTATGCTGAAGTTCTTTGCCGATGGGGTGGACCTGCACGCAGCAACCGCTCGCATGATGTTTGGTTTGCCGGACTCGTTCGCGCCGAAGGAGGATCGACACCCGACCGTTGGAGTGCTCTATCGCGACATCGCCAAAACCATTAACTTCGGGCTGGTATACGGCATGTCTTCGGCGAAATTGGGTCGAACTCTCAAGATTTGTAAGGAGCAAGCGCAAGAGTTGATGGATAAATACTTCACCCTCTACCCTGGTGTAGTGCAGTGGTTAAAGCGGCAGAGGCATCTTGGCCCCTACCAGGGCTTTTCTACGACAGTGAGTGGCAGGAAGCGGTTCTACGAACTCCCCGACCGCTACTCACCAGACTTCACCAAGATCCGCAGTTCCATCGAGCGCCAGGCGTGCAACTCCCCCATTCAAGGCAGTAGCGCCGACATCACAAAGCTGGCCCTGGCGCTTAGCTACGAGAGACTACCAGAGAAGGCTCGGATAGTGGCGGTAGTGCATGACGAGATTGTAGTTGAAGCGCCTGAAGCGATGAAGGACGAGTGCGCGGCTATCCTGGCGCAAGCCATGAAAGACTCGTGCTTGAAATACCTGAAGCGCGTTCACATCCCTGATTTCGAGGTGTTGATCAGCGATCATTGGTTCCACTAGGAGGTACACGAATGACACAACTCTTCTGCGGCAAAACGCGAGATGAAACGCTTGGGACCATCTACGTCGAGGCCATCAAAGTCACAGACACGGTGACGAGATGTACGTACTGCGGCAGGCCAGGGGTTAGGATGGTTGCCAGGATCAGTTGTACGAATACCGCGACCGACTTCAAGAGCTTCGTATGCGGCATCTGCCGACCTACGTTCGCACGATGCGTTCATTCCTGGTATGTCGCCGGGATAGAACGATTAAGGGGGTCCATACATGCACATTAAACCTGAAGACATCGAGATTACCCGCGAGCAACAAGAGTACGTCGCAAACCTGGGCTGCTGTGATATCTGCAAGGCTCAAGAGGCCAAGTGGGAGATGGTTTTCGCTTGGAGGCGCACACTCCCGTACCTCGTTCCAGCCCTGGTCACGCACGCCCTCATCTGTAGCTACTGCCACGACCACAGATCAGACACTCTGGAATACGTCCGAGCATTCCTTGAGAAGCAGGCGCACTACCGGGCAGAGCAGATCCAACAGTCAATCGCGGGGCCAGAGCGAAAGGAGTACATCGGACGAGTGTGGTTCAGAAACAAGCACGAGGCAGACGTATGTTCTCCAGCGAAACATACGACGGCCAACACCCCATGATCCACTGCCCTGTGTGCGGAGGTAACTATGTCCACATGAGAGATCCAGAAGTCCATCATGGTCATGACCACTACGACGCAAGCGGTGTGTTCGGTATCGGAGTGCGTGGCGATGTGCTGGTCGTGCGGTTCGATGGGGAGTGCAATCACTCCTGGTCGCTGGTCATGGGTGAGCACAAAGGAAATATGGACTACGACATCATTCTGCACCAGACAGATACGTGGTGCTCAATGGAGTAGGAGGTGAGCGGTGGCTCGGTTCGACATCACGACCTGCGACATCAGACGGGCCGTGCTGCCAGAGGGGGCAATCCCACCATATGGGACCAATCCTCTTCTCAAAAAGTGCCCGAAGCACCAGGACGATAGCGAGTCACTGGCGGTCTACCCGGACCACATTCACTGCATGGGGTGCTCCTTCCGCATTCAGAAAAGAATGGACGCGCTCGCGTTCCTACTCGGCCTGAAAGACTGGAAGGAAGCTCTCGCAGTGGCTCCGAAGTATCGGTTCTTAAGCAAGACGGAGATGCAGACCGCAAAGCAGAAGCAGAAACCTGTGCGAAAGCCGACAATACAGGACATCACGATCTATGAGAAGATCCTGGCCGATGTGTGTAGTGATCGTAGGGAATGGCTTCACTCGCGCTTGCTCTCTGATGAAACGATCAGGACTGCCAGGCTTGGGCACAATGGTGCGGCGTTTGTGATCCCAATCTTCGACGGCAGGCTCCAGCCGGTGGCGCTGCGGTACAGAAACGATGAAGAGATCTGCGGAACATACTCGGAGGAATACGACGATGACGGCGAAGTCGCAAAGGCGAAGAAGATCCCGAAATACCGAGGCTGGACTGGCTGCAACGATGCAACCCTCTACCCCGCCTGGAAGTTTGAGGGCGATAGATCCGACTATGTTGTCCTGGTCGAAGGAGAATTGGACAGCCTTCTTCTCTGGCAACATGGTATCCCGGCGCTCACCGCAACAAATGGAGCGGGACAACAGAACCTTGTGTTGGATTTGCTTCAACGCTTTTTTGAGTCCATCGCAATGGATACCAGACGGCGACCCACGCTTCGACGAGTGGTTATCTGCGGAGATCGTGATGAGCCAGGAATAGCGGCTGCGAGAAAGTTATTCGAGCGAGCAAAATACGAGTATGAAGAAGTCATTTGGATGCAGTGGCCTGCCGCGCTTGGTAAGGACATTTCAGAGATAATACAAAGGGGTTTGAGCTTTGACGAAATCTACGAGCGATATGGGTTCGACTACGAGAAAACTGAAGAAAGTGGTGTTACAGGAAATACCACTGGACGGGCAGGACACGATGCTCATTCCAGCGATCCAGCCAGTACCGGACCTACGCGAGCAGGAGGTGATGGTCAATCGCTTCCTACGCCATATCGAAAACGTGAGCGAGCAGCGGCTTGTGTACGCGAATATCTACCGAGAGCCGGGTGAAGTCTTCCGCGTTGAGGTGACATGTGAGTGTGGCTGCGACCGCCGCTTCATTCGCCGGGTGCATGGTATTCAGGAAGCCTGGCTCACTGTCCACATTTTGAATGAAGTCTCCAGTCGGGTCATGTTCCTGGCGAAATTCATAAAGGCGGGCGAATGAGCTACAAAGGCGTTCAGTGCGACAGAGCAAGGCAGCTCAACCGTGTGGCGATGACCCGGCAGGAATGCAACGAATGTGTACAGAAACCCGACCACTTATGTCCATTTAATGGCAAGCTGCTCGCCCTTCTTTGGGGCGATGGCGACCGGGAACCAGAACGGCAGACCTTTAGTCCGACTAGGCTCATGGGTTGCCCACGTGCGAAATACCTGGATAGAAATAACTACCCACAATACCTCGACCCTTATAAGAAGTGGAACGCGCTTAGGGGAACAATGGCTCATGGCTTTTTTGAGGATGCGCCGCTTGCCCCCGGTGTCGCTTTCGACATCACGGAGGAGCGCTTTGAGACGACGATTGAAACGGCTTACGGGCCGCAGCCGTTCGTTGGCAAACCTGATCTGGTGGAGGTGTTGTACTACGACGAGAAAAAGATCGTGGTCAAGCTCACGGACTGGAAGAGTACCAAAGCGGTAGGCCATGACTTTATCGAAGCTAAAGAAGACCACCAGAAACAGGTCAACATGTATGCCTATCTGCTCCATAAGTGCCTGCCAGAGTACCTCGGTCGCGCTGGCCTGGAAGTGATCGTGGACGAGCTAGAAATCGTCTACTTCGACATGGGCCGGGTCAGGCGGTTTAGTAGCAAATGTTCCGTTGTGGATCGAGGCAAGATGCTGACTCCCAGGTCTTCTGGCCGCTTCGCCGACCTTGAACTCTCTCAGATGCAGCAGAAGGATATGGATTTCATGCACGACTTCATCGCCACCCTGATCGAAGATGCGATAGATGCGAGGGACAATCTGGCTCCAGCCTACGAGGGTGACAAGGCGCGGCTCTGCCCCTACTGCCCGCTCTACGTTGCGTGTACTGACCTACAAATAAAGGAGAGAAATATATGAAGAAACTACGCCTAATCCTGACTGCGCGGGCCGCTGAAATCTGTGCAGCCGGAGTGTTGATCCTGATCGTGATGGCAGCGGTCTACGGCCTGTCCGTGGTTGGGCTGGCCCTCCTACGAGTAGATAGCTTACAGGTTGAAGCCTTCGGGATCGTTGTCATTGCCGTCGCACTCGGCATCTCAGTCGCCGGAGTCTTGGAGCTTTCCGAGCGGTTGTAGGCAGGCGCGAGAGGGAGTGCGATAGGAGATGACACTATTCAACTCTTGGGCCGCTCGCTCCAGCGCCCTCGGTCGTAGTATAGCATGGAGGAACACATGACAGAAGGGGAAGTGATACGGCTCATGCATATGTACCTGGCCGGATATCGCAAAGGCTTGTTCACATTGGATGAATTGCGCCGGGCCTGGAAAGACATTGCAGAGAATATCCTCAAAAAATAAACAGAGAGGAGGCTCATCGCGGGCCTCCTCTCTTTCGCGTCTATGCGGTGAGCTTTGGGTGGGCAGATGCCCCGTTTTCGTCGAGGAGGAAGAGAAATTCGATCCCCCTTTTGCGAAGATTGTTGAACCATCTCTTCCATCGCGACCATATTTTTCATATCCAGCGCGCCGCGCCCATAGAGAAAGTCGTTCTCGATCACCGCGCCAAAGGGATCGTGGCTCCATTTCTCTGGCTCTACCGCCACCACATCGGTATGCGACATCAACAACAGCGGCGGCTCCGACCCGTCGCCTTTCAAACGAGTAATCAGACTGGAGCGTTCAGGGACAGGGCCGACGACGGTACACTCAAAGCCCTCCTGTTCCAACACCGAACGCAAATAATTGACCGCCAGAATCTCATTGCCAGGCGGGTTACGTGTATCCAGGCGCAGCAAATTGCGCAGGTGCTCGATCACTTCTTCATCGATAGCATGCCAGTCAAATGGGGTGCGGCTATTCGTTGTGGTCATAACATTACAAGCCTTTCGTATTTGGGAGAATGCAATGCTTCCCTTTCCTGAGAGGAAGCATGTCCTTACACTATGCCATTACATTGAACAACGTCAAGTATTTTATACGTTTTTCATGGTTTTTGAGATGTGTTCTGTTATACTGGGCTTCTGGCGGATGAGGTGCGTCGTGGAGGAAGTTTTTGTGATGGAAAGTGATGAGTATCTTCTGAGCATATCTACATTTGGGTGCCTGAGTACAATGTATCATAGGAGTTCTGGCAACCCGCGCACATTCGCGAGGAGCGGAGAGCGTGTGGAGGGTTGGCTTGTTTCTCTGGTTCAGCGTTATTGGAATTTTTAGATATTTTGGATGCAATCAGGCTGGCAGTGCCGATGTGCTGCGGGTGGTTGAATGGTCAGGGGGGCTTGGGCTGGCCAACCATTTGTATCGGCAGGAAGGAATTGTGACATGGTGGAAGAGCAGCAGATCCAAGAATATGTGCATAGGGTCGTACTGGATGAGCAGATACGTCGTGCCATGCCTGGCGAACCCGCTGTGAGCGTGCCCCAGGACGTTTCGCCCCGCGTGGCACAGATCCTCGCGTGCCTGGTGCCGTATCTGGCCTTTGAGCAGCAGCAAACCATTGATATGGCTGCAAAATGGTGGCATGTGTAGGGCTGACGATACGCCGACGCTGCTCATAGGGACGGATATCGAGGCAAGTCGGCGCGTACTTGTAGAACGCTTGCAGCTTTCCCTTAGAGAAGTGCAGCCAGTTCTGCGTGAAGATGTGGGCGCGGCGCTGGCTGTGGAGGGGAAGTTGCTGCATCAGCCAGCGTCCGTGCTGGATGGGCGCTGGGCGCTGCTCCCTTTCACACTGGCTCGCGATCTGCACTCTGATGTGGATATCCACCTTGCCAGTACTGTGGCCGTGGCCGTCGAGTGCGTAATTTGCAGTACAGATCTGCTGGACGATGCGATGGACGCCGATGGGACGACCTTTGTTCGGCAGGTGGGCGAGCCGCGCGCGCTCAATGTGGCGCTGGCTCTGCTCTGTCTGGCTCAGCATATGCTGCTCTCGCTCACCAATGCGACGCTGCCAGCCGCGCTCCTGCTGCAGATGTCGGATGCCTTACAGAAGGCGCTGCTGCTGGCTACGGCTGGCCAGCAGCAGGACTTACTGGCGGAAGATCGGCTCGCCTGCGAGCTGAGCCGGGAGGAGTGTATCGCGATTGCCGCGGCCAAAGCTGGCACGCTGCTCAGCCTGACCTGCCAGTTGGGAGCATTGTGCGCGGGCGTGGAGGAGACGCGGCTGGCGCAATGCGTGGAAATGGGGCGCCTGCTGGGAATCGCGGCTCAATTGGATAATGATGCCCATGATCTCTCATCTCTGCTGCGTCCCGCCGGGGAAATGGTACAGAGCCAGAAGTCCGACCTGGTGCGCGCTAAAAAAACGCTGCCCATTGTGCTCGCGGCTCACTCGTTGCGCATCACACACGGCTGGAATGAGCAGCGCATCGATGCAGCTTTGCGCAATCTCGCCACGCTCGGCGACGAGGAACAGGCGACCTGTCTCGGTGCCCTGCGCGAGGGGAGCGTGGCCGCCTGGGGCATTGCCCTGCTCTATCGAGAACGCGCGCGAGACTGTCTGCGCGCACTCGAAGGCGACAAAGCAGTTTCACACACCTTACGCCTGATTCTGGGTTTACATAGGACGCTTCCGACAACATAACGTGGTAGTGGGAATATTGGGAGGGACGATATGCCGAATGCACACGGCAGACGCAAGCGCGCCGGACGCTGGTTGCTGATCCTGCTAGCTGTCGGTCTCTGTGGGTCTTTGTTGGTGCTCGATGCACGCGCCTTTTTTCCACAAAAAGACCTGTTATCTCTGATCAATCTGGCGCGTTTTGGCTTCTCCGCGTTCACCGCCGTGATCTTCCTGGCAGTTGGCAGCCTGGTCCTGCTCTTCGCGCGCCAGCGCCATGTCGCGTGGCTGCTCTTCTGCTTTTCGTTGGCGATGATGGTGACGTTTGCCAATGAGACCGCCAGCAACTCGCGCAACCCGCTCTTTACCACCACGACAGGCATCAGCGGAGTGATCGCGCTGGCCTCTTTTGCCATTCTTCTGCTGGTCTTTCCCTATGATTATCTGGCCGCGCTGCGCGCGCGCAAAAGCGTCAGCGCTGCACGGCTGTTCTTGAAAATGTATATCAGCACCCACCTGGCATGCGCTGCCCTGACGATTGCGTACTCGCTGGCAAAAAATATCCTGCTGCTGCCTCTACCTATCTGGCTGGATATGCTCGTGAATCTCTATTATCTGGCGGCGCTGGCCTGTGTGATCCTGACGATTACAGGTGCCTACTGCCTCTCCAGAGACCTGCGCACGCGTCAGCAATTGCTACTCTTTGTTGCAGGGGTGATTCTGGCCTGCCTGCCCATCTTATTGCTGACGATGCTGCCTGTTGCCTTGAATATGGCGAACCAGTATGTCGTTGATGCACAATGGAGTTCGCTTCCCCTGCTGCTTTTGCCGCTGACGCTGGGCTACTCAATTTTACGCTACCAGATTCTGGTCTTTGATCGCTATATTCGCCGCACTCTTGCCTGGGCGGTGGGCATCATTAGCCTGGCGCTGCTGTGCTATCTGATGGTGGCTGTGAGCAGCACGTTCTTTGGAGATCCTCATCTAGCTCTGGCGCAGACTATTGTTGTAACAACATCTATGGCGCTACTAGGGCCAGCGACCTGGTGGCTGGCGCGTCTAATGACCGAACATCTGTTTTTTCCAGAAATGCGCTATTATCACCAGCGTGTGCAGCGACCAGAGGGACTGGCGCGCGAGACGTTTGATCTCAACGAGGCCGCCGAATTACTACTGCTGGCCGTGATGCAGGCTTTTGAGACGCCAGAGGTCTGTCTATACGTGCTGGATGACAAAACCGGCTATTATCACCTGGCGCCTGCGCTGGAAACCTATCGCACACAGGGCGTGATGCGCGGGCACCTGCTCTGGCAACTGGCCGATTTTAGTCGCCTGTTTGACAAAGGCAACGTCGAGATCGTTGAGGCTCAGCATCCAGTCATTCAGCGCCTGGCAATGGCGCGCCGCCCGCTTTTTTTGCAGGAAGCCCTGGCCGAAGAGACCACGGTCCCGGTTGGTCTCGCGCGCTACCTGGTGACTGCGCCCGCGGAGCAGGTCGATCCCTTGCTCGTCCCCGTACGCGCACAGGGGAAGCTGATCGCCATGCTCTGCCTGGGTGAACGTGGTGGCAGCCAGGTCTACGCCGGACCCGACCTGGAAGCCCTGGACCTACTGCTCGCGCGTTTCTCCTCAATGCTGGAGACCGCGCGTTTGTATGTGCAGGCCAGTCGGCATGTGACCGTCCTCAACGCCCTGTACAGCGCCAGTGCGCGCCTGGAACGTGCCTATCTGAGCATTGAAGAGGTCGCGGAAGCCTACGCAACTGTCGTGGCCGAGGCAATGCAGGCATCTGCTGAGATCTGGATGTATGTGCCTGAACGCGTGGTTTTGCATCGCGTGGCGCGTGCCGGGCAGGGACCATCTCTGCTGGAAAATGAGTGGATCAGCCAGCTCCACGAACACGATTGGTCCCCCTGGTTTCAGGACCGTCCCAGCTCAACTGGCTCGCTCATGCGGCCCGCTCAGGCTCCTGCCTGCCTGCTGTCCTTCTCTAGCGTGCCCTGTGCCTGGCTGCCTTTGTGCAAGGGCCAGCGCCGTCTGGGTGTGCTGATGCTCTCGTTCCCACGCCCGCACGTCTTCTCCGTGGAAGAGAAGCGCATCCTCGCGATGTTCGCGCGCCAGTGCGCTGCCGCGATAGAGAATGCGCAGATTACTATCGCGCTACGCGCCGCTTATGAACGCCAGAAAGAACTGGACCGCCTGAAGGACCAGTTTATTATGACTGCCTCGCACGAGCTGCGCACTCCCCTGACGGCTGTGCAGGGGTATATCGAACTGCTCAACCAGTATAACGACGAGCTTTCAGTGGAGATGCGCACCGAATTTATTCAGAAGGCGCATCGTGGCTGCGATGAACTGACCCTGCTGGTGGGCAATATCATGGATGCCAGCCGTTTGCAGATTGAGTCTGAGCGCATTCGCCTGGTACCCGTCGAACTGAGTGCCTCGGTGCGCCATGTGATGGAGATCCTTGAAGCCGTGACCAGGCGCGAGCAGCGTCCGGTGAGCGTGGCCATTCCGCCCGGCCTGTTTATCCAGGCTGATGATCTGCGCCTGCGCCAGATTCTCCTTAATCTGGTCAGCAACGCCCTCAAATACTCGCCGCCTGGGTCGCCCCTTCACGTGCTGGCCCTGCAAGGGCAGGGGCTGGTGAAAATCTCCGTGCGCGATTATGGCCTGGGCGTGCCACCTGGCGAGCAGGAGCGCCTGTTTGAGCGTTTTGTGCGCCTGGATCGCGATATGAATAGTCCTGTGCGCGGCGCTGGCCTGGGTCTGTATATCAGCAAACGCCTGGTCTCGGCTATGGGTGGGCGCCTATGGGTGGAGAGTAACGGCACGCCCGGCGAGGGCAGCACCTTTTCGTTCACCCTGCAACGAGCCGTCGCGCCCCGGCGTTTGCTGAGTGATCCCACCCTGGTGCTCCAGAAGCAAGGCTGAGAGGCGTGATTGAACCGCGCCTCTCAGCAGTCTATGGCTGTAGCAGTGGAGGGTGGTCACATATTCAAGCTGATTGTATATTACGCGGAGTTGGCATCCGAGGCTTGCGCGGTGTTCTCCTCGCTTACATAACCCCGATCTCTGGCATAGGCCCAGAGCGAGCGCTGTAAATGACGGCGCGCGCGCGAAATACGGCTCATCACGGTCCCAATCGGGATATTCAAGGCCTGGGCAATCTCCTTATAGGAAAGCCCTTCAATATCCGCCAGGATGATCGGCATGCGAAAGTTCAGCGGCAGATCGTTGAGCGCCTGATACACATCCTCGTCAAGATAATGGCTCAAAACCTCTTCTTCCGCTCCCGTACTGAGTTCCTGCCCGTTGATATCGCGAATGCGGTTGTAGAGATAAAACTCTTCCCCCTCTGGCAGAGGCGTGGTCGTAGGGTGCGTGGCCTGTTTGCGATAGCGGTTGATCGCGGAAGTATTTAAAATACGGAAGAGCCAGGCGCGCAGATTGGTGCCGCGCTGATAAGTATGCGCAAAACGAAAAGCCTTGAGCATAGTCTCCTGGACAAGATCCTCGGCTTCTTGCTGGTTGCGTGTCAGGCGTAAGGCGGTACGATACAGACTATCCAACTGGGCCAGTACGCCTGCCTCGAAATCTTCGGTGGCTTCTCTACTGGTTGTGCCTTCGCCACTGGAGACCGCCGGCAGGATTGGCTCTTCCAACATACTTCTGCTACCTTTCCAATGTAGAGAGTATTTGATGTTCCCAGCAGGAACACCAAAAAAGATCAAGGGGCATGGTGCAAAACCCTCGTCGCTCTATTATACAGCATGGCGCTAGCCCCTGCACAGCCTTTCCGACGCCTTGCGGTTATCCATCAGCAGGCCAGAAAAACTAGCGCACCCACCCTCTGATGGGATATAATGCAGCAACTCAAACATCAAGAGCAGTAGACCAACGAAAGGGGAAGATATGTCAGATTCTCTTGTAACGGTTGATGCACACCAGCATTACTGGCATCTCCAGAATTTTACCTATGACTGGCACAAACAGGTGAACTTGCCAGAAATGAACCACGATTATCTGCCCTCCGACATCCTGCCGCAGATGCAGGCGCTGGGTATGCAATATAGCGTGCTGATCCAGGCCGATAACTCGCTGGCCGAGACCACATGGATGCTAGATCTGGCCCGGCGTCACCCGCATATCGCGGGCGTCGTTGGTTGGGTTGATCTGGCAGCCGTGGACGTCGCCACAACGCTCGATCAGTTCATGCAAGAGCCGCTTTTCAAGGGTATACGCCTGCTGCCCTTTCCACAGGAGAACTGGCAGCGGCTGAGCCCTGGCCTGCGCTCCCTGGCTGAACGCAACCTCACTTGCGACGTGCTACCACGTGAGGGGGAGTTGCCAGCGGCAATAGAGATGATGCGCGCTCATCCACAAACACGTTTTGTGGTGAACCACCTGGCTGGCCTGGCGCTGACCCCCGGCGGCGTTGCACCCTGGACCGAGCAGCTCAGCCCGCTGGCGGCACTCCCCAATGTTTTCATGAAATTCTCAGCCATTCAGGGCCTGGCCGAGCCGCCGCCGATCAACGCAGAGACCCTCCAGCCCTATCTCAACAGCGCACTGGCTCTCTTTGGCGCACAACGGCTGCTCTTTGCCAGCGACTGGCCCGTCAGCACCCTCAGCGGTCCCTACACCGAATGCATTAACGTCATGCGCGCCGCCACTGCCTCACTCAGCGCGGATGAACAGGCATGGATCTGGGGCAAGACTGCTATCAACGTCTACAAGCTCACCTTGCGCCTGTGAAATATGTGAGTAAAGCTGGAAAGCGGCGCCACCATCCAATTGAGAATGACGCTACCAGTTTAGAAATGGATGAGTAACTCCCCCCTGGAGTTCTGGTGGGAATGAATCGGTGTCTGTTTTATGTTAGAATGAACAGATACAAAGCCACGGACGGCGGGCCGGCTTAGTGTTATCTCTCCTGGCCGTGGCCCGCCGCGCTGATCGCGGAAGAACGAGGATGTTTATTATGAATTGTATGGAGACCGCTGCGCGCCTTCATCTCTACATTGATCGGGAACTCAATGCCGAGGAAGTGACTATCGTACAACAGCATCTCAAAGATTGTCCGAGCTGTGAATGCCGCTTCCATTTTGATATGCATTTAAAGCGACTTATGCATGAACGTTGTACACTGGAAAAGGCGCCGGAACACTTGCGCGCCTCGATTATGCGTCTTGCGCGCACTCCAGTAGGCGCACCACTGGAGATTGACCCGGACGTGGCACAGGAGATTCGCGCCGACTTTAAACGCGCCCATAGTGAAAACGCGAAATAGCAAGCAGGCAGAAGACGGCTTACCAGATCTGTTCTGCCTGCGTGTTTACGCGCTGATGCCAAAGTTGAAGAAGCGATTGAGTGTCAGAAGCAGATTGAAGTAGATCAGCACACCCATCGCAATCATGATGACCCCGGTTGCGATCTCGATCTTCCCCACGTGCGGTTTGAGCCATTTGAGCAGTTTGCTCAGACGATCCAGGCCCAGCCCCAACAGCAAGAAAGGGATGCCCAATCCCAGCGAGTAGATCAGCAGCAGTAGCACACCCTGGCGCAGCGTAGCGGCATGGGCAGCCAGCCCCAGAATTGGTCCCAGGATCAGTCCCACACAAGGAGTCCAGCCAATGGCAAAGATCAGGCCAATCAGAAACGAGGCTGCATAGCTGGGGCGCGCGGGATGGAACTCAAAGCGTTTTTGCCAGGTGAGAAAAGGCAGCGTGAGCAGCCCGGTCATATGCAGGCCGATAATCACCAGCACAATGCCCCCGATCTGGCGCAAGAGAAACTCGTTCGCGTGCAACAGGCTCCCCAGCGTGCTGGCAGTCGCACCCAGAGCGATAAAAGTCAGGGTAAAGCCCCCTACAAACATCAGCGCGTGCAGGAACGTCACCAAACGCTTGGCACTGCTCGCCTCCGCTTGATAGACGCTCTGCCCAACCAACTGCGCCAGGAAAATCGGCACCAGCGGCAAGACGCAGGGCGAGAGAAATGAGGCCAATCCCGCTACAAACGCCACGCCAAAAGATACTTGTGATGAGTCCATAAAAATAGTTTGCATCTCCACTTTTTGTGATGTCTTTGTCTGTCATAACTATAGCGTGGATATTACTGAGTTGCAAGTTTCCCGGCAGACTCTCTTAGCTGGTTCTCAAAGGAGAAAGATTTAAAACGGGGAATGGCGTGTTTTATGGCGTTTCTTGAGCCAGACACGGGCGGTATGAGCTAGCTGACGACGTTCTTGCAGGCTCCAGATAGGTAGTTGATACGCGGCCAGCTCTTTAAGCGCGTAAGTAAGCAAGGCATCATCACGCGTGGGTAGGGAGCCAAGCGCATTGAGCGCGGCCTCGGCGACATGCTCGTCGTGGTCTAGCAGGGCCAGGAGTAGAGCGGGGATGGCCCAGAGCGCCGAGGCCTGGCCCAGTGTATAGGCGATGCAGGCGCGCACACTACTATCAGGGTCGTGGTGGAGCATCTCCAGCAGTGTGGCACGTTGCTCGTTGAGTTGCGCATTGAGCAGGCCGAGCAATTCTACCGCGCGCTGGCGTACCCAGGCACTGGCATTGGCCAGCAATTGAAAGATACTCCCACTCCCCACCAGTTCCTGAGTGATGATGCGCACCGCCGCGTATTTGCGTTGCACGCGGGCCTGCCAGAGCAGATAGCTGAGTGAGTCAAGCGCGCAGGCCTGCGCCATTTCAGATGGCTGGTCCAAAATGTGCAACAGCCAGCGTATCTCGCGGGCGAGCACGGCAGGACGCAGCACCTCTGGTAAAAGACGCAGAGCTTCAATCGCTTCCAGGTGGGCCGGGTGCAGCACATCCAGCAGAATGGTCCCGATGGTCGCGGTAGCGTATTCACCACCCAGCGCGGCCAGGGTATAGCAGGCTTGACGGCGTATTTCTGGTTCTGGCGCGCGCAGCAAAAACGCGATCCGTTTGGAAATCTGTTGCTGCTGAATGGCGTAGCGCATCGTTTTGCGGCTGGCTACTTCTTCAAGAGCGCTCAGCACGGCCAGGCGCGTAGGTACACGCGGATCTGCCAGCAGCCGTTCCAGTTCGGGAAGTGTGCTGGATGTGGCAAGGCTGCGTAGGGCGCGGGCGGCGTGCTGAGCGCTCTGCTGGTCTTCATCTTGCAGTACCTGAAGTAACAGGATGCTCAGACGTTGCTTCTGCTCAGGTGCGAGCGAGACGGGTAATTCGGTGGCCAGGATAAAAAGCGTGGCTTTGCGCACCTCCAGCGGGACCGGGGCTTGCAGGATTTGTATCAGCAAGTCCAGGCCGTTGCTCTCTCCGCAACGCAGCAGGGCACAGGAGGCCACCAGGCGCACAGGCAGCTCACTATCGCTGTGCTGCAACTGATAGAGTGCTTCGCGGGTATCAGGGCGCAGGGCCAGGTGCGTCGCGCGGTTCGCGATGGCCATCGTCGCGGCATAGCGCACAGTCCACCAGGGAGCCTGTAAAGCCTCGCGTAGCAGCGGCTCATATTCCGCGTGGGGGAGCAGTCCGGCAGCCTCTACCACGCTGGTCCAGAGAACAGGGCCGGGCGGTTGCGTCAGGCCGGGCGCGTGTAAAACCTGCTCCAGTGAGAGGTGCGCGTGCTGACACAACTGGACCAGCAGACGGCTGATCTGCTCATACTGAGGAGGCCACCAGGGCCAGGGAGGTGTAACGATGGCAGGCGCGGTGTGCAGGGTACGCAAGAGCAGGGGTAGGATATCCGAACCAGCTTTGGCCAGATGTTGCGCAGCGCGCGTGCGTTTGGCATAGTCGGTATCTGGGCCAAGCAAAAGAGCAATGGCCGCAAGCACGTGCTCCCGCTGTTGTGGTTGTTGGAGGGAAGAGGCGCCTCTGCCTGCTTCCCGGTTGACGCCATCGCCCGCCATAGTTTCCGCTTTCTGGCTATCTTCATTCCCATCCTTTGGCACGCTTAGCCTCTTGCAACGTCATCTGATCGTTGCGAATTCCCCACGAGATGCTTCCTCGCTATCCAGGCAGCCAGAGCATGGCTTGCTTACGCTCCGTTTTGAGGATGCTGCCACTGTTTTAGTTATACGCCTCCCGCGAAACTTAGCAACTATGCTGAGAGGGACGCAATTATGGAAGGGGTTTGAACATGCGCGACTTCTGGCGCCAGTGCGGAGAACGGCTCATTCGCTTTTTTGAAGTCTGTTTGGAGGGGAGGATCAATGAAGGAAACAATGGTTCTGTGGCCTGCTCATCCAGATCGAGTGAGAGAGAAGAATCCAGCGAGGGAGGGTGGGCAAGTGCAGCAGCAGCAAGCTGTACTTGCGTGACCTCCAGCAGGCCGTCTAACGCTGCGGGCAGCTCACCCGTTGGAATTTTATCCACAGTGGTATTTTCATAAGCATAGGATGCATGTAAAGCTTGTGGCCGATTGGACGGCGGCCCATATGTTCCATCCGCTTGATCTGAGCGGGGTGGTCCCTGATTATGCTGGGAGGAACCCGCTGGCGGGTGCGAGGGACTCGATGACGGGCGCGCCGAACCCGTGGGGGGATGCGAGGGACTCGATGGCGTGGGAGGGCGCAGGTGGAGGCCCCGCAACTGTTCGGCAAGTTGGCTGGCATGGGCAAAGCGCTCCTCGCGTTTAGAGGCCATAGCGATGAGAATAATACGCTCCAGTTCGCGGTTCAGCTCTGGATTCAGCTCGGAGGGCAGGCGCATCGTGCCGTTGGTAATGGCTGTAGTCACGCTTTGCAGCGTGCGACCTGAGAAAGGACGCTGACCGGTGACCATTTCGTAGAGCACCACCCCCAGCGCGTAAATATCACTGCGGTTATCGAGCGGTTTACCCCAGATCTGTTCGGGGGAAGAGTAATAGATGCTGCCGACCAGCGTATTCACCTGGGTAATCTGCTGCCAGCCGGGTGCGCGAGCCAGGCCAAAGTCCATGACCTTGATGTGGCCCCAGCGATCCAGCATCAGGTTTTCCGGCTTAATATCGCGGTGAATCACGTTGCGTTCAGCATAGGCAGCGTCAAGTGCATCAGCGATCTGAGCGGCGTATTCGGCAGCCAGATGTTGTGGCATACTACCATCGAGCTGGAGCAGGCTCCCGATAGTTGGCCCCTGCACATACTCCATTACAAAATACAGGATCGCGTTTTGCTGGCCCGCATCATAAATCTGGACAATATTGGGATGATTGAGTCCGGCGATAATCTGGGCTTCGCGAATAAAGCGCGCCACATATGAGGGATCTTGTGCCAGCGAGCGGGGGAGCACCTTGATGGCGACCTCGCGTCCCAGGGCCATTTGTTTGCCTCGATACACCATACCCATTGAGCCGCGTCCCAGCTCTTGTTCTAGCAAATAGCCACCCAGACTCTGCCCTGCCAGTTCATTCATAACAACGTTACGGCATTGGCCTGGCGCCTGTGCAAAACAGGTCGTAGCCAGCGCCGACCCTCCTTCTACATGCGTAATGGGTCCAGAGAAATAGAGAGGACCACCTTTTAACCAAACGTATACCTATATCTTCTTTTCTATACGTTTAAAAGGACAAATTGATCACAAAATAATCGTTTCATCTGGCACATGACGTGAAAATGGTAGAACAATGTCGCAAGTACGCAACAATCACCGTCTCAGGGAGCAACGACACTCCTGAGAGCAGGGGACAAGGATAAACATCTGCGCCGAGCCAGGCGAGGTGCATCTAATCGAGATAATCCTTCAGGATGCGACTGGCCTGAGGATGACGTAGCTTGCGAATAGCGCGCTCTTCGATCTGGCGCACGCGTTCGCGTGTCACCTTGAGTTTCTTGCCGACCTCTTCCAGGGTGTGGTCATGGTCATCCAGCAAGCCGAAGCGCAGTTCGATCACCTGGCGTTCGCGCACCGTCAACTGGTTCAGCACCTTGCGGATCTCTTCGCGTAATAAATGCTGATCTGCCACTTCTACCGGCCCGCGTTCACGCGTATCCTCGATAATATCACCGAGCGTATTCTCTTCCTCCTCTGAAAGCGGGGCATCCAGGGAGAAGACCTTCTCAGCCCAGATCAGCAGTTCGCTCACACGATCAGGAGTCATGCCCAGGCGTTCACCAATATTTTCGGTCGTCGGCTCGCGCCCCAATTCCTGATAGAGCTGACGGGTGGTGCGTTTCACCCGCATGACCTCTTCCATGATATAGACAGGCAGGCGCACTACGCGTGTTCCCTCCAGGATCGAGCGGGTAATGGCCTGCTTGATCCACCAGGTTGCGTAGGTTGAGAAACGGAAGCCTTTGCGATAGTCGAACTTGGTCACAGCGCGAATCAGACCAATATTGCCCTCACCAATCAGATCTTCCAGCGAGAGCCCCTGGCCGACATATTTTTTGGCGATACTAACAACCAGGCGCAGATTGGCCTCGATCAGATCGTTGCGAGCATCCCGATCTCCCTGTTCTGCTCGCTCCGCCAGATAGACTTCTTTCGCGGCAGTAAGCAGTGAGATACGCGAGATTTCGCGCAGATAGAGACGCAAACTGTCACTTTGCGCCAGGCTATTCAAGTCTGCGTCCTGGAACGCTTCGCGTTCTGGCTCGACTGGTTTCTCAGCTTCAAACATAATTTCTTGTTCCAAAGGTTTGCTCTCTTTTCGTACACTTCTCTACCATAGAATAACAAGGCGCTATTCCAGGCAGCGTGCGTGAAAGTTCAGCTACGTACTGTGTGTCATTGTATCACACCTCGACGTTATTGCAAGCTACCGTTGAGTGGCTCTGCGTGGCGTTTCTCCCGATAGCAGCCGCATTTCCCTCCCTCCATTTTGCCCAGCTGATGGATACATGCCTCAATCAGCTCTGGCCTTCTCTGTTAGTATAGCAAGATGTATCAATACGCTTTGTGTCAGTGGCTGGCAGGAGTGGCGAAATACCGACCTGATCTAGAGTGCCAGTAACAGCACTCAGGTAGTGAAGTTATCCAAATGAAAGGCTAGCTTGCTGCTCAGGGAATCACTGATTGGGAACAGGAATATGCTGCTGAGGAGAAACGCTATTGTCGATTTTTCCTTTATTCTCTGGGAAAGTACTGGAATGACGTGGCGAGAAAAGGATGCGTAGATCGAAAATGGCGTGAATAATCATGCCAGGGATGAGGCTCCCTGTCGAGGAATAGAACCAGCCCCAAACCAAACCTAGTAACATGATTATAAGTATTGTGCCTATAAATAGTACGGCTCCGTCTACTCCAGTCATTCTCACCTGAAGATGCCCAGCTCCGAAAAAGAAAGCCGCGATGATAATCGCCAGAAACAGAGGAGCAGCGGGGAAAATATGGGTCAAATAGGTAATCATAAATCCTCGGTAGAGGATTTCCTCGACAATAG
Organism: uncultured Ktedonobacteraceae bacterium; assembly: GCA_964250225.1. GTDB lineage: Bacteria > Chloroflexota > Ktedonobacteria > Ktedonobacterales > Ktedonobacteraceae > Paraktedonobacter. Next base: position 2,979 of record CAXUEY010000086.1, on the reverse strand, counting down.
CAGCCGTTAAAGCAAATGGAATGAAGAGAACACGTGCTCTCATTGTGTCTGGAAAAGGGGCAGGTGCGGGTTGGCGTAAGGATTCACGCACAGCGGAAGAGCAGGCGACTAGCAGGTACATCAAAAGAACCAGAAGACTACAAATCAGCGATGAAATAATTATAGCAAATATTACAAAAAAAACATGTGTAGGGAATTGCAGGCCCAGCATGGGTGGAGACCAGCCCAAACCCATTACAATGAAGCAGAATGGGATGAGACTCAACCAGGAGTGGAGCATTTGATACACGTACAGACGAGAACGGCTCCGGCGTCGGAGAGAGATGATACGAAAATGGCGCAACAGAAAAGAGATGGGTATCCAACTGATGAGGTATAACATAAAGACATGAGCCAGCAACAGTGCATACCAGTGCATGAACCTTCTCCTGAGATAGAGATCCCCGATGTCAGCTTCTTCGGCTCTCGTTATCGTGAGCAATAGAGAGGGGAGAGCTGCATAAGGAAATCATACGCATGTATCAAAAATATCACTTTACTTCTTATGTTTACGTAACTTCTGTATTTTATTCCTTATTTTCTCCCTGTACTTCTGAGGTGGGATAGCTGGAGACAGTTTGAGGAGTATTTCCCCTTTCTGCTCATACGCCTCTTTATTCTCAGGCTCTAGATGGAGAGCTTGATCATAGGCGGCCAGAGCATCTGCATATCTTCCGAGACCCACAAGAGCCTGCCCTTTAAGATTCCAGGCATCTACTAACTCCAGGATATCAAGCGATTCCTCAGCCGCCTGAAGTGCTTCCTCGTATTGTTGAAGGTGGCAAAGAACCTCTCCTTTGGCTATATACGTCACATTATCCTCCTGCAACTCAAGCGCCTGATCATAGACTTGCAAGGCTTCCTCATAGCGTTTGAGTTCATACAACGCCTGACCTTTGTAATACAGCGCTAACTCCTCATAACGTTCAAGCTCGTCAAGAACTTCTCCTTCGGCCAAATACCCCACATTATTCTCTATTGCCTCAAGAGATTGATCATAGATTTGCAACGCTTCTTCATAGCGTTTGAGTTCATGTAGTGCTCGTCCCTTGTAATACAGCGCTAACTCATCCTGGGCATCCATTTGGATCGCTTGATCAAACGCTTTTAACCCGTCTTCATAGCGGTCAAGATAATTCGCCAAAAATCTCCCTTGAAGATAGTAAAACCACTGCCTCTGAGGATTGCGGGCTAATTCCTGTTCGAGATAAGCCAAACCTCTCTCGACGTTCTGCGGATGTGACATGCTTTGTGCAAAGGTAATAATAAATCTCTCTGTTGCCATAAGAGAGTCCAACCTTTCTTGCTGCTTATTATTCACATGTTATTCCTTTCTTAAAAAACGAGATGGATCTCCTGAAAGATTGTACGGTGTTAAGTTGACTTTTGCAAGCGTGCTCGTGGCAATGTTGCAAAACCATGAAATGGACATTCTACTTGCCCCGACTTCCCTGGAGATGTCTACATAGGCACCTATATAGACATCTCCAGGGGGGTTTTCCAGTGGGTTCTCTCACCTCCTTCCAGACGAGTGCCTTTCGTGATGTAAAATAACGTACAATTAACCTTTTCACCCTGCTGCTATTCTCACTGGCAATACAAGTTTTCCTCTATGCCACACAGCATGGAAGCTCATCCCTTGAGGGAAACTCTATAACCCCTCCTCCATCTCCTGAACCAGTACCTGCCCCACCTACTGGCTCTGGTGGGTCACTCTGGTTTCCAGATGTGGCAGTAATGGGGACTGCTCTAGCATCCTCACTTTCAGTGTTCCCAGGTAATCCTAACAGGTGCCTGGCAGGATCGGAAGAGAAGCTATTTGTCACTGGCCCGTCGGTGCCCATATTTTCTGTTTCCATATTATCTGGTTGCCCTTCCACGCGTCTCTCGGCGTCACTCTCCCTTGCTGCTTTCTCTTTCGCTGCTCTCTCCTTCGCTGCATTCTTCCTTGCAGCTCTGGCATCTTCTCGCTGACGCTGGCGACGTTGGGTACGATTTTCCTTTCGCACAACCTTTCCCTTCAATTTCTTGAGCGTGCCATCGCGCAAACCCGCCTCTTCAGCATTTTTCTCAGTGATAGCAGTAATGATGGCATCTCTCAGCTCTTCAGGAGTTTTGTTGCCCCAGAGCAAATCATTACCACTTGTGGGTGGTTCACCTCCTGCTCCAGCCGTGTCAGAACCTGTTCCAGTGTTGTCAGCCTGCGTGATTGCCTCTTCAGGAGAATTCGCCGGGTCTGCGGCCGGGTCTTTTCCGTTAACGTACCCAGCGCCTATGCCGAGTAACTGTATTGCATAATAGGCCTCCAATACTCCATGCTTTTGCAGCCATTTCAGGAAACCTTGCCATGACTCCCCATTCGGATCAACCAATGTCTCCGGGTTCCCCATGACATAGGAGTACGGATCAAAGCCTAACGCATTACTCTGTACGCTATCAGGCGAGATGAACGCCCCAATGGCTGGGTCGTAATACCGTGTCCCATAATAATCCAACCCCGTCACGCTATCGGTGCGCTGGCCGGTGAAACCAATGCTGGTGGGTAGCGTGCCGGTGCTGTAACGCTGGTTGCCGTAGGGACCGTAGAGTTGCGAGCCAACCACACTGCCATTGCTGTTCAACACGAGCGTCTGGCTGCCCAGGGCGTCGTAGCCGAAGTAGTAAAGCGTGCCGTTGACTTTGGCGGCGATGCGCTGGCCTGCCACCGTATAGTAGGTGGTGGTTTGCGTGCTGCTGCCAGTGGTTTGTACCTCCTCGATGCTGCCGATGTAGGCGGTGGTGGTCGTGGTGCCGTTAACCGTGGCCATCATCGCCACGCGATTACCTGAGCCATCGTAGAGATAGTTCACGAGTGACGTGGGCGAGCTAGGTTGGTTTTGCCAACTAGTGAGCCGCCCCTCGGCATCGTAGCTTAGTTGTTGGCCGGTCTGGGTGCCACTA
>CAXUEY010000085.1:0-26288 GCA_964250225.1 uncultured Ktedonobacteraceae bacterium | reverse complement strand
GTGGGGTGGTGGCTCTTTTCGGGTTTGGGTGGTCCCTGTGGCTCCCCCCGCTGCCACCCCCCACAAAACCTCTGTGCGCGCCGCAGGCGCGATCTCGCGGGTAATTCACATGCTCAGGATTGCGTGTGCAGTAGCCTTGAGTGCGTGGTATTGCTGGCCAGTAAAGGTGTGTACTAGCAAGTATCTCTGAGGTCATTATATGCTTTTCTGTTTTTGGGCGTCAATTGCTCGGCCATGATTGCTTCTTTTCTGGAATGTGGATTCTGCTCCACGACGTTCCATCACGGTGAAGTTCCTTATATACGAAAAAATACGCCTGGTCGGGGAAAGTTATCTGTATGAACATACAACTATCAAACGGGCCTGATGTGGTGCAGGATGCTTCGTCAGATAGATGCAACAGGTATATCCCCTCTGTAGGCTCCAATCTGCATCCACGTGGTTCTAAATATGCTTCATACACTTTTAGACTTACCTGGCCTATATAGTTGATAGTGATGGGTTCGTTCATGTTTAAAGCTCCCCTCGTTCTACCAACTCCTTCAGGCTCGGTACCACGCGGACAACCTCGCGGCCCTCTTCTAGCTCAAAGAACTCTGGCACCTGTTTCCCCTGGCTCATGAGTTTGAGCTTAAAGTCGATCCGGGCGATAGTTCGGTTATCCGGCGCCCAAAATATGTACTCGTAGTGGTTCAGGTTATAGTCGCACCAGCGGGCTATCCATTGTCGTTCGCGCATCGGTTCTTTCCTCTCTCTACTCTCAAAAACGTACACAAGTGGGTACTACCCTTCACTTGAAGAATACCGTGATACCGTGTACAATAGGGGTACCGATGGTCCCAGGAACGGAACTCAGGGTTACGTTACAGAGAAATGAGGAAAAACGATGCCTCTGAATAAAAATGCGTTCGGTAATTTAGTTAGAGCATATAGGAAACAGCGCGGCTGGACTCAGGAAGAACTCGCTGAGCGGTGGGGTTATACAAGAGAGTATGTTTCTCAGATAGAGGCAGGAAGAAAGAAGCTTGATAGTGTGGCTCAAGTCGTTCGCCTTGCTGATATCTTAGACATTCCGCAGGAAAAGCTGGAGGCTATTGGGCGCGGTATTCCTCAACGCAAAATTGATGCTCAAGAGCCGAAACAGGCAGATAGCGCTATTCTTCAAATGCTACTCGCTCCTGGGCAGGACATGGCTCGGATCTCCTATCTAGCCTGGGTTGCAGATCAGCAACCGGAGATAGAAGAAAACTTGAACGGCCTGGTGTTTACTTTGGAGCAGGCCCTTACCTGGTATCGTGGTGAGTTCGTGAAGCCCACACAGGAGCTTTTAGCCTATACTCACCAAATGCTAGGACGCATTGCATATGACCGGCTGGATTTCGCGGGGGCATCTGGACATGCCTCAGAAATGATTGATTTGGGGCAAGAATTAAATGACCCCGATATTATTATCGTGGGAATGGTGAGACAGGGGAGCATTCTGCGGAAGCGAGGGCGTTACGAGAGCGCTCTGCGATGCTTTGAAGCCACAAACCAGTACATGGAGGCGTCTTCCACCGATGTTCAGGGCCAGCGGCTTATTCACATAGCAGCAACCTACGCGGACAAGGGCGATATTGAGGGATTTGATCGTACTATTGATGCTGCGCTTGAACTCACTGGGCGACTCAAACCGAGTATCAGCGCATTAGTGAATGAGTTCAGCCTGGAGGAAGTGCTGCTGGAGCAGGCGGCGGGGTCCACGGAGCTATGGAAGCCAGAGCGGGCCATCGAGGTCTATAAGGAGACAGATCGATTACGACCATTCAGACCGATGAGGGAACGCGGGAGAAACCTCTTATGGAAAGGGCAAGCTCACCTATTCTCAGAAGATATCGACCAGGGGATGAAACTTTCTTTAGAAGGGCTAGCCCTCGCTACTGCGTACCAATCGAAGCGTCATGTAGGCTGGTTAGAGAAAACGTATAACCGATTACGCGTGCTGCCCATTGGTCAAGGGAAGCGGCTTGACCCCTTACGCGATGCACTTGTTGAGGCTCGGCGCAAGCAAGAGAAGTGGTAGAAGAAATGACACTGTTTTTTCTAGTTTAATAGATAATATACGCGAAAAATAATTTTATCATTTTTCGCGTATATTATCTATTAAACTGCCCAATCAGCTACGGATAAACGCCAAAATTTCGTCGCGCTTTTGCTCCATCAGTTTGTGCGTTCTGGCTTCGAGGTTCAGGCGCAGGTATGGCTCGGTGTTGGAGGGGCGCACGTTGAACCACCAGTCGCCGAAATCGATGGTGATGCCGTCCAGATGGTCAACTGACTGCGCCTCTTTGCCGAAACGCTGCTCCAGCGCCTTGATCTTGCCCTCTTTATCGTTGACCGTGCTGTTGTATTCGCCGCTGCGCACCCAGTGGTCCAGTGGCTTGAGCAGCGCGGAGAGCGGTTTGTCGCCGGTGGAGAGCAGTTCGAGGGTCATCAGGAAGGCGATCAGGCCAGAGTCGGCGTACCAGTTGTCGCGGAAGTAGAAGTGGCCGGAGTGCTCGCCACCAAAGATGGCGTTGTGCGCGCGCATGTCGGCCTTGATATGCGAGTGACCCACGCGTGTCCTGAAGGATTTGCCGCCCAGCTTCTCGACCAGTTCCGGCACGCTTTTGGAGACGATCACATTGTAGAGGATGGTTGAACCCGGATACTTTTGCAGCAGGCTATTGGCCGCGATAGCCGTGACCATTGCCCCGTCCACGATGTCGCCCTTCTCATCCACCGGCAACATGCGGTCCGCATCCCCATCGAAGGCCGCGCCCAGGTCGGCCCCGACCTCGCGCACCTTCTTTTGCAGATCCACCATGTTCTCCAGCTCAATCGGGCTGGCCTGATGGTTAGGGAAGGTGCCGTCCAGCTCAAAGTAGAGCGGGACCAGCGTGCAGGGCAGATGCTTGAAGACTTTGGGCATAACCATACCCGCCATGCCATTTCCTGCATCGACCACCACCTTCAACGGCCTGAGTTTGCTCACATCGATAAACGAAAGGGCGTGTGTGATATACGCGTCGAGCACATCGCGCTGTGTGACCTGCCCTTTGTGTGTGGGGGTGGCGAAGTCGCCTGTGATGGCCAGGTCGCGGATCTCGGCCAGCCCGGTCTCCTTGCTGATCGGACGCGCCTCGGCGCGACAGAACTTCAGCCCGTTGTATTTGCCAGGGTTGTGCGAGGCTGTGACCATCACGCCCGCCGGGTAGTTGAATTTGCCCACGGCAAAGTAGAGTTCGTCGGTGGTGGTCATGCCCAGATCGATCACGTTCACGCCCTGGTCGGTAATGCCGCGCACCAGGGCGGCGGCGATCTGTGGCGATGAGACGCGCATATCACGTCCTATGGCAATCTCTGGCACCGCTAGAAACTGCGCGGCAGCTCGTCCAATCAGGTAGACGATCTCCTCGTTAATAACCTGTCCGTAAATACCGCGAATATCGTATGATCCAAAAATTTTGGGGTCGATGTGGACGGGTGAAGTACTCATTAATGCGTATAATCCCTTCTATTCTTCCATATTTCCAGTAATACCCAGGGTGCTCCTGAGCTACGGGGGTCAAAAATCTCGCCAACTTCGCTAAAACCAGCCCTGGCGAAGGCTTTGCGCGCAGGTGTATTGGCCATCGCCGTCTCTGCATACAGACGCGCAAAAGCGGGTTGGGTAAACAGATAGGAGACGAGTAGCTTGATAGCTTCGGCTCCATAGCCTTTGCCCCAGTGGGTTTTGTCGCCGATGCCCAGACCGACTTCAGCCTGGCCCGCGCGCGTATCGACGTTGAAATACGTGATCGTGCCAATGGGCAGATGCTGCTCGTTTTCAATGATAAACCAGAACTGGCGCCCGTTGCCGCGTACATAGTTGCGTTCAAAGACCGCCAGGAATTCCGTCAGCGTTTGTGAGTAGGGGCGGTGCGGATCGTAGCGCCAGACCTCGTCGTCACGTTCCCAGTGAAAGACGAAGCGCGCGTCCTGCGTGCGGGGCCGACGCAGCCAGATACGCTCACCGTGTAGGGTCAGCTCTTGATTCTGTCCCTGCCCGATAGCGGGGTTTTGTTGTGTATCTGTCATGATTACCCCTGCGTGATCTTTCTATGTTCTAATCGTGGATAGACCGGCAATGGCTCACCAATCAATGGTAGCGCGTAGTGCATGAAAGCTGATGTCACCATTGTCGCGCTCGCGTCCAGATAGGCTTCTGGGAACAAGCGCTGGACATTGGCGACCTCACTCAGCGCGGCCAGCCCTGTGGTGCAGTGATACGTCGGCTCGTCCTGGCGCACCATCACAACCATTTTATCCGTCTCGTCGGCCAGAATTGCCTGCACGCCCGCCTGTCCCACCAGATAGGCTTCAGCGCGGTCAACGCGTGAGACGCAGAACGAGGCCATGCGCTGCAAATCGCCTGGCTTATCGAAGCGCGCCCGCAGTTTCAAGTGCGTCTTCACTAATTCTACCAGATATTGTGCCGCCCCGCTGAGCAGGGGATGTTGAAAGGCGTCCAGCCCGACCTGGCCAGCCGCGCCCAGGGATAGTCCCTGCTCGTCGCGCAACGTCTCCGCCGCCACGATCACCACATAGCCGAAGCGCTGGTACGCCTCTTCGACCTGCGCCAAATAGCGATCAGCGTAAAAGGTTTTTTCGGGTAAGAGAAGAATGTGTGGTGCATCGCACTCGTCGCGTTTGCCCAGAGCCGCCGCAGCCGTCAGCCAGCCCGCGTCGCGACCCATCGTCTCGATAACCTTGACCGGATAGTGCCAGGGCATCGAGAGCGTATTCATCGTCGAATCCATCGTAGCCTGTGCGATAAAACGAGCCGCGCTACCATAGCCTGGGCAGTGATCGGTTAACGGGAGATCGTTATCAATCGTTTTGGGCAGGCTGATAGCGTGCAGATCATAGTGAGTCGCCTGAGCTGCTTGAGCGATGCGGTGCGTCGTATCAGCCGAATCGTTGCCGCCGATATAGAGCAGCGCGTGAATGTCGTAGCGTTTGAAAATCTCAATTACCCGCTCCAGATCGTGTTCCTGCAACTTATAGCGGCAGGAACCGAGCGCGGCTGAGGGGGTGTTCAGCAGTTCTGGCCAGAGCGAGGCGGGTTGCAGGCCGAGATCAACAATATCTTCTTTCAGTAGACCTTCGATGCCGTGCCACATGCCATACACATGCTCGATGCGTGTATCGGGCAGAGCTGCCTCGACCGCGCCCACCAGGGTGGCATTAATCACCGCCGTCGCGCCGCCCGACTGTCCAATAATCAGATTGCCATATGTTCCCAAGCAAAAAATCCTCATCCATTTTAAATTTGATAATCCATCTCACCATTCCAACCCTGGGTCAGCTCCTGGTGCTGGACCAGCGCTTCTCCGCCTTTGACCAGCAGTTCAGCGGGTTTGGAGGCCACTACCGAATTGGGTGGCACCGATTCCAGAACCAGGGCCATCGCGCCGATTTTGCTGCCGCGCCCGATGGTGACGGGTCCGAGGATGGCCGCGCCCACGCCGATAGTCACATCGTTCTCGATAGTGGGGTGGCGTTTGTGCAGGCGGCCAGGACCGGGACGCCACCAGCCAGTTGCGCCCAGCGTGACCTGATGATAGAGCATGACATTATCGCCGATCACCGCTGTCTCGCCGATCACTACACCCGCGCCGTGGTCGATAAAGAAGCGTTTGCCGATTTGCGCGCCCGGATGGATCTCGATGCCGTTGGTGAGAAAACGCGCGAGTTGCGAGATCAGGCGGGGGATCACGGGAATGTGCAGCTTGTAGAGCGCGTGGGCGACGCGGTGGTAGCAGATCGCCCAGAAGCTCTGATAGAGCAGTGCTTCAAAAATATTCTTGCAAGCCGGATCTTTTTCAAAAATCACATCCAGGGCGTCCGGCCAGATCGTGCGCTGGCGCGGCGTCTTGCTGGGGGCCTGGATAAAAATGCCAGGGGGCAGTTCAGGCAACTGACTCAGCTCATCGTCGCCATGTCCCTGTGTATGTATCTCATCGGGAATGCGTTGTGACATCGTGTATGTGCTACCTCTGCTGCCTGTCTCTCCAAAAAGTCGTCGAGATGATGTTCGGCAAACGTATCTTCTGTTGGGAGTGTATGGCAGTGGAGCAAATGTTGTCAAGAGCACGTGGCTGAGGTTGGTGACTGGCTGCGCTCTGGCCAGGAGACGAGGCCGCTCAGAGCATCAGGATTTCGCCGTGTCCAACCTCTTGACACCACGAACATTGTGCCTTATACTGTGGCACGTAAGAGACGTTCTGAGAAGTCCTTCCAAATAACTGCGGTTGGACGGAAAACAGGCTGTTTTGTTGACCACGACAAAGCGGTATCAGAAACCTTTGCATGTATGGTGACCGTAGCTCAATAGGTGGAGCTCTGGATTGTGGCTCCAGTGGTTGTGGGTTCGAGCCCCATCGGTCACCCTTTTTTTATTTTCCCCCATTTGGAATATTCTCGTCGGCATATAGCATCAGGATGCCGCTTTTTCAAGAGAAAGAATTTCGCGGCGATGAAGAGAAGCAGCAGCGAAGGCCAGAGCTTCGGAGACAGCTTCTCTGGTTAATGCAGGATAATTCTCTAGCAGGTCATCCAACGACATTCTGCCAGCGAGTTCGTTGAGGATGTGTTCGACAGAGATGCGCGTTTCCTTGATTCTGGGTTTACCAGAGAGGATTTCTGGGTCTGAGTCGATGAGCTTTCCGTAGATGAGCATAGTGGCCTTCTTTCTCTCAGCGTTCGTTTCCGCAAGCCATTATATTCCAAATTGGGTTGTCAAACAAGGTAAGAGTCCCACTTTTGTGGAACCCCCTGACATGGAATGGGCAAACTATGTGTGAAGCCACAACCCGCTGCACCATTTCCCCCTTCGTCTTGTGCTATAATACACCCCATAAGGGCATCCGGGTGAATTTGGGCGTGCCGGATACCTTTTTCGACGAAATATTCCTATCTATTCTCTATACAGAAAGAGAGGATCGTGCATGCAATGGGCAGTCGCCTCTGCTGCGTTTCTGGCCTCGGCTGTAGAATTTGTTGAGGCTTTTACTATTGTCCTCGTGGTCGGTGTGACCATGAACTGGCGCAGCTCGCTGCTGGGGGCTTTGCTCGCCGCCGCTACGCTTGCTGTCATTATCGCCACTTTTGGCGTGGCCATTGTGCAACTGGTGCCCCTGGATGTTTTGCGCCTGGTCGTTGGTATCATCCTGATCCTCTTCGGTTTGAAATGGCTGAAAAAAGCTATTTTGCGCTACGGCGGCATCAAAGCGTTGCACGACGAAGAGGCGATTTTTGAAGAACATATGGCTGAGATCCGCGCGCGTGGCGAAACACCTGAGGCGCGTTTTATGCCTTTCGGTGTGGTTCTATCCTATAAAGCGGTCTTGCTGGAAGGATTGGAAGTAGCTTTTATTGTGATTACCTTTGGGAGCAGTGCTGCGGCGACGCTGGCTGAGCGGTCCAGTGGTATTACTTCCGCAGCTATTGGCGCGGCGGCTGCCGGTGTGCTGGTGATCCTGCTGGGGGCTGTCGTGCGCGCTCCGCTGACAAAAGTACCTGAGAACACTTTGAAATTTGTCGTGGGCATTATGCTGACCAGTTTCGGTACGTTCTGGGCTGGCGAGGGCTTTGGCGTGGCGTGGCCGTACTCGGATGTCTTTATTCTTATCCTGGTGGCGCTCTACCTGCTCGCTTCGTTCGGCCTGGTGCTCTGGCTGAGACAGGTCAAAGCGCACCGCACTCTCCAGGCCAGCACGCAGAACGCGGCTGTTCCCGTGCAGAAGTAGGAGATAATGATATGAAGGTAATTAAGGCAATTTACAATTTTCTCGTCGGTGATATGGTGATCCTGATCGGCGTGATTATTGTTATGGCGCTGCTGGCTCTGTTTAACTACGTCCCGGCTCTGTCCATGCTGAAAGTGGCATCGGGTGTGATCCTGATTGTGGCTGTGCTGGTCATCCTGCTGGCTACGCTCAGCCGTGAGGCACTCGGCAAACGCTAGCAACATTCCCTCGCAAGGCTGTTGTTTCTGCCATACTCATGAGTATAGCAGAAACAACAGCCTTGCAGTGTATACCGGGCGGAGTAGTGGCGCAGAAAATGGTATAATAGAGGCTGTTAGCTTTGATGCTCTCGCAAACGTGGAGAGAAAGGAAGCCTTAGTATGTCTCAGTTGGAAACAGCGGCTCGCGAACTGCTTGAAGCGCATCAGCTTGCGCGTTTACAGGTAGGCCTTCAGCGTATCCTCCCTCGCAATGCTTTTTATGCCCGTAAATTGCTGCATTCGCAGGAGACGCTCACACTGGAGAGCCTCGCAGACCTCGGTAACCTCCCTTTTACCAACAAACACGAACTGGTCGCGGACCAGGTGCTGTACCCCGCCTTTGGTAGTAATCTGACCTATCCACTCAACCACTATGTGCGTATGCACCAGACCTCTGGCACTACGGGCCACCCTTTGAAGGTCTTTGATACACAAGAAAGCTGGGATTGGTGGGCGGACTGTTGGACGACCGTGTACGAGGGTGCGGGGGTGACGCGCGACGACATTGTGTATTTAGCCTTTGGCTTCGGGCCATTTATCGGTTTCTGGGCGGCCTATGAAGGGGCCAAGCGCCTGGGTGCGTTGACCGTGCCAGGCGGTGGTATGGACTCGTTGCAACGTCTGCGCGCGATGCAGGAGATAGGGGCCACGGTGCTGGTATGTACGCCGAGCTACGCGCTGCGCCTGGCGGAAGTGGCGCAGGATCATGGCATCGATCTCGGCTCGCTGGCGGTGCGCGTCACGATCCACGCGGGCGAGCCAGGAGCCTCGTTGCCTGCCACACGTCAGCGGATTGAGCAAGCCTGGCATGCCCGGACATATGACCACGCTGGTATGACCGAGCTGGGTGCCTATGGTTTCTCTTGCTCAGAGCAGGAAGGGATACACGTCAATGAGGGCGAATTTATTGCCGAGGTTATCAATCTCGCGACCGGCGGCCCTGCTGACGAGGGCGACGTTGGCGAACTGGTGCTGACGAACCTGGGTCGCTGGGGCTATCCAGCTTTGCGCTATCGTACAGGAGATCTGGTCAGAAACGGCGGCTATACATGCGCTTGCGGGCGCAGTTTTCTCTATCTACCCGGTGGTGTGCTGGGGCGCGCGGATGACATGCTGATTGTGCGCGGCGTCAACGTCTACCCTTCGGCCCTGTCCGATATTCTGCATCGTTTCCCCGAAGTGCAGGAGTATCGCGTCATCATCACGCGGTCTGGCAGCATGGACGAGATTGCGTTGCAGGTAGAGTGTGCGCCGGAACTGGTTCCCAGGTTGCAAGAGGAACTGCACATCGAGCTCAACCTGCGCGTACCTATTGAGACAGTTCGGCCTGGCAGCCTGCCGCGTTTCGAGATGAAGGCCAGGCGCGTCGAAGATCGTCGTCCACAGATTGAGGTCTGAGAGTGGTGGGATGGATGAAAAATCAGTTGCGCTGATTTTTCATCCATCCCACCATATTCTTGTCTAGCGATGATGCTGATCGCGCCATTTGACGAGCTTCTCGACCGCTTTGAAGTCCCAGGGTGCGCCCATGCCCAGAACGAGGTGGGTGACCCCTGCTTTTACCAGTGCATCACGATCCGCGTCGCTACTATCTTTCTGAGTGCCGCAGCAGCGCTCGATCTCGCCGGGATTGCGCCCGACCTCCGCGCACCAGTTGTTGAGCACCTCCATCTTGTGAGCAATCTGCTCGGTGTCGCCAAAGCCATGCCACATATCCGCGTATTGCGCGGTGATCTTGAGCGTGACTTTCTCGCCTCCGCCACCGACCAGGATGGGGATCTTGCGTGTTGGCTTTGGAACGTCGACCTCCCAGCGCTGCTTGATGATCTTGAGCGAGTGTTCCAGGGCGGAAAGGCGACTGCCCGCTGTGCCAAAATCATAACCATATTCGCTATAATCGCGCTCAAACCAGCCTGCGCCGATTCCAAGTATGAGGCGTCCACCGCTGATATGATCGACCGTCTTGGCCATATCCGAGAGCAGAGCGGGGTTGCGATATGTGTTGCATGTGACCAGGCAGCCCACCTCGGCGCGTTTGGTCAGCGTAGCCATCGCGGTGAGCAGCGTCCAGCCCTCGAAGTGCGGACCGTTCGGCTCACCGTACAGCGGAAAGAAGTGATCCCAATCCCAAATCGTATCGGCACCAAGCTCTTCAACCTTTTGAACCGCCTCGGCGAAGGACTGATAGCTGGTGTGCTGGGGATGCAACTGAATCCCAACGCGTATGGGGCGTTGTGTTTGTACCATAAATAGCAAACCTTTCTAAACAACAGTGTGACAGAGATGTATCACTTTTGCATTTAGACACATGTTCTCACCGCTTTCAAGGGGGCCGAACTGCTGAGCAGTACCTCCTCTCCCGTCCCATCCAGTTGGGTGATGAGTTCTTCGGCCCTCTTGCGGTTTTGGACACTGGCAACCTGAATGCTGGTGCAGAGATACAATGCCAGGGTGTCAGACGAGCATAGTCTTGTAGGCAACCGGGAGATGGAGTGGACCACGGATACTCGGACTCTCTCGATAGACAGGTGGGTTCTGGAGAAGCTGGGGAGACTGCAAACGAGTGACCAGCGCATGGAGAGCAATCTCCGTCTCAAGGCGCGCCAATGGCGCTCCCACACAGTAATGAATCCCACCCCCAAAACCAAAGTGCTCGATAGCAGCCCGCTCAGGGTCAAAGCGCTCAGGATCGGCGAAATGAGCGGGGTCGCGATTGGCGGAGGCCGTCATAAGATAGATGGGAGCGCCTTTGGGAATGGTCACACCCGCGAGCGGCACATCGGTCAGGCACGTGCGCCTCGAAAACTGGATCGGTGGCTCATAACGGAGCACCTCTTCGATGACATTCGCTAAAAGGCTCGGCTGGCGGCGCAGCTTCTCAAGAGCCTCAGGATGACGAAGCAGCGTCAGGACACTATTTGCGATCAAATTGACCGTCGTCACGTGACCAGCCACCAGCAAAAGCAGAGCCGAGCTGATCAATTCTTCGCGCTTCATATGCTTTTCACGCGAATCATCGTGCAACATCAGTGAGAGCAAACCCTGGCGTGGCTGGCGCTGAATCCTGTCGATCAGATCGCTCATATATTGCTGCAACTGCAACCGAGCCTGCTTTGAAAGCTCAACCTCGTCGCCTTGCCCACGATGCGCCGGGCTCCCACCGCCCAGGATTTGATCCGCCAACCTGTGGAACAGAGGCTCGTCTTCGCGAGGCACCCCCAGCAATTCACAAATGATCGTCACCGGCAACGGATACGCGAAATCGTCAACCACATCTAGTTCCTGAGCGGAGCGCCGTGCATCCAGCAGTTCTTTGACCACCTCTTCAGTACGTGGACGCATACTATAGATCAATTCGGGGGTAAACTTACTCATAACCTGGTGACGCAGCCAATCGTGTCGTGGAGGGTCCTGGGCGAGAAAGGGCGGCTCGCTATCATCTGCGAAGTTGCGCTGATCCTCCTTGCTGTAGCTTTTACGGAGATCAGAGCTTAAGCGGGGGTCTTGTAAACAGGCGCGCACGGTCTCAAAAGTACTGACAAGGTAGCGGCCATCATCCTGTAAAAGGACGGGGTGTTCGCGCATGTGTGCATAGAATGGGTAAGGGTCTGGTCTATTTTCGTACGCGAGCACCTGGTCAAAGAGATTCTGCATATGTGTCGTTGTCATGTTCTTTGTCTCCACAGGGAACAAGGTGTCTCTATTACAACGTTGGTTCAGATAGCAGCAGAAAACGCGTCATGCATCGGCAATGACGTTCGGTTCTGCGCCAGTATCGTACTTTGGATGCCCTTTCGCAGGAAAGCCCGCGGGCAGGCACCGTGAAGAAGCAGGTCGATCCGCAGCAGAAAACGCGGGTGGGAAAGGAGCGGCCTGCTCTACCATCTCCTGGTAGCCCGCCAGGCTCTGGCTCGCATTGAACGCGACGGCGGCCACGGTTCGATCCTGGCGACCGTAGACCGCGGTAAAGCGGCGCATGCCAAACGATCCCTGCGTGATGATGACCTCGTCCGCGACAGTCGGCAGACCGATGGATTTCACGTTAAAACCAAACTGGCTCGACCAGAACGTGGGCAGGTAGGTATGCTGACGATAATCGAACTCAGGATTCAGCATATTGTGTGCTGCGGTCGCCGCCTGTTCAACGGCATTCCCCCAGTGTTCGATGGCGAGCAGTTGATCATCGTAGGGATAGAGCGGGTGCGGCCAGCGCGCCACATCGCCCGCGGCAAAGATATTCTCAATGACCGCTCCCTGGCTATCCAGTGCGCGACAATACGTGTCGCAGACGACCCCCCGGCTGTCCACCGAGAGATCGGTATTGAGCAACCACTCAACATTTCGTAGGGCACCGAGCGCGATCACCACAACGTCAGCCGCCAGTGATGTCCCATCGGATAGCTCTGCACCGCTTACGTGTTGGTTGTGATCCCCCTGCAACGCCGTCACGACGGCATTCAGGCGCAGGTCAACCCCGCGCGTTCGGATTTTCTCGGCGACAATGGTGCCGATGGTACTCCCAAGCGCACCACCCAGGGGCGCGGGACCACGCTCAATCATCGTCACGTTGAGGTTGAGATCGCGACAGGCCGAGGCGACTTCACAGCCAATAAACCCGCCTCCAACGATAAGGACATGCCTGGGGTTGCCCGCGAGACACGCGCGCAATTGGCTGGCATCGTCGCGACTACGTACGGAGTAGACCCCATCTAAAGTAGCTTCCTCTGGATCGGACCATGATCGGGCGCGCGTCCCTGTGGCAATTAGTAAGGAATCAAAGTCGACAGTGTGTCCATCAGCGAGGATGAGCTGCCTCCTGGTCACATCCAGCCGACGCGCTGGCACTCCCAGGAGCCACTGCGCATCCAGCTTTTGTAACGGGGCCAGCGTCGTCTGTTCGACGGGCAGCCAGCCGGTTAACACGTGTTTGGAGAGCGGAGGTCGATCATAGGGAGGGTAAGGCTCGTCGCCAATCAGGGTGACGTGCCCGGTGAAACCCTCTTGACGCAGCGCTTCGGCAGCACGCAACCCGGCCAGGGAAGCCCCGACAATTACGATACGCTCAGGCGCAATGATCTCACTCATCGTGCTGGCCATAGGACTCCCTCTGCAAGGCTTCGTAGTGTTCGTCATCCAAACCAATGCGTATGGCCTGGACCGGGCAAGCTTTCGCGGCGCGCAGGATTTGCTCCTGCAACGTGTCGTCAGGAGCCGGATTAAATTCCAGCGCCTCTCCATTGTGGAACCGAAAGACGGTGGGAGCAGCAAAACAACACTGGCCATAGCTCTGACAGCGATTAAGATCAACAAGAATCCTCATGCCGAGAGACCTCCTCAATTCAACTCTACAGATCTTTTTTGCAAGAGATGTCCTTTTATTTATATCACCTATCACAAAAAGAGCTGTTGGTAAATACCCGTGACAGGAGCATTCTAACCATACGTATTCTAGCCTCGCTCTGTCGGAATAGCATGGCTATAGCAAGGCGGCGCACCTCTGCGGTATAATACCCGCAGGGACGCGCTTTTTTTATGGTGTAATGGCGGCCCCAATCATTTGGTAGTCTCTGGGTGGCCTGGTGAATACGTGTTGTAGAGGAAAGCAAAAAAGGATGGTAACGAATGCAGAATGAGATTGTTTCCCACGTCAATCCCGTGCGTTGGGGCGTGCTCAGCGTGGCGAATATCGCTGTCAAACGCGTGATTCCCGCGCTGATGGCTTCAGAGAGTGAGCAGTTGGTCGCGGTCGCCAGTCGTAACACGCAGCGCGCCCGCGAGCTGTATGCACACACGCCCGGCCTGCGCTTCTACGAGGACTACGAGAGCCTGATTGCCGATCCGGAGGTTGAGGCTATTTATAATCCTCTGCCTAATAGCCTGCACGCTGAATGGACGATTAAAGCGCTGCTGGCTGGTAAGCACGTGCTCTGCGAGAAGCCCCTGGCGGTAACTGCGGAACAGGGCGCGCTGATGATCGAGGCTGCGCGCAGCAATGAAAAGCTGCTCATGGAGGCGTTTATGTATCGTTTCCATCCCCAGATGATCTGGGCGTTGGAGCAGGTCAGGGCAGGCCGTCTGGGTGAGATCAGGCTAGTGCGCGCCGCGTTCGCCTTTAATATTTTTTCGCCGCCACGCCCGCACGACATTCGCTTGCAACCCGCGCTGGCTGGTGGTTCGCTGATGGATACCGGTTGCTATGCCGTCAATTTCTGTCGCGCGGTCTATGGCCACCCACCCGTGGCTGTGGCGGCTCGCGTCTATGCTTCTGAGGCAGGCGCGGTGGAGCACGCGACCAGCGCGGTACTTGATTTTGGAGATGGGCGCTTTGGACAGATCGACTCCAGTTTCGCGCTCCCAGGCCGCCAGATGGCCGAGATCATTGGCGAACAAGGTTCGCTGACCATCCCCGTTCCCTTTGTGACCGGTCTACACGAAACAGAGGTGGTGCTCTCGCTGGAGGGCCAGACCATCCGCCAGAAAATCTCAGCCGCCGATGCCTACCGTTTGGAGATCGAACATTTTGGCGCCTGTGTGCGCTCGACCACACCGCCCGCGTTTAGCCTGGACGAGACCCTTGAGAACCTGGCGACTATCGAGGCGATCTATCAATCTGCTGGCTATCGCTGGCCCCTGGATTAAGCGTATTAGCGCCAGAACGAGATGTGGCGGATCTTCGAGTAGTAGAGACGCAGGATAGCCGAGAGCGATTCGCCTGACGGTGGTAAAAAATGTGTCGGAGCAGCTTGCGAAACGTGGTATCTGCAAAGGCCTCGTAAAAAACCTGATTGGGATAGGTGGTATGTTCGCTGGAGAGATGGATCACCCTGGGATCAGTGTAGACCGGCCTGTACTGGATGAGATACCACCCCTGTCTGCGCAACATCAGGTCGAAGCCATCCTGCGTGGCCTCCTGTTCCCCTTGCAGCTCGGTCGGCGAAAACCTCACACGCCGTCTCCTCTCGCTCTGTTACACATGGACTCTCTATACTATAAACGAATCGAGATGCATGGCTGTTCCAACCAGATAAATAGCAAAGGTCAGGATATAGAACTGCAAGGCCCACAGCAGCGTTTTGTTGCGTGTTTTCAAGGCGTAAAACAAGCCGGCCAGAACTGGCGCAATGCTCACACGCCCGCAGCCAACCAGCTCTGCATATGAGGAATGCGAGAGAAAGACGATGAGCGCCAGGTTGCTGATCCAGAGCAGCGTGACCAGGCCAAAGCGTCGGCGTATGAGATCCCAGGCCAGGAAGCCGAGGCTCCCCACCAGAGGAAGCAGTATGACCAGTAACAGCAGATAAAATTTGCGTGGGGTGTGTTGATAGTAAAAGATGCCCGCGAAAGGGATATGCTCAAATGGTGGGGTGAAGGCCACACCAGACTGACCAAAGATTGCATTTAAAACGAGCAAGAAGACCAGCAGCGGAAGAACACCCAGTATGATAAAGTTGATGGCAGCTCTCCACTGATGTTTCCAGACGAAATAGGCCGCGAGACAGAGCGGAAAGAGCATGGCGATTTCACGCGAGAAGGCAGCCAGGCCCATCCAGAGCGCGCTGGTGGTCAGTTGTTTCTTTTCGAGAAAGAGCAGGCCGAGACTGACCAGGAAGTACGTAAAAGGCTCGGTTGTATCAAAGGTGAGTCCGAGAGCCTGGCCATAGTAGAGTCCCAGTGCCAGACTAAACCAGGGTGAGAAGCCGTATTTTTGGAGCAGGAGCGCGAAGATTTCAACGCTCCCAACGATAGAGACCAGATTGATCAACAGCAGCGTGTAGGGAACGAGTTGGACCACGCCAAAGCTCAAAGCCCAGGCCAGCAGTGCATACAGCAGATGCTGGTAGCGATAGGGTGCATTGTCCATATATGGCGCGGCCCCCAGCGGGTTGCGCGCGATTTGATAGTAGAACTGGCCGTCGTAGCCCCAGGTGCCAGATGGATTGTGCGCGCCCCAGACCGTACCCAGATGTACAAAGTCCATCGCGCTATAATGGCGTGTCACGATAAAAAAGCCGATCAACAGAAGATAGATCAGCCCGACAACAAGAGAGGGGCGGATAAACCAGGGCCGCGTCTTCGCAGCAGATGTCGCGGGCAGCCACAGGGGAGATGTGCCTTCCATGAAATTGCTCATGCTCGCTTCCATATGTAGAAATATATGTGCCTGCACGACGTGTGAGCAGACTCAATAAGATCAACGCAACTATAGCAAGAAACGTCTGGTTTGAGCAATCGCATAGGTAAAAAAGGCGGTATATTCAGTGCGAATGCTGGTCAACTTTTGGAAAGGAGCAGTTCAGGCGGTCCGGCGTAACGTTACTGCCTGTTTCACTGTAAAAGCGAGAGCAGGGCGCTTGCATGTAGATTGCTTCGCATGCAAGCGCCCTGCTCATGTTGGCGTTCCCTATAAACGCTGGAGCTTCATCTCGCGGCTGGTGCGCGTCGGCAATGTCGGCAGGCTGAGCACCAGCTCGAAGTCGTCGTCTGCCGCGATGCGGTTGAAGCGTTCAAAGCCGCAACCCAGGCAGCGATGCACAAGGACGTGCTCGCCGCCCGCGCGCTGGAAGCTACCGATAGGCTCCATCGATGAGCCACAGGTGCTCAGGCGGTCCCCCGGCGTCTGGCCATCGACATGGCGTGAGAACAGACAGTAGGGACAATGGTTGCGCTGATGGCCTCCTGAGAGTACCGGCCCGATGAAGCGGCGGCAGCGCCGACACTTGAAGGTCTCGTGCCAGGCGTGGCGGGGGCGACGTCTCTTTTTCTCTCTATAATCGCAGTCGTAATCGCTTTCGTCGTCGAAACGTGGAAATTTTGTGCGCAATGTTTGCACTGCTGAACCTCTTGTTCTTCTGGCGTATATGCATTGTTGGTACGATAGAAGGTTCGAGAGCGGCTCCAGTTGCATAGGCATACCGGAGCGCGCCACAGAGATCCAGGGCAGTCGCGTAACTTGAGTGTTTACACATAAATTCCTTGTTTCCTTTCCAGAAAGGCATAGTGCCTGACATCACAGGACAGCGTGAGGCCAGGATGTGACAATGTCAAAATGGGGAAGTTGGAAAGTGAGCGTGGGGACTACTGCGTGAGGGAGAGCGCCAGCGAGCAGCACTATTTGCTGTCAGGCGTTGATACTCCCTGCGTAAGTGGGAGGGCTTCTGGTGATGTATGGACAGAAGAAGAGTAGCGTTGTCACAGGCAAAAAGAGGCAACGAAACAGACTTCACAGGGGATGTGAAGCGGATGTGTTGTTGCGTGCCTGTGGACGGCGGCTATCTTGTTTTCAATGCAAAGAGAAGCCTTAGCAGTCCACCGCGCTCATGACGACGATGACTTGCATCAAAACCCTCGTTTCTAGAGACGCATAAATAGTATTGGTGATCGCGTCTGTTGAAGAGTATAGGTGATCGAGTGGAAAAAAGCAAGGGACGAAATCTCACGCCTACACGAGAAGCGCGCTTCACCACTGGTTGAAACACTGTGGCTTGCAACGAGTTCATATGTCAGACAAGCGATCTGATTTTGTGCTACACTGTATGTCGATGCCAAATCGTAGCATATCCAAGAGTTGTTTATGTATGTATTTGCTCAGAGGAGATATTTTTAAATGACGCAAATGATCGATAAAAC
Source organism: uncultured Ktedonobacteraceae bacterium (assembly GCA_964250225.1). Classification (GTDB taxonomy): domain Bacteria; phylum Chloroflexota; class Ktedonobacteria; order Ktedonobacterales; family Ktedonobacteraceae; genus Paraktedonobacter. The sequence goes on along the minus strand of CAXUEY010000085.1, from coordinate 8,590 downwards.
ATCCCAGCGCAACGCTGTTGGGAAACCTGTGCGCCGCCAGGACGCGCTGGATAAATTGACCGGGCGTACACGCTACGCTGGCGATATAACCGCCTCCGGTTTGTTGCACGCGCGGCTGGTACTCAGTCCCTATGCTCACGCGCGGTTGGTGCATATCGATGTTTCCGCGGCGTTGCAGGTGCCTGGTGTGAAGTTTGTGTATACCAGCGAGACGCTTGGCATTACCCATTACGATACCTCTTCACGTACAAGGTCGCCTCTGGCGCGGGGAGAGGTCCTCTGGTGCGGGCATCCTGTGGCGCTGGTGCTGGCTGAGAGCGAGGAAGCTGCCGTGGATGGCGTGCAGGCGGTAGATGTGGAGTACGAGCAGTTGCCCGTGGTGCTGGACCTTCCATCTGCCATGCGTCCAGACTCGCCGCTGACCCGCGTGCTGGAAACGGAGACAAAGGGCGAGATTGCCGGCGGGGGCGCGCACGCGAATGTACCCGCCGATGAAGGTGAAGAGACGCCAGAAGAGAAAGAAGACCTTTCGCCCAACGTCACCGATCAAGGGCACTTGCATATGGGCGATATCGTTCAGGGCTGGCGCGAGGCCGAAGTTGTGGTTGAGCGCACCTTTGAAACGAGCACGGTACATCAGGCGTATATCGAGCCGCAATCGATTATCGTTGTGCCTGAGCGCGGGGGCCGCCACCTGACCATCTGGCCCAGCTCGCAGGGCATGTTTGGCGTGCGTTCGGATGTGTCTGAGGCATTGCAGATCCAGGAGCGTCAGGTGACGGTTGAGTCCACACCAATTGGCGGCGCTTTTGGCGGCAAATTTGGCCTGGCCGAGACACTGGCCGCTGCCGCTGCCTATACCTCGCGGCGGCCAGTGCGCCTGGTTTTCACACGCTCGGAGGAGATGCTGGCCTCGAATCCCGCGCCGCGCTCGCTGATTACGTTCAAGCTCGGTGCGAAGAAGGACGGTACGCTGGTCGCTATGCAGGGCAAGCTGATCTTCGAGACGGGAGCCTATTCCGGGGCTGCCGCGATCCTGGGTGGCGTGATTGCTGGCAGCACGTATCGCTGCCCCAACGTCGATCTGCGCTGCTACGAGGTCATGACCAACAAAGTCGGCGTTGGAGCGTATCGTGCTCCCAACGCGCCCCAGGCCACGTTCGCATTAGAAGCTCTGGTGGACGAACTGTGTCAGCAGTTGCAAGTGGACCCCGTTGTGTTCCGCTTGAAAAATGGCTTGAAAGAGGGCGATCCCACCATTGACGGGCGCACCTGGAAGCGTATCGGCCTGCTGGAATGCCTGGAGAAAGTCAAAGAACAGCCGTTGTGGAGCGAACGGCGCGCTCAGAAGACGCCGCCCGCTGGACTGGAGGGCTGGAAGGTCGGGATTGGGCTGGCAGCTGGTGGCTGGCCCGGTGGGACCGAGCCTGCCGCCGCAGCCTGTCGCCTGGAGAAGGATGGCACGGTGACTGTCGTAGTGGGGAGCGTGGATATCAGTGGCTCCGATACCTCACTGGCCCTGATCGCAGCCCAGGGGTTGGGGGTGGCGGCGGAACAGGTCAATCTGATGCATGACAATACCGACACTATGCCCTATAGCGGCGGAACAGGCGGCAGCAAGACCACCTACTCGATGGGATCTGCTGTGCTTTCCGCTGCGCGCGATGCCCGCACCCAGATTCTCTCAGCCGCCGCCGACATGCTGGAGGCGTCCTCCACCGACCTGGAGATTGAGGGGGATCAGGTTGTGGTGCGTGGCGTACCCGGCAAGAGTATCGCGCTCACCCAGATCGCTGGAGCCTCGATGCGCTTCGGAGGCCAGTTTGAGCCGATATATGGCCGTGGCCGTTCTGCCAACCGCGTCAGCTCGCCCATGTTTACCGCGCACCTCGCCAGGGTTGCCGTTGATCCCGAAACTGGCGAAGTACGCGTGCTCGATTATGTGGCCATTCAGGACGTTGGTATGGCCATCAATCCCGCGCTCGTCGAGGGGCAGATTCACGGCGGCGTCACCCAGGGCCTGGGCTGGGCGCTGTTCGAGAACATGCTCTACGACGAAAATGGCCAGTTGCTCACCTCCAACTGGATGGATTACGCGCTGCCGCATAGCTACGATGTTCCCAATATCTCAACCGTGCTGGTCGAGATCCCCTCGGACCTCGGACCCTTTGGCGCGAAGGGTGTAGGCGAGCCGCCCGTCGTCCCCGTCGGAGCAGCCATCGCCAACGCGATCTTTGACGCTGTGGGTGTGCGTATGACGCATCTGCCGATCACACCTGAACGCTTGTTTGAGGCTTTGCAGTAAATTCGCGCAGTTTCTGCACAAAACCGGAAAAGATGACTTTCACCATCTTTTCCGATTTTGTGTTGAGAGGTCTCAAAACCGTTGGTTTCTTGCGATTTGGAAACGGATTTACTTCAGCAAGATCCCTGTTTTCAGAAAGGCCTCGAAACGCTGAGCCAGTGACGAAATGGATGAGCTTGCATCTGGTCGTCTATATCTGATGACAAAGTTTGTGCGCCAGAGTTGTTGACCCGCCATAAAGGTATCGATTTGCCCTGGGTATGCTTCAGGCCAGGGTTGCTCGCTCCGATAGCCCTGGATAAATGCGTCTCGCAGGAGTTGATACTCCGTGTTGTCGAGTGAACTAAAGTAGAGCAAATCATAGAACGTCTGCGCAATATCCTGGACTGGATAGCCCAGGATGCTATCTTCAAAGTCAAACGGGTAAAGGGCTCCACGAAAGACTTTGACGTTTTCCTGATGAAGATCAGCATGAATGATGCGTGCCCCTTGCCCATCACGATAGAGGCGCGCGTATGCCTGTTGGACGTGCTCGCGTACCTGCTCAAAAATGGCGTAGCTCTGCTCTGGAAACACCTCTCTGTTCCTTTCACAAAGCTCATCCGTCTCACCACGAACGTAGAGGCTATTTCTGACGCGAATGTTGAGATCGGCTGGGGCTCTCCATTTTGCCCCATGCTCGTGAAGGCGCGCAGCGAGTACCCCAAATTTGGTGAAATTATGTGGTGAGAGCTGTTCCGAAAGCAGACGACCATGTATCCAACTCATCAGGACTGCGCGACGAGGTTCAGGAACGCCCTCACAGGTAACTGAGGTGATGAGGTTTCCCTGCGTATTCGCAAAAAGTTGGGGAACACCAATCGTTGTATCATTTGCTAGCATCTGCAACCAGTGCAACTCTGTCTGAAGCTCATCATCGGTGCGCCAGGTTGGATGGCTGAGACGCAAGGCATATATCTCTCCATCTTCGGTGTCCACGCGAAAAATCCCATTTAAATGGTTCGCGACCAGGCGGACCTGTTTGAGAGGAAGCTCATAGTGGGAAAGCGCGGCCAGGGCCATATGGCGCAAGCGCAGTGCCTGCCCACGCTCTGTTAAGGTAGAAAAAGAACGCATGTTTTCCTTTCGCCGCTCATATAGACTTCAGGTGATAATATGAGCGTTTTGTCGTTTCACCTGTGTCAGGTCTATTCATGCTCTAAACAGGCACGAGGTGATAATAAAACGGATCAAAATGAAGGGTGGTATTTCCGAACAGAAACATGCGTCCACTCAGGTGATGAGGAAAGGGTGGGGAGAATCTAGGAGCAAGCGGCATTGAATGAGTTCAAGCCTGGCTTTCCCTCTTTATCCGTACAACTGGGTGGAGAAATTGCTGCTCAGAAATGGCGAACGTCGTCGCGATCATATGCCCTCCTTTCGCCAGGTGAATGTCAAAATAAGAATGTAGAGCAAGTATAATATACGGAAGTGCTTTTGTCCAATCCGCATAGGCAAGCTCACCGATTCCCCTCAAGGATGGAGGGCCAGGTCGAGAGCTGTGCCTGTGACAAAATTTCCATATGTTATACTAAAGGTGAAAGAACCAACACGGCCTTACCCTTGCTCTATTGCAGTATCCTCAGCGGATCGTAATCACATGTGTGTCGTGTGGCTTCGCCCTGAGATAGGCTATACGAGAAAGCCAGGAAAGTCAACTGGTGTTACGTCAGGTCGCGGGTCCATAGTGTATTGTTGTTTGTTGCGTGTGTTGCTGGAACACTATCGGCCACCGATTATGTTGCCCATGCTTCTCAGTTCTTGACATAATCTCTGACCACAGAAGGAGCATGTCATGACGTTTTTTGATCCTTCCTCTAAAACAGATGTGGAATCGCCAAATATTGCACTCTCTGAACATTCTTCACTCGATGTTACGCCGCCACTGGGAGAAACCCCCCCACAGATTCTGGCACAGGAGGCCGCTGATGGGCGGCGCGGCGCGGCCTGGCGTTTGATGCACTGGGTCATGGAGAATGATCCGCGCGCGCTGGAGGCGGTCTCTTCGTCGAGGGATGCGCGCCTGGTGCGACATTTGTTGGAGTTTATCGCGTTGGGCACGTGGGCCGGCAAACCTTTTAACGTCCCCCCGGCTCTGCGTTCACCCTATGCGCGCACACGTCTGCACACGCTTTTTGTACCGCCGTCCGGGATGGATGAGGAACTGAGCGAGGGCGTGTTGCTTGAGGCTCTGCACGATCCGCGGCCCGCTGTGCGAGAGACGGCTATACACCTGCTTGGCATCATGGGGTCACGCGCCGCGGTGCCTGAGCTGATCGCAGTTTTGCACGATCCCGAGCCGATGTTGCGCCAGCAGGCGATTAAGGCTCTGGGGCGTACTGGCAGTCCCGACGCGGTATCGGCCTTGCTCCACGCCTTGCCTGGCTCGGATGAGCAGCAGGGTAGCCAGATCTTTCTGGCCCTGGTGAACCTCGGTCATGTCGCGGTGCCGGGTCTGCTGGAGGCCAGCCAGAGTAGTTCGTCCTGGATACGCTGGCAGAGCATTCGCGCGCTAGGCGAGATCCACGATGGACGCGCTTTCACCAGGCTGGTGCATGGGCTGACCGATGTCGACCACGGTGTAGCCTGGATGTCGGCCAAGAGCCTGGCCCCCTTTGGCCGCGAGTGCATTTTGCCGGTGCTGCGCCTGCTCACCACGGCAGATATGACGCGCTGGCTGGCCGAAACCGCCTCGTATGTGCTGAGTCGCCAATACTCAGGTCATGCTGAACTGAAACCCTATCTTGATCCGGTCATCCAGGAGTTGCACTGTTCGGCCTATAAAACCGGCACTGGCTATACCGCGATGAAAGCCCTGGAGCAACTGACGATGAGCGGTTTGCTAAAACAATCCTCATAGGGACCTGATCGTATGACGAACCGAGAAAATTGGGGCAACCTTGTAGCCATATATGAAGATGTCAAATATACTTGACAACAAAATAAATGTCAGGTATATTTGACATATGGGAAAACTTTCTGCCAGATTGAACAATTGTATTGCTGCACAGCGAATAGAACGGAAGCTCACTCAGGAGCAACTTGCTCGCATCGCAAATGTGAGCCGTCAGACCATTATTGCTATTGAAGGAGGAACGTATAATCCCTCAACCGTGTTAGCGCTACGACTTTCATTTATCCTCCAGGTTTCAGTCAACGAACTCTTCTTTCTTCCAGATGTAGCCTTGATTGAGCTGCAAAACAGCCGTGCACAACTATATCCAGCAAATGAGAGAGAATAAAGAATAGCAACAAAGCTATTCATTTTTTACAATCTCACGCAGATTTCGGAAAACAGTGTAAGATTGAGAGGAACCGAGTGATGAAAATAAAACTCACTTTTCGCTTTACAACACCCAGAGAGTTTGATGAACGTGTTCAGTATATTCAATTGCTAGTCATTCGCGATACTTTCCAAGCAATTCTGCTCATGGCCGCCCTTTTTATAGCTGGACTCGCGTTTTTCCCTGTATTTGTCAAAGAACATTTGGGGGAGATCGGCGGAGCCGCCGTTTTATGCGTTGGTCTGGTTGGCTGGATCTCCAACCGTCTTCATGGTGGCGGACAAGATCTGGAACAGAAGGTCCCTTTTGCGAAAGGGGATCTCCTCATAGCTCCCATTACCGCAGCTATTATGGTATTTTTATTTGTAAAGCTTATAGGGATGCAAGCCTCGTTGCCCGAATGGTTTATCCTCTATGGAGCAACACTACCTGGTTCTCTCGTTTATCCACTCTTTATACTATTACGGATACGCAAACGTGCTCATACGCGAGTACAACCACTTGCTCATCATGATGATAAAGCTACTTTTGGCGAAAAAAACGGCTATTGAGCTTTATTAGCTTTATCCTTTCTCTCTCTTTGGCTGAGACCCTAGCTCAATGCTGGAATCATCGCGCCATGTGCCGCGAAGAGATCATCGACCAGGGCGTGAATCTCTGTCAGGGGCAGTTCGGCGCTGGTATGAGGATCGAACATCGCGGCGTGATAGACGTGCTCTTTCTTGCCGGTCAGGACGGCTTCGACCACCAGCCCCTGTACGTTGATATTCGTTTGTTGTAGGGCGGCGAGCTGCGGCGGGATGTGGCCAATTAGCGTGGGCTGGATGCCGTTTTTATCCACCAGGCAGGGGACCTCCACGCAACAGCCCTGCGGCAGATTACTAATCAGCCCGCTATTGCTCACGTTACCATAGATCACGCGCGGCGTGTGTGTCTCCATCGCATGGATGATCGATGCCGCGTACTCTCCACTGCGCTCTGGCTCAAATTCTGCTGTGCCTGCCAGCAATTGCTCGCGCATCTGCTCCCACCAGGCATTCTGCGCCTGGCAGCGTCGGATATATTCGTCGATGGGCACGCGGAAGTGCTCAACCAGGTCGGGGCGGTCGCGGCGTATAAAGTAGGGCATATACTCAGCGCTGTGCTCGCTCGATTCGGTTACAAAATAGCCCAGGCGTTTGAAGAGTTCAAAACGCACCCGATCACGACCCCAGATCTCCGGTTTTTCCGCCACTTCGCGCAGGAGGGGATAGACATTCTGCCCGTTATGTTTGAGTTCCAGGTAGAAGGCCATATGGTTGATGCCCGCGCAGCGATAGCTCAGCCCTTCATAAGAGATCCCCATATAGTGGGCGAGCTGTTGCGCGGTCCCCTGCACGCTATGGCAGAGTCCCACGGTCTTAATGCGTGTCCCGCGTGTGATCGCCCAGGTATTCATCGCCATCGGGTTGACATAATTCAAAAAGAGTGCATCCGGGCAGACCTCTTCCATATCGTGGCAGATGTCGAGGATTACAGGGATGGTGCGTAGTGCGCGGAAAATCCCGCCGATACCCATCGTATCGGCGATAGTTTGTTGCAGGCCATATTTTTGGGGGATCTCAAAGTCGAGCAGGGTCGAGGGATATCCGCCGACCTGGATGGTGTTGATGACGTAGTGCGCGCCATCTAAGGCGGCACGACGATTTTCGTTGGCGCTGATGCGAGGATGTGCTCCCAGTTTCTCGGCCAGTTTGTGGGCCATCAGGTCCGCGATGTGCAGCCGTTCGGGGTCGATATCCATCAACGCAATCTCAGCGTCGGCGAGTTCTGGATACGAGAGGATGTCTCCCAGCAGGTGAAGCGTAAAAACCACGCTGCCCGCGCCAATCAGAGTAATTTTGGGCACGATGTACTTGCCTTTCTTCGTAGAGAGAAATCAATCTTCTAGCCACTTCCCAGACGCTTCCACTCCTAAACCCAGATATACTCGACAGGCGCAAAAAACGCGAATCTTACGCATCCCTCCAACGCTCCAATTTCAGAAGTGTCGGTGCTATAAACACAATACGGGCATCTATCAGTATATGGAGGATAATAGGGAGGATAAGACTGCCCGTGATAATGTAGGTGTAGGCGAGCAGCACTCCCGCTAAAGCCGTGCCCAGCGTGCCTTTCCATCCTTGATAGATGTGCGCAAATCCGAAGAGCATTGAGGAGAGGACAACCGCTGTCGACAGAGAGATCGGTACATTGAGAAAAGCGCCCAGAGCGAGAAAATACCAGAGCAGAAATCCTCGGAAGACGATCTCTTCGCATATGCCTGCTGAGATACTCAGGAGGAGCCATAAACGGCGGTCAACGGGTGTACGAGGAAGCAGCTCTTTGACATCGAAAAGCAGCGCGGCCAGACCTGGGCGTTGCGTTTTGGCGATGCGGCGCATCATGATGATCAACGCAATTGGGAGAATAACCAGGATTTCCGCCAATAGTAAGAGCGTGTACGTCCAATCAGTCGGCGTGCGCAAACCGATGGTCGCGAGTGGGACGGAGCCGAGCAGCAGAATAACGCCAACCATCGCGACCCAGAGCCATTTTGCGGTTAAGATGTTCAGGTAATAGGGGGCTCGGAGCGCGGGATTGGTCCTGACCTTTTGTAAGAACTCCCGATACTGTTCGCGTCTGCGTACAGGTTGAATAAGCATCGCATAGATGATAAACAGCGAGGCTGCAGTCAGTGATAATGCGGCCATTGCGCGGAATTCCTTTCTGATTCAGGTACAGGTTAAACAGAGCAGGCAAAACTTTGAGAGTTATGCAACCTCATTTGATCCTATTGTATCTCTTTTGCTCTATCAATTGCTACTGATCTCACCAGTTAAGTAATGGTTGAGGTTGAGTCTCGCATTCTAACAGAAACTGACCCTTTTGGTAGCTTTCTCCTTCTGACCAACGAGAATGGAATAGTCCCATAAATTGTCGC
>CAXUEY010000084.1:0-26470 GCA_964250225.1 uncultured Ktedonobacteraceae bacterium | reverse complement strand
CTGCTGCTCTGCTGCTCTGCTGCTCTGCTGCTCATGATACACAAGATGCTCATGATACACAAGATGCTCAGAGTGTGAGGAGGACCAGGTCATGCCATCTCTTTGCCAGGATGTATCCGCGAGCAGGGGACTGGTGTGCGCGTTGGCGGTGAGGAGCACTTCAAGTGTATTCCAAAATGCTTGCGCGCTATGGTAACGTTCTTCGGGGAGATGGCGTAGAGCGCACAGGATGGCCGCATCCAGCTCTGGTGGCAGATCGGGATTGAGCAGGCTAGGACGTGTCGGGCGGGGTGCGTGCTCCAGATGGGGGAGATCCTGGATCGTGCGGTGAAAGGGCAGGCGGCCTGTACAAAGCTGGTAGAGGATCACACCTAGCGCAAAAATATCATTTGCAGGCGAGATATTGCCAGCGAATTGTTCTGGAGCCATGTAAGCGAGCGTCCCACCGCGGGCAAATGTATAGTGCGACGCGTCCACTTGCACCGCCAGGCCAAAATCACTCAAGGCCACCACCTCTGGTCCCTGCGAGGGTCGGCGGAAGAGAATATTGAGCGGCTTGAGATCGCGGTGGATCACCCCATGTTCGTGAGCATACTGCACCGCGTCACACAACTGACGAAAAAGGGCAAAGGTCACTGCAAGAGGCAGGGGCTTGCCAGGAGTCAGGCGTTTGTGCAAATCGCCGCCGCTTGCATACTCCATCACGATATAAAACAGTGCCACGCTCTGAGAAGGATCGAGCAGTTCAACGTGCATTTTGTCGTAGATGTGTAGAATATGTGGATGCTGCCACCCAGCGACCTGGCTTGCCTCCTTCATAAAGCGATCTAAGATATCCTGAGCTAGATCGCCAGCTTTTAAAATTTTAATCGCGACTTCGCGCGCTTCTCGCGTATCTCGCGCCAGCCATACCTCGGCCATGCCACCGCTTCCCAACATGCCTGCCAGATGATAGCGCTGACCCAACGTCTCGATGGGATATCCGTGATACCAAAATTTCATGCGCTGCCCTCTCTCATAAAATCCGGCGAGGCCGGGGGATGTTTTTTGTTGTGTCCACGAGAGAGTATGGCATCAGAATGGGTGAAATGCAAGATATCGCGCAAATAGGGGACTGGTGTACCAGTTCACAAGGATCTTGCTGACCCATTTTCGGCAGGCACGTCCCATTTTTGTGGGATCTGCCCCTCTTATTAAGGCCCTGGCTGGTAATGCTCGTTTTGTTGCTGTGATCTTTATGCATCGCTAGAAAGAGGGAACGTCCCCGAGACGCGAACATTCCCATGCGCTTGACTCCACACGCGCGAAATTGGTATGATAGGGAAGCAGCAAGGCCAACCATTGGCCTGCTTGTGCCACGCGCCCGTAGTTCAGTGGATAGAACACCGTTCTTCTAAAGCGGCTGTCGCAGGTTCGAGTCCTGCCGGGCGCGCCCTATACGCGGCGCGAGTTCTTACTCGCGTTGCTTTATATTTCATAATTCTTTGCCCAACGTATATTCTTCTCCTGATTATTTAGTGTTGGTACCAGACGTAGACTTGCCTGGTTAGTGCCTACGTGATCGATAGGGATAAGATACACTTTATCCAGGTCAGGACTATAAACCGCAAAATGTTCCACTCCTCCTCGATAATGTCGGCGTACCATAGAGTTTTTTTGCCATGTATAAGCATAATGATTACTGCAAGGGCTGAATAAAATGTTTTTGTTTTTTTGATAACCATGCTGTTTTGCACTGAACACGCCAGAATTGCTTACTAGCATCCTCAATAACCAGATCATACCGTTGGTTTTCACCATAGGGTTTCAGCACGGTATATCCTGAATAGACCAATCTCCCAATGATAATCGCCTCACTTCTCTCACCCATCTATCTCCTTGTGATTAAACCGTCTCGGCTCACCTATTGCCATCGTGATTCCTCCTTCAAAACAATTTGGCCTGCTTTAATTGCTGATGGTTCTGGACCTTCTGCAATTTGTCGTACAAATAGTATGTTAGCTCTTCAAAGTTTCCCATACTATAGTAGAATATCCGTTTTAATTCAGTAGCTAAATCCGCGCCAATCCGGTGCATGCCCCGGCATCTCCGTAGCGATATATTTCCCATTCTATTGAAGTTTATGGATATATGGCTAATTAGTTGATAAGAATGGATTTTTCTGGAAAGTGTGGTATACTGTGCGAACGTTGTATGGTGCATCGGTGCCTGGTGTGGGAAAATCGCTGACAGAGTGCGCGATACACGGGAAAACATCGGGCTTTGGCCCTGGAAATTGGAAAAGAGAAAAAGACAATGGCTTTTGTGGATCAGGTTTTGTGTTGTCGCGACTGTAATCAAGAGTTTACGTTTACGGCGGGCGAGCAGGAATTCTTCGCTGGTCGTGGTTTGACCAACGCCCCAACCCGTTGTCCGGCCTGTCGAGCTGCGCGCAAGCAGGCTGGCGGGGGACGCAGCAGTGGGCGCGGCTTTGGCGGTGGTGGCGGCTCACGTGATCGTGATCGTGAACCACGCCAGATGTATAGCGTGGTCTGCGCGAGCTGTGGCAATACGGCTCAGGTGCCTTTCCTGCCCCGCGGTGATAAACCGGTCTATTGCGGCGAATGCTATCAGGCCCAGAGCACCAATCGCCGTCAGCGCTGGTAGTTCTCCCGGAGAGTGTGGGCCGGATGTTGCTCAACGGCGTTCCAGCGCAAGCAGGTTGAGGCCTCTGGCCCACGGATCTTGCTCTATATCATCAGCACATTTGTATCCGATACTTCTTCATGCTCATTTTTTTGACATGCCCTGGTCGCGCCCTGTGGTAGCCGTATTGTGACAGGCTCCCTACGATGAAGCAGCGTTTTAGCCTGTGGTGTACAATAAATATGATAGGAGTGTATTAGTAGAAGGAACGCTGACATGTCGATAAAGGTTGACGTCTGGTCTGATTTTGTTTGCCCATTTTGCTTATTAGTTGCTTCCAGCTTGGAGAAGCTCGAGAAAGAATACGATCTGGCTGTCCACTGGCACTCGTTTGAGTTGCGGCCAGCGGGGGCAGCGCCTATGCCACCTGAGTATCTCAAACGTATTCAGGCAGCCAGGCCGATGCTTGAGCGCCAGGCGCGCGTGCATTATGGCATTGAGATCAATTCTGGACCGGAGAATATAAATAGCCGAGCCGCGCTGATCGGAGAGAAATACGCGCAGGCACAGGGCCTGGGTAAAGCCTATCACGACGCGGTGATGAAGGCGTACTGGCAGCAGGCGAAGTCTATAGATGACCTCCAGATTTTACAGGGGATCGCTACAGAGATAGGGCTGGATGGCACACAGTTTCGCGCCGCGCTCACACAACCAGAGTACAATACCGCCGTCGATGCGGATATCACTCTGGCCCACGAGTACGGCCTGGATTCTGTGCCCGCGCTGATCTTTGCCGAAAAATACCTGGTGGTGGGCGCGCAACCCTATGAGGTGCTGCGGCGCGCTATCGAACAGGCAAAAAAAGAAGCTGTCCATTAGCTCTCTGTGCTGAGCGAAAAAATGCTTTCATCGTTTTTTCGCTCAGCACGATTTATGCTGCTTACTGCGCTTTGAGATAGCGCGCAAACCAGTTCACAATGGCAACGGTGGATTGAATGCGATTGGCGCTCTTCTCAAAACCATGCCCTTCGTCAGGAAAAAGCACGTATTCTACGGGCACGCCGCGTCGTTTCAGGGTGCCGACAACCTGTTCTGCCTCGACTACTGGTACATTGGTGTCGTTCGCGCCGTGCAGGACAAGGGTGGGCGCCTGCACCCGGTCAAGTTTGTGAATCGGCGAGAGGTCGCGCAGCAACTCAGCCTGTGTGTCGGGATCACCATACTCGATTTTGGAGATCGCGGCCATCCAGGGTTCGGTGTTGGCGAAGAAGGTGGCGAAATTGACGACCCCAAAGAGATTGGCCCCCGCCGCGAAATATTCCGGGTAGTCGCTCAGTCCAGCCATCGTCATATAGCCGCCATAAGAACCACCCATAATGCCGATCTGCCCGACGCGCGCCAGACCTGCGTTCAGCACATGCTCCACGCAGGCCTTGATATCCTTAAAGCGTAGGGGACCATTGTCGAGGTTGACGAAGGTTTTGCCAAAGCCGGATGAGCCGCGCACATTGGGGGCCAGCACCGCGATACCTTGTGCGAGCAGGGCCTGGTAATCGCTCTTAAAATAGGGTCGCTCCTGGCCTTCGGGTCCACCGTGGAAACTGAGTACGATGGGATAGGGCGCGACGAGATCGCGTGGTCGGTAGAGCCAGGCGCTCAGTTGCAGACCGTCATGCCCAGAAAAGGTGACGGATTCAGGCTGAATCAACTTGTCGAGTTCAACTCCGGCGTGCGGACTGTGCGTGATCTGCCGAAATTCTCCAGTAGCCACTTCAAGCACCCAGATATCCTGGGGACGCGTCGAGCCGGTGATGGACATGGCGAGCAGACGACCATCTTTCGACCAGGTTCCATCGAGGACGAGGTCGCCAGGCAGTTGTGGGCCGGGAGTCAGTTCGTTCGTGTGCAGGTTGAAGAATGCCAGTTGATTGCGCCCGGTGACATTCCAGAGTAGCGCTGCCAGCGTCCCCTGCTCGTTCAGCACAAACGCCTGGAGTTCAGCATCGTCGCGCGCGGCCAGGATCTCAATGGGGCCGCGTTGCTGGTTCGCGTCCAGTTGCACACGGGCAAAGGCGACTAGCTCTCGGTCCCGGTTGGATAGGAGATAGATGGTGCGTCCGTCCGGGGAGAAATTGCCCTGATTAAAACTACCGGGACCATCGTGAGGCGTCAACAGCTGCTCCTGGCCGCTGGCAAGCTCGACCAGGAAGAGATTGTCATCGCTACGGTTCTCCTGACGGTAAAGAACGCCATGTGTCCCGTCGCGGCTGACATCCATGAGAAAACCGACGCCTTTGTTTTTACTTACCAGTTGGAGTTCGCCGCTGCTACCATCGAGCAAACAACCATCCATCGCGTCCGGTGTACGCCGATTGGAACCCATCAGCAGATGCGACCCGCTATGTGTCCAGCCCATCAGCCAGTTATCGTCGTTGCCGCCAGCGGTAAGCAGGCGCAGATCTGTGCCATCGGGCCGGATGAGGTAGACCTGCGAGTTCATGCCACCGCCGGGTGCCAGCGAGAAGGCCAGTCGCTCCCCATCAGGTGACCAGTAAACGTTGTGGATCTGGTCATCCAACGACGTGACCAGTTCCGGCCAACCGCCTGCGGTGGGAACGGTCCAGACCTGCGGTAGCCCGTTCAGATCCGACACAAAGGCCAGCCGCGAGGCATCAGGAGAGAAGCTCGGTGAGAAACAGCGTCCAATGCGAGCCATGCTTTTGATAGAGCTTGCGAGGGTCGCGCAGGCAGAGATAGCAGCCATAGTAATCTCCTTCTAAAAACGTGTTCGTCGTTGATATCATTCAGATCCGCCAGCATTTCCAGTTCGTGCTGGCGCTACGGGAGGTCCAGCGCGAGAGCCACACCACGGGTTGAGTGTCGAAACTCGACAAAGCCCAGTTGTTGGTAGAGCTTGATTGCTTCATCCCACTCCAGGTTTGTTTTCACAATGAGTTTGTGCAGCTCGCGCTGGCGGCCGTACTCGATGAGCTGCTGACAGATGGCGCGAGCGATACCCAGGCGACGATAGACAGGATGCGTTGAGATGCGCACCAGCTCACCTGCTGTAGCGGATGGGAGCAGGAGTGCGCCAGTGCCAACCAGCGTCTGCTGCTGCTCGGCGACAAGAAAGAGGTGGCCTTCTGTGAGATAACTTGCACTGATATCGTCGAGGTCGGGATTGAGTGTCTCATCGATAAAACCAAAATGTTCGCCCAATCCTTGCAAGATCAGCGCGCGGGCCGCATCCTGGTCAGCGCTGGTGAAAGAGCGAATGCGTATGTTGCTATCCATAACCCCCATCCTTTCAGCCTGGTCGATACGTTTTTCACTTTTGCCGCGAAAATTTTCAGTAGAGAAGAGTATGGATGAAGTATAGCGTGTTGTCAGATTCATCCTGCATCGCTCGCAGTCCGACGAGAAAACTATCTTTATAGGGCGCGGAAAGTTCGATCAGTTCGAGCATAGAGTGTTTCCTGTTTCTCTTGCATAATTGCTCCTCTTCTTCTCACGCAACAAAAAATCCCGCTCATTCAAGGCTGCGCACGTGCCGTCTTTCCCCTATGATACCTTATTTCCCAACAAAAAGAAATACTCTCGACCACCCTTCCCCCGAAAAAACCATTTCCTCCCAACATTTTGCCCTCCTATCCAGAAGAAAAAATAAATATTGCTATAGATTTGATTTTAATTGCCAAATCACTTGACAATTTTTTGTTTCGATGGTAATATCTTTCTATCGATAGTAAATATCACCACCGGGTTAATCAAAAACGGCAAGAGAGAAAAAAGCGGGTCGCGGGCTGGAGGGTCCGTTTAGGAAAGGATGGCGAGAATTATGCAGAGGGATATGGAGCATATGCTGCGTGAGGAGCGTCGGCGCGAGTTGAGCGAGGAGCCGCAGCAGAGACGCCGTTTGATGGGTCTGCCCAGAGGACGGCACACGCTCTCTTCACGCGAGCGGATATCATATGAGCCGACGCAGAACGCTCGCCTGCCATTCGCACACCGTAGAGTGGTGGAGACGCAGCTTTCGTTGTAGGGTGGATGTGCGTTTGTTATGCTTTGTAACACGCATATTCATGCTTGATGAATAGATTGAGCAAGTATTGTTTTTTTGAAGGAGCGACAGAGTTTATGCATCCAATTATTACACGTGATCCCGTGAGTGGCAACGAGTTGATTGTCACACGGCTGGAGTGTCCCCAGAGCGGCGTGGTGATCGAGGGACAGTTCAGCCTGGGCTGGATCGGACGTCTGAGCCGCGAGCAACTGGATTTTGTGGAACTGCTGGTCAAGAACCGGGGCAACATTCAGAAGCTGGCCGCCGATAGGGAGATGGCCTATAACACCGCGCGCAGCAGGCTGGATGAGATTGTGACGGCGCTGGGCGGCACGCCGGAGAACGAGGGCCGCGCGGACCGACGCGTGGTACTGGACCGACTGGCAGCCAAAGAGATCAGCGTCGAGGATGCCATGCGTCTGCTGAAAGGGTAGACGAACATGGCAGTATCGCGAGAAGAACGCAATCGCATCCTCAATATGGTCGAGGCCGGCCAGGTGAGCGCTGAGGATGCCGCCCAGTTGTTCGACGCTCTGCTGGAGGAGCCGGTCAAACCACCACCGGTGCTCAACCGCACGCTGCGCCTGTGGGTCACGGATATGGCCACGCGCAGTCGCAAGGTCAATATGACCGCGACTCTGCCGGTGCATATGTTGCGCGTGAGTCTGCAAACGCTGGCCAGCGTCATGCCGCCTCTGCGTGACGGACGCGTGGAGCAGATCATTCACGCGCTTGAGAGCGGGACCACCGGGCGTGTGATGGATTTACAGGATCTGGAAGATGGCAAACGAGTTGAGATTTTCATTGAACAATAGCATAAAGGAGTCGAGAGTATGCAACAGACATTTGAAGCAGGATTGGAACCACGGATTAAGCTGACGCATGTGCAGGGCGACCTGGATGTGCATGGTTGGGATCAACGCGAGATCAGCCTGGAGTGCGACGGTCAGGTCGAGCTGGTCAACCAGGAGGGCAACACCCTGATGCTGGCCAATTGCACGGGTGATGTGACGCTCCGTGTCCCGTATCACACCGATGTACGTGTGAACGACCTGCATGGGGATGCCGATGTCCAGGATATTCGGCGCATCGAGCTGGTGGATGTGAAGGGCGACGTTGACCTGACGAATATTGGTGTAGACGCTAACCTGGAGGCGATTGGCGAGGCCATTTCCCTGCGCGATATCAAGCGCGACGTGACGGTCCAGAAGGCCTCTTCGCTGCGTGGACACCGTAAGATTCACGGCGATGTCAGCCTGGTCCAGGTGCCATTGGTGGAGATCGAGACAGTTGGGCGCGATCTGGAGATGCGCGAAGTTGAGATGGTTTCGATTGGCGCGGTAGGTGGCGATCTGGACGTGGCCGACTTGAGTGAGGCGCTACGCTGCGGCTCTGTGGGCGGCGACGGCGAGATTCAGGGAAGCGCTCAGGCTGACGTCAACGTGGGCAACGCGGGTGGCGACCTGACCATTGGCAGTGCGTCCCAGGTGCATATAGGGAATATAGGGGGCGATGGCGATGTCCGCGATGTCAAGGGCAAGGTGCATGTTGGCAACACGGGCGGCGATTTCAGCGCCATCGGGCTGGGCGGCGATCTGACGATGGGCCGCGTTGGGGGCGATGCCGAGTTGCGCGAACTGCAAGGCTCGATCCGTCTCGGTGGTGTGGGCGGCGATCTGGATTTGCAGGCGACCTTTCCGGCCAGCAGCAGTGTGCATGTGAACGTGGGCGGCGACGCGACAGTGAAACTGCCAGCCGAGGCCAATCTCTCCCTACAAGCGACCGTGGGCGGCTCTGTGAGCGGGCCAGCCGTCTCGTTTAGCAAGGGCGGTAATATCGTGCGCCTGGTCTACGGCGCGGGATCGGCCCAGGTCCATTTGAACGTGGGTGGCGACCTGGCGCTGCACAACGGCGGCAATCCGCGTATTAGCAGCGCGAGCATGCCGTGGGGCGAATTCGGCCAGGAAATGGCCGAGCTGGGTCAGGAAATGGCGCAACTGGGTCAGGATCTTGGGCGCGAGTTTTCGGGTATGTTTGGCGATCTGGGTACACAAATCAGCGGTGAGGTGACGCGCAAAGTAGAGGCGCAATTGCGTAAGGGGCGCCAAAAAATGGAACAGAATGCGCGCAAAGCCCAGGAGCAGGCGCGCCAGGCTCAAGAACGGGCCAGGCGCATGGGGCGCAACCGTGATCGCATGTCTATGCGCATCAACGAGCGCGAGTGGCAGATGAACCCCGAACGCTTCAACGACCTGTCCAGCCGCGCGCAACAGGCAGCCGCCGAAGGTGTCTCCGGCGCGATGGAAGCGGTCGAACGCGCCCTGCACAACCTGAGCCAACCACACCAACCGCATCGGCCTCACCAACCACACCAGCCGCATCAACCGCATCAGCCTCACCAATCAGTCCCGCCGATGCCACCGATGCCGCCAGCAGGCGTATCAGTGCCGCCAGTACCACCAGTCCCGCCGGTGCCAAATGTGCCACCCGTGCCACCAGTCCCGCCGGTGCCGAACGTACCACCGGTCAGCTTCTTCTCGCCTGGCAATCAGCCTGGTCGCAGCGAGCAGTTTGAGGAGCCGGAAGAGTTTGAGGAGCCGGAAAGTGAGGAGACAGATGAGCAGCCAAATCTGGAGCAGGAACGCGAGGCGATTCTGCGTATGATTGCCGAGGGACGCATCACTTCAGAAGAGGGGGACATGTTGCTGGAGGGATTGGGGGAGTAACAACCAATCATTTTTATGGGTTGGATTTTGTGGATAAACAGCGGAGATGCGTTGCCTCCCCGCTGTTTATTTAAAAGCATACCACAAACAGTGCTGGCAAATGCATCCATCCGCCTCGTAAAACCCTCGTCTTTAGCTGGCGAGAGTCGTCACGAGGTAGTTAACATGTGCTTCATCCCTCCCGGCGTGTCAGATTTTTTGAAGTGAGTTTTACGGCTGGAGAAAACGGGATACTGCTCATTTTCCTCTCATTTCAATGGACACTGCTGGCGCAATCATAGAGAAGATTGGTGACCAGACCGTTGCTGGTATGTTGGAGATTGCCGGAGGGAACAAATGTGTCGGCTTTTCCGGCAGCTGAGACGACGCGGCCTGGCTCCCAGTCGCGGCCTGGTACAACGCGACAATTGGTGGTGATCCAGTTGAGCAGTGGTCGATTGCCGCCCAGGGGGACATATGTTTCTGCCTGCGGAGAAGCGTTGCGGGACATCTTCACAGCGGCAGCCAGCCAGAAGAAGCGCACGGTCCCATTGCTCACGTCACTGGCTAGTTGAGCAGGCGTCAGGCTGGGGTCTGAGCTACTAAAGCCGCCCAGCGCCATGACAGGTTGTCCGCTCGCCAGAATCAGCGGGATCGCCCCCGACGTACTCGCGGTACCCACGAGGAACCGCGTCTTGCCTCGATGCGCGAAAAGATAGCTCAATAGCTTGCTCTCGTTGGCATCGAGGGTATTCTCACGAAATGGCTGAGCATGTGCTTGCGCTGCCAGCGTCGCTGGAAGGTCTGGCAGTTGAGGGCCAGCAATGGGTCCGCCACCACTCGCGGGATAGGTGAGCGAGACAGCGGACCAGATAAAGGGCGCGATCACTACTGCCAGTGCTCCACACACAGCGGCCAGGCGCGTTACGCGTAGGAGCAGGCGCTGCGTAGAGGCGCCGATGCGCGCCAGCAGCAGGATAATCCCCATCAGAGTCGTCACGACGAGGATGAGGGGAGTTAACCAGGCGCTCCAGCCAGGATAGGGTGCCAGAAAAATGATTTGGAACACACCGGTGAAGAGCGGAACAAAGGGTAATATCCATCCGCGCCAGCCTTTGCGGTTGTAATCGTGCCAGAGGGTTGTCAGGCCAATACCGGCCAACGCGCTGATCGCGGGCGCCAGCATAACCGTATAATAGGTGAGAAAATGTACAGCTATGCTCAAGGCGCTGGATATGGTGAGCAGCCACGTGCCCCACAGGATCAGTGCTCGCTGCCTCTGATCCAGCGGCCCGCGCCAACTGCGTTGCCAGAGAAGGATGAGAAGGCTGAGCAGGGCCAGGGGCAGAAGCCAGGCAATCTGACCGCTGATAGGCTGCGTAAAGAGGCGCAGTACTCCAGGCCGCGAATCGTTCCCATTGCCGCCGTCTCCATTCGTGCTGGCGTTAGGCTGGAGGCCAGCCGCGAGCGCGTGGAGGAGGAATAACGGCGTGACAGAAACTTGACGCAAAATATGCTCTGACGATGTTTTAGTACTACGATGCTCTGGAAGTTTAGGCGTGCTGGTGAAATGGAAGAGGCGATCAACACCATTATAGCGCAGCGCGAGTTCAAGTTCGGAATTACTCAGACTTGAGCCAACGTAGGGGCGCTGTGCGGGCGGTGTGAGATCAACGATGGTGATCCAGGAAAACGAGACGAGCAGGAGCATTACCAGCGCGAGAAGCAGATGCACGACCCGCAACCACCAGCGACGTGGCGCGCAGAGCAGATAGAACAGCCCTAATGCCGGTACGACCAGGTAGGCCTCGAACATTTTCACATTAAAGCCCACCCCAATCAGCGCGGCCCCCAGCAAAAGCCACTGGAGGCGCCCGCCCTCGCTCGCTCGCATCACCGCCCACGTTGCCAGCAGTAAGACCAGCACCAGCAGCATATCAAGGTTATTGCTGCGACTGATCACGACCCCCATCGGGGTGACGGCCATGACCAGCGCGGCAAACAGACCGGTTGGCGGTCCAAACGCTCGGCGTATCAACTGAAAAAGCACGATGACTGCTAGCACTCCGGCCAGGGCTTGCGGCAAAAAGAGGCTGGTACCTGAGAAGCCGAAGAGCTTCGCGCTCAACGTTTGCAGCCAGAGATCGACCGGCGGTTTATCAATACTGATAAAGCCTCCTGGATCAAATGAGACAAAGAAGAAGTTGTGCCAGTTCAGCAGCATGCTTTTCACAGCAACCGCATAATACAGGTTGCCATAGCCATTGCGTTGCAATTGAAAGAAATTGAGAAAGGCAGATAGCGCAATGATGCCGATGAGCAATACATAATGCCACACATTCATAGGCGTATAGTTAGACTTTGAGAAGGCGATGGGCGCGCGTTTCTGGCTGGAAGTGGTGGTAAGAGAAAGGTGTGGCATTTCCGAAAGAGAGATATCTGGCGTCGGCATCGTGGAACTCCTTACTATAGACAAACATCGTTCCACAGAAAGTATACCTTCAGCAATTCATGCAAGACAAGGATTAGGAAAGAAGTAGGCCGGAGCGTCGAGAACTACGGCACCGACCCGATTTAGAACAGGAGCAATTGGTGGGCCTGACTCCGTTGCTGCTGTTGACGCAAAATGGAGCAACTCGTGTGGTGCTGGAACGGGCGATTGCACTGCTCGAACAGGCACGTAACCAGAAGTGCTGCCTCTGCTGCGTTTGCTGGCCCTACGAGAGTTTGAGTACGACCCGCAGATGGTCGCGTGGATTCAACAGAGGTTTAGCATCATGCATGATTTTTGGTCGAGAATTCTCTCATGTACAAGGAATTGGTCAAAGAGGGCGAGGCCCACCGCTTCTTGATTACTTTGCAATGGGTATCAATAGTGCATACGCGTGAGGTCAGCTAGCAAATCGTGCCCTGGCTATACACTTGCTGGCTGGCCTCGTAGTACACTTCACCTTCCTGGTTTTTCGTCAAGCCAGCATTGTATTACCAGCGATCCCAGTGAAGCACCGTGTCCAGTGGTTCGCGGGTAGCGGGCTTAAACTCGTTCCCCTGCGTATAAGCCACGGGGATGAGCGCGGCCTGCGTCACCTGTTCGTAAGGAATGCCAAGCACCTCTGCCGCCTCTTGCTCGTACATCAGATGCACGGTAGTCAGAGATGATCCCAGCCCACGCGCGCGCGCCGCGAGCATAAAGCTCCAGGCGGCGGGGATGATCGATCCCCAGAGGCCAGCCTGAGCAGAGGAGGACAGTCCCTCGGCGCGCCCCTGGATACAGGGCACGACCAGCACAGGGACCTCGTGCATATGCTCGGCCAGGTAGATAGCGGAACGGAGCACTTTGCCAAGCGTGGCGGTTCTCGTAGCGCTCAGTTCAGGACTGGCTTCACTCTGCGCGCTGGCCATCCTGAACTGCAGGTAACGCTCCCAACCTTTGCGGTAAACTTCCGCCAGGGCCAGGCGTTGCTGTGGATCGGTCACGACCACAAACTGCCAGCCCTGACTGTTTCCTCCTGTGGGCGCCTGCAAAGCCAGTTCCAGGCACTGGCGGATCACTTCTGGCTCCACTGGTCGCGCAAAATCCAGGCGCTTACGCACCGCTCTGGTTGTCGCAAGCATCTCGTCCGGCGAGAGGTTGAGTAATGGCATAGCTTTTTTCTCCTCCAGGTTCAAACATACGATGGTTGATGGTACAGCCTTTTTTCCTGTTCAATTATAGGCACGCGTTATCTGCACCGTCAACCAGTGGGATAGCTTTGAAAAACGCAGCAAGCGGAATCTGCTGGAGGATCAGCCATAAATGTTGGAGAAAGAGACCGGGTGGGCCGCTTCTATAAAAAACGTGGCGCGGCTGTATTGAGCAGGCTGGGGGGGCGGCCGAACACCGCGCCCCCGGGTAGACAACTGGGGGGGGGTCTGTTTGCCCCCCCCCACCCCCCCCACACCCCCCCCCCCCCCCACGTTTACAACACTGGCTCCCGATTAACGCATAATGCGCACAATGGTCCCAAGAGGTGCCCAGGAGTAGAGCCACTGAGCGGCATCCAGTGGCATCGAGACGCAGCCGTGTGAGCCTGTCTGCCAGCCATACTGAGGGTCGTAGTGGCGATATTCGGTGCCAGCGCCATAGACGGTGTGCCACCAGGAATCGTGCAGGAAGTAGCCGCCGCCCCGGAATTGCAACGCATATTTAATGTGCGTTGGAGGATACCAGAAGCGCGAGCGGCGAGGGAAGGGTGAACGGAATGTGGTCGGGCTGACCTTCCTGAAAATGCGGTACGTGCCCACTGGTGTCGGCAGCGCAGGCTGGCCCGTCAGCACCGGCGTGTCAAACACTTCCTGGCCATTCTGATAGGCGTAGAGGTGCTGCTGGGCGAGGTCAACGATGATCACTTTGCCATAGCGCAACGCACCCGTCAGCACCACACCTTGCGCGGCGTGCGCAGTCGTGTGAACCTGAACCGCGCGCACCTCTTGCGCGTAGGCGTGGGCATGGAATGAGAGTGGATTCCAGCTCACAAACATCGCCAGCAGGATCATAATCAGCCCTAACGTATAGGACTTGCGAACGATTTTTTGCATGTATATTCTCTCCATGTTCCGTAGAACGATAACATTTCTGTTTTGAGTATAGACACGCGGCAAGCAGATGAATTCCTATCTACCAACAGATTTACACGAGTAGCCCCTTCTCTCCAACAATCCCCTTTTTTCCAAAAACAAGCAGCCGGTAAACAGAGGAGAAAACATGGGTGATACAATACAGGAAAATGATCAGTTTGCTAATGCAAAGGGGGTACATTCATCATGGACACCGTTGTCAGAACACGCCAGGGCGCGGTGCGCGGGCAAATGTCTGGAGAGATTGCGAGCTTTAAAGGGATACCTTACGCGGCCCCGCCGTTTGGGGCCAATCGTTTTCGCACGCCTCAGCCGGTTGAGCCGTGGGACGGTGTGCGCGATACGCTGGTATTTGGCTCTACAGCGCCCAAGCCGCCCTATCCACCACCTTTCGACGCGCTGCTGCCGGAACCTGTCGTAGCCGGGGATGACTGCCTCAATCTGAATATCTGGACGCCCGCCCTGGGCAATGATACGCGCTTGCCGGTGATGGTGTGGATACATGGAGGCGCGTTTAGAGCAGGCTCAGGAGCGATTCCCACATATGACGGGAGCAACTTCGCGCGCGATGGCGTGGTCTGCGTGACCATTAATTACCGTCTGGGCGTCGAGGGCTTTCTCTATCTGGGCGAGGGCAGCGCCAACCTCGGCCTGCTGGACCAGCTTGCCGCGCTTGAGTGGGTCCACGAAAACATTGCCGCGTTTGGGGGCGACCCGGACAATGTGACGATCTTCGGCGAGTCCGCCGGGGGCATGAGCGTCACCACACTGTTGGCCATGCCGCGCGCCGCTGGCCTCTTCCGCCGAGTCATCGCGCAAAGCGGAGCCGGGCATCACGCCATTTCGCTGGAAACGGCAGAGCTGGTGCGCCGCAACCTCAGCGAGAAGCTGGGCGTGCCTGCAACCCGTGAAGCCCTCGCGGAAGTGCCACGCGCCACTCTGCTCCAGGCTCAAGTAGACCTCGGAGATGAAGTTGCTATCAAACCCGATCCGGCCCGCTGGGGCGAGGTTGTGCTCAATGGCATGCCCTATGAGCCGGTGATCGATGGTGAGGTGTTGCCCGAACTGCCCATCACCAGGCTGGCCGCTGGCAATGGCGTGCCTGCCGACATGCTGGTCGGAACCACCGCCGATGAGTACCGCTTCTTCACCGTCCCCAACGGCGTCATTGACCTGCTGAACGAGCAATTGTTAGCGACGCGCTTCATGGTCTACGGACTGCCCGCAGATGAGGCGCTGGCAACCTATCGCGAGGTCCACCCTGGCGCCAGCGCGGGCGACCTGTGCACTGCTGTGATTACTGACTGGTTCTTCCGTATCCCGGCCCTGCGCCTGGCCGAAGCAGGAGTTGCGCGCGAGCAGGCCACCTATATGTACGAATTCGCCTGGCCCACCCCGCAACTGGCGGGACGTCTCGGCTCCTGCCACGGCCTGGAGCTGGCCTTTGTCTTCGACAACCTGCACCAGAGCGAGAACCAGGGGCTGGTTGGCCCGGCTGGACCACAGGAGATCGCCACCGCCATGCATCAGGCCTGGATCGCCTTCGCCACCTCAGGCAATCCAGGCTGGCCAGCCTACGATCTCGCCCAGCGTCCCACGATGATTTTCGACACACACTCGCAGGTAGTGAATGATCCGCACGCGTTGGAACGCGTCCTGTGGAATGGGCGACGCTAATACATTTTTCAGTTTTCGCTGGCTGTAATCGTAAACGCGCCCCATTCACCGATCAGCGTCTGGCCATGTATGGAGACGCTTTTGCCGTGCTCGATGGTTTTCTCAGTCATCAGGCCGAGGGCGAGCAGAAAACCATTGAGCTTGACCGGCACCTCTGTGTAGCGGGCCACCTCGACGCCATCCACCCAGTAGGCCACTTCGTCCTTGCCGCGATGGTAGCTGATGCGGTAGCGATGGAGCTGGCCCAGGCGCGTCTCTATGGGTAACTCGACGAAATCACAGAAATATTTGGGTTTATCGGCCAATTCTGTGTCGGGCAGCGCCGGCACGCCTGGAAAGGGCAGGATCGCGTAGACCGTGGCGATGGTGTCATTACACACAAAAAAGTCCAGGGCCGCGCCAGTGCTAAAATCGAGCAGATTGGTGGAGATAAAGCCATCGTAGAGGTCGTGGGCAGCAGTCCCCGCGCACCGCGCTTTCTGGCTCCATTCAAACGAAATTTCGCCGTTTTCAGGTGCGCTAAACATTCTGGTGGAGAAAAACATATTTTTCGCATTATCCAGAATCTGCACCTGATCGTTTGCGCGGCTCAGCTTCGCAGTCACACGCAAACGCTCGCCCTCGACCACGACCGCCGCGTCGGGTTCGCGATAGTACCAGAAGCTGCCATCGGGCAGGGGAAAGCCGCCATACTGCCAGGTGCGCTCAACCCCGGTGATAATGCTATGGTAATTGGCGTAGGTGAGCGCCTCGCTCACCGTCTCTCTATCAGCCGGTGATGAAGTAAATGTCTCGTCCATACAATAGTCCTCTCTCAAAAATCAGCATATTGCAGCACTCTTAATTGTAGCACGAGCATGCAGGCAGAGTGCCAACGAAGACCCCTGTCCGTTCGTATACATAGGAGAAGCATATTCATGGGAACCATCCGTAGAGTATAATAAACAGAGAAAGCGAACGAGCCGGGTCTGTGCCTCTACTCACCGCTAGTTCTCACGAGGGAAGGATAAAGCGCGTGGCTGAACACGATGCAGGCGAATCCGCGCATGAAAAAGATGCGTTGATTATCATGCCGCAAAAGCAAGATGAGCGTGATGCCCTGGTACTCTTGCCAGAGGATAAATTTAACCATGAAACGCTGGTGTACTTGCCAGATGTAGACAATGCAAAGGAGGCGATAGTCCTTTTGCCAGAGCTAGAAAGTGAGGATGACGAGGTGGATTTCTCACCAGAACCACAGGAGATCCCTGAGCCGGAAGCGGAAGTGCGCCACAAACAGGCCAGATTGCCCGACGAGAAGAAGGCACAGGAAGATATCAAAAAAAGGGTGATGGCCAGGGGTTTGAAGAAGCACGAGACGAAGCTGCCCAAACTGGGGATGAATACGCTTACCAAGTTGCCGGCTAATCTGAGCATGTTACATGGGATGATGAAGGCCATCAACTGGAAAGAGGCTCAGGCCGAGGTGCTACAAGGGCTGAGCAATACAGTGGTGATCGTGGGTCAGGCAAATTCGGGCAAGAGCACGCTTTTCAACCACCTGAAAGGCGAAGAGATTTCCGCGGTCTCGCCGCAGGCGGGTACGACCAAAACCCTGATCCGCACCGATTTCGGCCCTTTCACGCTGGTCGATACACCCGGCCACCTGCCGGATGTTATGGAGACGGGTATCGCCGAGGCCAGCCTGGTCGTGTTGATGATCGATGGTGAGCAAGGTCTGCGCCCGGATGACCGCAATCTGCTGATGACGATCAAGAAGCTGGGGAAGCCGATCATTGTGGCGGTCAACAAGATCGATACGCTGCGCAACGAGCACGCTGCCGATGAGCTGGCAAACGAGGTGGCGATCCGTCTGGGCTTACCTGGGGTGATCCCGATTTCCGCGCGCGACGGCACCAATATCGCGGACGAACTGGTCCCGGCGATGATCGCAGCCAGTCCCGAAGCGGCCCTGGTGATTGGACGCGAACTACCCACCTATCGGCGCGAGGCGGCTCAACGTATTATCCGCAACGCCATGCTGGTGAGTCTGGCGGCGGGCCTGGAGCCGATCCCGCTGATCGATATCCCCATTCTGCTCGGTACACAGGTGCGCCTGGTTCTGCGTATTGCCGCGCTCTACGGTGAACCCATCGATTCCGCCGACGCGGTGAAACACGCCCGCGAACTGGTGGTGACGATGATTAGCGGCCTGGGACTGCGTTACCTGGCGGAGCAGGCGGCAAAACTTGTGCCCATTGGCGGGGATGTCGTGGCTGGAGCTATTGCAGGCGCGGCCACATGGTCAATCGGCGAGGTTGCGCTGGAGTATTATGAAAACGGCAAAAGCCTCAATACCTCGCGTCTACGTTCGCTGACCAATAGTTTCTATAAGCGTTTCCGCAAAAAGGAGAATATCGAGGAGCTACGTCAGCAGTTGCCGAAAAAGCAGGACGTACCTGTGCCTATTGAGTCGCCAGAGAGAAAGTAACGTATCATGGCATTTCCATATGCAGACTATACGACCCTGGATGAGCCGCTGCGAACCTTCCATCGGGCAGAACAGGCAGAACTGGCCCGCCGCGTCTCGCAGGAGGTTGCGCAGGCGGGCCAGTTACTGAGCACGCTATTAGGGCCGCCGTTGCCGCCGCTGGCGATATTGATCGTGGCGGCAGCGGACTGGGCGTTTGCGCCCCAGGAAGATAAGGACGAGGCG
Source organism: uncultured Ktedonobacteraceae bacterium (assembly GCA_964250225.1). Classification (GTDB taxonomy): domain Bacteria; phylum Chloroflexota; class Ktedonobacteria; order Ktedonobacterales; family Ktedonobacteraceae; genus Paraktedonobacter. The sequence goes on along the minus strand of CAXUEY010000084.1, from coordinate 8,088 downwards.
GGAGGACCAGCCACGATGCTGCCCTATTGGACGGATGTCACCTCACCGTCCATCCTGGTCGTGCCAGAACAACTGGACGAGATTATCGGCGAGGCCACGCAGGAGAAGCTCTCTCTGCTCCTCTACCACGAACTGGCCCACGCGTTTTTGGAGCACGATCCGCGCCCGTGGCCCGCCGAGGTTCCGCTGTGGGCCGATGAATGGCAGTTGCAGTTCGCCGGCTTCTGGCTTTTCCAGCAGATTTACGGGCGGCTTGAGAATATCACCGCCGATCTGCAGTCACAGTTTGCCGAGATCTTTGAGCCGGAACCGGATGGCAAAACGCCCGTCACGGTGCGTGGCTTCGACTGGTACGAGGACACCACGCCTGAGGATTATCTCAAGTTTGTGCTGCTGCTGGAGAAATTTGCCAGCGATTTGCTGGCGCGCTACGATGCTACGATTCTGCCGCGCTTCCTGGAGCTATACCGGCGTGATGTGCCCGCGCTGCTGAGCGACGAGGTGACGCTGCTGCTGGCGGAGGCGCTGGGAACGGGCGGCGAGCAATGGTTGGAGGAGCAGGTTTATTTTTGAACGCAACTTTGCGAAAGGGAATTTCAGCATGTTTCAGCGAGTAGCCATTGTGGGCCTGGGGCTGATCGGCGGCTCTATGGGCCTGGCTCTGCGCCAGGCGCGCGCGGCCCAGCAGCTCGTCGGCTATGATCTCGGACGCGGCGTCAACGAACAGGCCCGCCGCACAGGAGCGCTCGACCAGACCTGCGACGCTCTGGCCGACGCGGTGCGCGGGGCCGAACTGATTATCCTGGCGACCCCCGTGGGAGCCATGCGCGCGCTGCTGCAAGAACTGGCAGGTACAGCCACCCCTGGCGCGGTCATCACCGACGTCGCCAGCACCAAAAGCCAGGTTATCAGTTGGGCCGAGGAGTTTTTGCCCGGCAACATCTATTTTGTTGGTGGTCATCCTATGGCTGGCAAAGAGGTCAGCGGCGTCTCAGCCGCCGATGCCGCTCTCTTCCGCAATCGCACCTACTGCCTGACCCCCACAAAAAAAACCTCACCCGCGGCCCTGAACAAGATCGCGCAGCTTATCGAGATCCTGGGTGCGCGTGTGCGTTTTCTGGAGCCTGCCGAGCACGATGGACAGGTCGCGCAGGTCAGCCACCTGCCCTTTCTCGCCTCGTCCGCGCTGATGCAGAGCGTGGCTGAGAATAGTAGTTGGGGAGACGCCAGCCAGCTCGCCTCAACCGGCTTCCGCGACGCCACGCGTTTGGCCGCGGGCAACCCCGAAATGTACCGCGACATCTGCCTGACCAACGGCGAGGCCGTTTTGCGCGCACTGGATGAGTATCTGGTCGCGCTGCGCCTCTTGCGCGAACAGATTGCGGCCCGCGATCCCAAACTGAACGAGCGCTTCGCGCGCACCCAGCGTCTGCGCCAGGAATGGCAGGCCGGTCACGAGGCGGATACCATTTGATGGACCTTTAAGGCAAGTTTTCCAGACGTTTCTGCCATTTATCCTGGAGCGTCAGGTAAACCTGCTCCGATATCTCGCCATTGGCAAAGCGTTCATCGAGCTTGTCCAGCATGTCCTGAATTTTTGCGCGATCCATCGTTTCACCTGTAGCCGATGCAGGATTGGAGGGTGAGGCGTTGACGATGTTTGGGGCCTGCACCGGTACCAGAAAAGGCGTCCCTGAGACCGTCAGCGGGCTGATGGGCGGCGCTGTGGGAGGCTGTTGCAATAACTGGTTGATCACTTGTGGACGATTGTCCGTGAGCATGCCCTCAGCGGGATGTTCCGCGAAGATTTTCACGGCCTCGATCTTCTCTAATTCTACAGGATCAAGGCCAATGCCCCGCTGACTCTGCATGACATCTGCCCGCGCGCTCCCCAACTGGCGGATACGTTCGGCCTCAAGCAGCAGCACGAATTGTTCTTGCTGCACCTTCAATCTGGTCAATTCTATATCTGCCTGCGCTCCCTCAATCTCCGCCTCTTTCGCCATACTGATAATCGTGCGACGTTGCGCGGTCTGACGGAACTCTTCGGGAATGTTCTGCGTTTCCACGCTCAAACCACGAAATTCCAGACCCCAGCTCGTAAAACGCGGCGCCAGTGCTTCATAACACGCGTTCTGGAATTCCGGTTGCGCCAGTTGCAGTTCCATTACCGTCATGCTCGCCATCATATTACGAATAACGGTGCTGACAAAAGGCCGGGCAAAGTTGAGCAACTGACTCTCTTTATATACCTGTTCGTTGCCAGCGACGTTGCGCAGAAATTGCTCAGGGTCGGTGAGCACGGCGTTATAATACCCACTGGCTCCGATGCTCACGCGATCTTTGCTCAGCACGTCAGCAACCCCCCAACGCAACTGAAATTCTCGCGTGGTGAACCAGATTACTTCGATCTGGCCGCGTAGATCCTGCGTGCGCCTGATGTCATAGAGACCCGGCAAGAGCAGCGTCCGTTCGCCCAGGATACCATCTCTGAGCACCATGACCTTCTCGTACTCGGCTACCACAATAGCCTGGACCCGGCTTAAAGAACTCGCCGTCGCAACCGCGGGATCGGGAATACGCCACATCAAACCATCACGCGACTTATCGTTCATTACCGTCTGACGCCAGGAAAGAGGCATAAACCCAAAACGCTGGCCAAATGCTTGAATGTTGGCATCGGCTTTATCTATCAGGTTAATGCCCCATTGACCTAAACCCATTGCAATTGCTCCTTCTTCTGGTATGAAACACCTGGAAAAATCTCTGTTTATCTATATTGTTGGAGGAAGTGGTACGTTTGTGCGAGCACCTGGCCGAGGTGCTGGTTCACCACATTCAAGCGGCTGATTAACATGGTACGCTGCTGATTTTTGCCATTATATTGGACATGCGCGACCGGCAGGTAGACGACGCCAAGCATTTTCACATTGGTCGTGCCTAATTCAGAGGCGCGCTGGTTGGTGTAGTGCTTCATCATTTGCTCGGCTCTCTCACGCGAGACCAGCGCTGGCACGGACATCATTTCCTGGTCCAGGAGGTTGTAGTTATTGAGGCCTTGATTGATGATTGGCAGCAAGGGATCGTTCGTCAGCAGGCATCCAACCAGGGTCTCGTTGGTGGTGGCATCGGCAAAAATCAGCGCGCTGCGTCCCATGCCAGATTTAAAGATGACCCCCTGTTTCTCGGCATAGTTGAGTGTGGCGATCCAGTAGGGGTGAAGGTGGCGCGTGACCGTGCCGATGGTCTCGGTCGGACCGAAGACCGACTTACGTATGTTTGCCTCAAGAACGGCCTGGAGCCAGCTCCACTCATTGATTACAGGCAATGGAGCCGTGCCAGCGCGCGCCGCCAACATACGCTGGAGTGAATCGAGCAGGCCCAATAACTGGCCCGATGATTGGATAGTGGTCAGGGAGTAGGCATACTGGAGGGTCTGGGCGTAAAATGCGCGAAAATCTACTGAATCTGTCTGCGGTATGACCATATAGCATTTGATAATCACATAGATAAGCTGTATCACCGCCATATCCTTTTGGATACCCTGCTGCAAAGGCACCGTATACAGCGGATTATATGTGCAGAGGACAGCTTGCTGTTCGGTTTTTCGATACTGATCCAGGCTGCGTTCAAGTTGTGCAAGCGCTGCTTCGGGGGTAAAACTTCTGCCCTCTTCCAGAATCGGGATGAGAATATCCAGAAGCAGGAGCGTATTGTCGAGGCGAGCATTCAGGACGAGCAGATACGAGCGATAACTGTCATCTGTCACTTCCTGCAGGAACGTCTGATAGATCTTCTGAAGCGCCTGGACATTCTGACGAATGACATGCAGGGTCGAATTTTCCCCATTTGTGAGCAGGGCAGCGATATTTGCGTAGTAAATCAAGCTATTGATGCGAAAGCGCAGCATGGTTAAATGGAGTTGATCTTCCTCCAGCGTGGCAAAATCACGCACCTGCTGAGCAGCGAGACGCGTGGAGAGGGTCTTGAGCCATCGATTATCGCCCTGGCCGAGTCCCACCAGGCGGGGATCTGGCTGGTAATCACGAAAACCCGCCAGCGCTTGAAAAGGGATCAGGGGCATCTCTGGCGCACTTTCGAGATCTTCCAGGCGACGATCAACCTCTTTTTTGAGATCGGGATAGAAGTCTTTGTTAAAGAGAAAGCTGCGCGTGCCTACATCTCAATCCAATGCATAAATTCTCTTCCTTATCGATTTACCGGGGCCAAAGAAAGTATACACGCTCTCTTTCGCGCTGTCAAAGATGTCTAATAAAAGTGGAAAATGTGTCTATTCTCCACTTTTATTAGACATCGGAAGCAACTTTCTCTTTTGCGCGAAAGAGAAACGCCGCGCCACGCAGATATTCAATAGCCGAGAAGACCGTCAGGACCAGGGCCAGGAGCATCAGGATATCGGCGGCAAACAGCAATAGCTCACCTACATTCACCTGCGACCAGGGAATAAAGTGCGGGGGATAGAGGGTCAGCAGGTGCGCGCCAAAGGCCTTGCCCAGCATGATGCCGCCGGTGGCGACCAGCGTCACAAAGGTCTTCATCTTGCCCCAGCGCCCGGCGGAGATGACTGTGCCGGAGGACGCGGCCAGTTGGCGCACGCCCGCCACCAGAAATTCGCGGGCCACGATGATGATCACGATCCAGGCGGGTACCAGATGCACCTCAACCATCGCGATCAACAGACCGGCCACGAGCATTTTATCGGCGGTCAGGTCCAGGAACACGCCCAGATTGGAGACCAGGTGATAGTGACGGGCCAGGCGGCCATCAATCGTATCAGTAACCGCGACCAGGAAAAACAGCACAGTCGCTACAGCATATGCCACAGGTTGATTCAGCAAGACCAGCCACACCAGCGGAGCGAGCAGAATAATACGGCAGGCGCTCAGGATATTTGGTACGTTTCGCACAGGGACACCACTTTCTTTCCACAGGAAATGATCTGCCCCTATGATAGCCATTTCTGGGCGGCAATTCAACTGCTTTTGGACTCTATTTGCAGGGTTTTGGCACGGACTGTGAAATTTTTACGCTCTTTTTATTGTCCTCGCGCCGAAGTTAGCATACAATGTAATCGATTGATAGGCAGGAAGGTGTGGAAGGATCGCGTATGCTTGGAGAAAATCTCCTGATCAAAGAGAGGCACGCGTATGTACAGGAATTTTACCGCGAAAGATTTTGCCCGCCAGGATGAAGCGGACGATGCCAATTTTTATGCTATGCCGCGCATGGTGGTCCACCTGGACGAGAAAGCGGTGGCGCGGGTGAAAGATATCGCGCGCCGCCATATCCCGCCCAGACAGGTGCGCGTGCTGGACCTGATGAGCAGCTTTCGCTCGCACTTGCCGGAGGACCGTCCCTATGGCGAGGTGGTCGGGCTGGGCATGAACGCGGCTGAGATGGAGGCCAATCCCCAGCTCACGCGCTCTGTCGTCCACGATCTCAATAAGTTGCCGCGCCTGCCCTTTAGCGACGGGTATTTTCAGGCAGTGCTCAACATCGTCTCGGTCCAATATATCACGAAGCCGGTTGCGGTCTTCCGCGAAGTGGCGCGCGTGCTCAGTCCTGGTGGGGTCTCGATTGTGGTGTTCTCTGACCGCATGTTTCCTACCAAAGCGGTGCGCATCTGGCGCGAGAGCGACGACGAGGAGCATATCGGCCTGGTCCAGGAGTATCACCGGCAGTCCGGCGGCTTCACCAATCTGCTGGTTGAGCGCTATTCAGGCGGTAGCTCTACCTGGTTTCGCGGCGACCACGATCCCCTCTACGCGGTGATCGCCACACGTATCAACAGCGCCACTAACCCGCTACCGTATGGATAATGTCTTTTTAGAAAAGAGGCACATCTGCGTATGTTTCCGCTCGAAAAGAGAAAATGTCGGCATCAACTGGAAGAAATGAAAGCATTTACCGATCCTTGCTTCAACGCATTTAAGCAGGGAAACGCTCGTTGAAGCGTTTAAAAGCCGCCTCAACCTGCTGGCGTGTCTCTACCAGCGAGCCGCCATTGTCGATCACCTCGTCCACCAGGGGCAGGCGGCGTTCGTTGGAGGGCTGGGCCTGCAAACGCGCGCGTGCCTCGTCCTCGCTCAGCCCGTTGCGAGCCATCAGACGCGCCAGTTCTTGATCTCCGGGGCAGGTAATCAGCCATTTGCTCTGACAGAGCGCACCTGAGCCGCCTTCCAGCAGCTTCACCGCGTCGATCACAGCGATACCTGTGGGACTGACCGTTGCAAGCGCTTCCATTATGGCCACACCCACGGCGGGATGCACAATCGCCTCTAAACGACGTAGCGCGGCGCGATCTTGAAAGACCAGCGCGCCCAGTGCCTGGCGGTCCACACTGCCGTCTGCGGCCATCACCGCATCCCCAAAGGTCGCGGCCAGCTCGCGCGCGACAGGCTGCCCGCTCAGATACAGCCCGTGTACCAGCGCGTCAGCATCGAGATACTTCTCCACCCCCAGGTCCAGCAGCATGCGTCCCACCGCTGTTTTTCCACAGGCGATATTGCCCGTAATGCCAAGTATGCGTGCCATTACTGTTATTTTTCCTTATGTTTTATTGTGTGCCAGGACATTAGTAAGTATACAACATTGCCATGCCGCTGGCTCTGGGAGTGTGGCCCATGTAGCACGCTATCACAACCGATGAACACTGTTCACAACCCATAAGACCATTTGCCGCCTGGTTGAACAGTAATGACGTTTCCTGCATCTGGGGTAAACACCATCCAACTATCCATTCCTCTCTCCTCCGTCTCTTCAGAGTAGATACTGAAAATGCGCAGGACAATATCCGGTTCAAAGGTGAGCAGCGCATCGAGAGCAGGCGTCACGACTTCAAATGACTGGAGCACACACCCTTCAAGGCATTGAATCTCCGCCTCAATCTTTGCTTGATCATCTTCTGAAGCGACAAGCACGCGCTCATCTTTTTCCAAACGCCATGCGCCGCTACGAACCCACAGATGCCATTCACCGTGAGATTTTTCATTGGGATACTTTGACGGCACAAGTTGTCCAAATTCGATGGTTATAAACGTTCCGATGCCACGTGCTACTCCCCAGGCCTTTTTACCAATGACACCCTGTAACTTCGCGTGTATCTCAGTGATATCCTTCTGAAATGGAGCCATTTTCTTGTTCCTTTTCCCTCATCCTCCATACTTCTTTACGAGTTCCCAATCAACCTCCTGTTCAAGATTGAAGTCACGAAACATCGCGATTTTCCCAAATTCAAAGGGGTCAAAATGGAGAACCTCGCGCATGGCCGCGTAAGCAGAACGCCGGGCGAGGTGACTTTCTTTTGCGTTACTCACTAGAGGAGCGAGTAAACGCAGCGTCTCTTCATCCTGGGTGTTGCTCTTGAGATCCCCTAGGAGTAACGCGCCCTCGGTTTTACTGTTGGGGTCCGTTAACATGTCGCGTGCCATCTCCCAATATTTCCGTTCTCTGGCACCGAAGCGCCCCACAAGTATTTGGAGTGCTGCAATGCGTACCTCAACATCATCAGGATAGGTCAAAAAGGTTTCAATGACCGGCCTGGCCGGCATATATTCAGCTTTTCCAAGATTCCAGAGGATGCTATAGAGGTTTCCTGGTAGAACCTTGTTTTCTTGGAGATCTTGCAGTTTTTGTGCAAGTTTCTCCTGCTCTTCCCGCTCCCTCAGATAATCTTCCATCATGAATAAGATGTCTCCTTTGCATTTTTCTTTCACCATGAGTATACAACTCATGGGGCCGTAGGTCCGAAAAGGCACCCAGATTTGTTAATCAAATCATCCCCAAACGGAATTTTTCCCTGATCTGGCCATGTGACTGGTGGGTCCGAACCATAGATTTTCCCTCTCACATATTGTATTGTATTGTCACAGGCATCATACAGATTCTGGTATATTTGGCGCAGGTTCTCTGGGGTAGCAGGATCGGTCAGGGCGTTCAGCAACAAGTTCTGGAAATTCTCGAACGGAATAAGAGCCCCGTTTACCTCTTTTAAGTGTTGGGCCCCAGAGGGAAGTCCCCCTTTCGGATAGGTTACTCTAACGGGATGCACATCTTTCCAGGCGCCTG
>CAXUEY010000083.1:0-26476 GCA_964250225.1 uncultured Ktedonobacteraceae bacterium | reverse complement strand
GTTCTGGCCCGTGGTATCCTGGCCCGTGGTATCCTGGCTGTCCTGAATGTTGCTCCCGGTACTCGCGCAAAAACGCCATAAATTCAGCCGCGTGTGTGCTCAAGGGGCGCGCGGCGAGGTGCGCGATATACCAGCGGCGTTTGAGCGGGAAGTGCTCTACGTCGAGGATGGCGAGCGTGCGATACTGGACCTCGCGTTTGATGGCGACCTCTGAAAAGACGCTCACACCCAGGCCCGCGACCACCGCTTGCTTGATGGCCTCAAGATGGCCGATGACCATGCCGATTTTGAGGGGCAGGCCCGCTACCTCGAACAGCTCCTCTACCGCAGCTCGCGTGCCCGAACCCACTTCGCGCAGGAGAAACACTTCCTCGGCCAGGCGAGCTAACGGCACCTGTGGGAGGCCGACCAGGGGATGCCCGGCGGCTGCGACGACTACCAGCGGGTTGGTGAGAAATGGCTCGGTGAGCAGACCAGCCATGTCCGGCGGACGACCCGCGATGACCAGATCAACTTCCTCGGCCAGCAGAGTAGCACGTACCGCCGCTCGATTGGCAATGTGCAGTTTGAGCGCGATATCGGGTCGGCGCTGGTGAAAGGTGCCGAAGATGTGGGGCATGACATAGGTTCCTACAGTGGTGTCAGCGGCAACACGCAATACTACACTCTCCGCATTGCGCTCGCCAGCAAGCTCGGTCATTTCTCTCCATGCTTCGTCGGCAGCCGTGACCACCTGCTGGGCGTGCGCGAACAGTTCTTGGCCCTCGTCTGTCAGGGCCAGACGCTTGCCCCATTGCTCGAACAGGGTCAATTGCGTGGCGCGTTCCAGTTCTGCCACCAGCGCCGAAACCGTGGGCTGCTGGCAACCCAGTTCCTGCGCCGCCCGCGTGTAGCTGAGCAATTGTGCCACCGCGCAGAACGCGCGCAGTTGATGGATGGTGAGGCTGTCCAGGCGCGACCAGGTCATATATAACGTCCAATCTATACGAAGCATAGCGAATTGCGGCTTGTTCTTATGTCTTCTGTTCCGTATCATTATAGCATGTGTGATATCTGCAAACCGATCTCAGTTTTTGCAAGCCGGGTGCTCTGGTTCAGGCAGTTTTAAGAAACCAATTCCTCTGTTCAAACAGTGCAGTGAAGCCGGTTCCTGCGTTCACAAAAAGAAATGTGGAGAATGCTATGGTGCTACCTGTGGAAGCAACGGCGCGTCCGATTATTCTGGGAATTGTGGGGGATAGTGCAGCGGGCAAGACGACCCTCAGTCGAGGCATTGCCCAGATTTTGGGGGAAGAGTCTGCCGCAGTGCTTTGCACGGACGACTATCACCGCTATAATCGGCAGCAACGCAAAGATCTGAATGTCACGCCCCTGCACCCTGAGTGCAACTATCTCGATATCATGGCCCAGCATTTGCGGCTCTTGCGCAACGGCGAGACGATCCTGAAGCCGCACTACGAACACTCGTTGGGTGACTTTGGCCCGCCTCAATATATTGTGCCACGCCCCTTTTTGATCGTCGAAGGGCTGCTCGGTTTTTATCGGCAGGAGATGCGCAATGCCTACAGCGTGCGGGTGTATCTCAACCCGCCCGAAGAGTTGCGGCGGCGCTGGAAGGTTGCGCGCGACTCGACCAAACGTGGTTATTCGCCTGAGGAGGTGCTGCATGAGCTTGATATTCGCGAGCCCGATGCAGAGGCGTATATCCGACCACAGCGCCAGCACGCGGATATCGAGATCGCGTTCTTCTCCGATCCACTGACTCGTGCTCGCAGCAACGACAATGGCCACCTCGCTCACAGCAACAATCATGGGCACCCCAATGGTGGGCGTTTCAACGACGCGCATCTCAATGTGCGCCTGACTCTGCATGGGACGCTGCATCATCCTGATTTGAGCAGTATTATCGAAAGTGATCGTTCAGGTCGGGTGCGCACAACGCTGGGTCGCGAGGGTGGCCGGGCCGTTGAGTATCTGGAGATCGATGGCGCAATCCCCGACGGACCGGCGCACGCGCTTGAACAGGGGCTGTTGGACCACCTGGATGCCTGTGGAGCTGCCTCTCCCACGGTGCTCGGCCAGTATTCCGACTCGCAGGCCGAGCAGAGCCATCCCCTGGCCCTGACCCAACTTTTTCTGATCTCTCACCTGCTGCGAGCCAGACAACGCGATACCGTTGAAGTATAAGCGATATGTAAAGTGATACATTACTCTCTGGGGGTAAAGGGGTGATTGCATGAAAATAGGGATCAATGGTTTTGGACGTATTGGGCGGCTGGTTCTGCGCTCTGCCCTGGAGCGTCAGTCCGACGTTGAGATCGTCGCCATCAATGACCGGGGTGGCTCTGCGATAAACGCGCATCTCTTCCAGTTCGACTCTACCTATGGACCGTTCCAGGGCCATGTAGAGGTGGTCAATGGGCAGTTGGTGATCGACGGATGTGCTATTTCTATTGTTGCGCATGCTGACCCGCTGGATATTCCCTGGCGCGAACTGGGCGTGGAGTTGGTGATCGAGTCAACGGGAGCCTTCACCAGCGCTGAACAGGCCGCGACCCATCTGCGCTGCGGCGTGAAACATGTTCTGGTAACTGCGCCCAGCAAGGGAGCCGACGTAACGTTAGTGTTTGGCGTGAATGAATCCATGTATAACCCGCGCGCGCATCAAATCATTTCCGCTGCTTCCTGCACAACAAATGCACTGGCACTTATCGCAAAGGTTTTGCACGAAAAATTTGGCCTGTCTTCTGGTATGATGAATACCATTCACGCCTATACCAATGATCAGCATATCCTTGATCGCAATCATGTGGACCCACGACGCGCGCGGGCCGGGGCCGAGAATATTATTCCCACGACCACCGGCGCGACCAAAGCTCTGGGCGAGGTGCTCCCAGACCTGGCGGGCAAGTTCCACGGCATCTCCTATCGCGTGCCGACGATTACCGTCTCGGTGCTTGATCTGGTGGTCGAACTGGAGAAAGTTGCGAGCGTGGCGCAGGTCAACGCCGCGTTTGCCCAGGCCGCGCAGGGTTCGTTGGCCGGGCTGCTTGGCTACACCGAGCTGCCCCTGGTGTCCAGCGATTTTCGCGGCGACGGCCACTCCAGCGTTGTTGACGGTCTGCTGACCCAGCAACTGTGCGGGGAGCGCGTGATGCATGTGGCGGGATGGTACGATAATGAATGGGGCTATGCCAGTCGGATCGTTGACCTCGCCAGCTTCCTCAGCGCCCGCGAAGCCAATAAACCACGTGCCAGACATCTGCTGATCGCCGAACGAATACCGCTTGAGCGCGTCTCGCGTGATGACAAGAACTCATCCAAACGCCCAAAGCCAGATACGGGGCGCACTCCTCTGCCGGTTTGAGTCACGCTTTGCTTCTATTATCACCATCAGCCACGCTGCCGGCAGTATGCTTCGCAGTGGATCGCTCGACGGGGCTGGCCCCCGACACTCATACCTGTAACGTGACGTCGGGCTGGCCCCGACGCCATGTCAGGTGAGCAGGGCGCGCCCTGCTCGCCTGGCCGGTGGGATCGTGCGGAGACTATACGTCGTAATAGAGCGAGAACTCAATCGGCACGGGACGCAGGCTGACCTGGTTGGCCTGCTCGCGTTTTAGCTCGACATAATGCTCAAGCAGGTCGCTGGTGAAGACGTCGCCTTCGAGCAGGAATTCGTGGTCATCTTCGAGCGCGTTGAGGGCTTCGTGCAAGGAGCCAGGCACGCTCTTGATCTCACGCAGCTCTTCTTTCGACATATGATACAGGTTCTTATCCACCGGCCCGTATCCATGCTCGGATGGCTCGATCTCGCGGCGAATCCCATCCAGACCCGCCATTAAGAGCGCAGAGAAGACGAGATAGGGGTTGGAGGCCGCATCGGGCGGGCGGAACTCGACGCGCGTGGAGGCGGGGCAGTTGGTTTTCGGGATACGCACAGCGGCGCTACGGTTGCCCTGTGAGAAGACCAGGTTGACGGGCGCTTCGTAGCCGGGCACCAGGCGTTTGTAGCTGTTAGTGGTTGAGGCCGCGAGGGCCAGAATCGCCGGCGCGTGGGTCAGCAGACCTCCAACATAGTAGCGGGCGAGCTGGGAGAGACCGGCATAGCCCTCGCCATCGTAGAAGAGCGGCCTCTCGCCTTTCCACAAGCTCTGGTGAACGTGCATACCGGAGCCGTTGTCGCCAAAAATCGGCTTGGGCATGAAGGTCACGGTTTTGCCATGCTTGCGCGCGGTGTTCTTGACGATGTATTTGTAGAGCAGGAGGTTATCGGCGGTCTGGAGCAGGGTGCCGAAGCGAATATCGATCTCGCTCTGACCGGCGGCTCCCACCTCGTGATGCTGGGCCTCGACGCGCACCCCCAGCTCTTCCAGGGTCAGCACCATCTCGGTGCGCAGGTCTTGCAGGGTATCGTTCGGCGCGACAGGGAAGTAGCCCTCTTTGACGCGCATGCGGTGGCCGAGATTGGGTGTGCCATTGCGACCGCTGTTCCAGTGCGCCTCATCCGAATCTACCTCGGCGTACTGCACATTGTCGCTGGAGGTGTAACGCACATTGTCGAAGATGAAGAACTCGGCTTCGGGACCAAAGTAGCTGTTCTCAGCGATGCCGCTCTCACGCAGATGCGCCTCGGCCTTGCGCGCAATATAGCGGGGATCGCGACTATACGGCTTTTTGCGCCCAACCGGTCCCGGCTGCGCGATATCGCAGACCAGGCTCAGCGTGGGAACAGCGGTAAAGGGGTCCATAATAGCGGTGGCGGCGTCGGGCACAATCAGCATGTCACTCTCGTCGATGGTCTGGAAACCACGCACGCTGGAGCCGTCAAATGGCTTGCCCTCAACAAACGTCTCCAGTTCCAGTTCGCGAAGCGGGGCGCTAAAATGCTGCCAATTGCCGGGCAGGTCGGTGAATTTGAAGTCAACCATTTTCGCGCCGTGTTTTTCAGCAAATGCGAGTACTTCTTCTGGGGTCATCGGTTCGCGCTCTCTTTCTCTGCTAGCCCGGCTCCATTGCTGGCAATGAACAACTCTCCCTTGTTGCCCGTCTTGATGAGTCCATACGCTGTGTTTCAGAGCAAAATGGATGCGGCCCTCTAGCCGTTCTCCGCGCTCTTTACCTGAATCATACCCATCCAATCTCGTGGATACTATAGCCAGAATATCTAAAAGTCTCTCCGATTATTTTGTGCAACTTGCACAAAATAATGATGCGAACCTGACGCAAAACGTTGCTTGAGGTGCAGGATGGCAGTGTGGGTGCTGGTGTGCCACGCGGGTGGCGCGGGCGCAAGCTGGTCATATTCTTAATCATTGGTCATAGATTGCTTGCATGGAAAGACGCCAACGCATATGATTGAAGGAACAGCATGCAATTAAGAAGGAGTCTTTGATGAACGATCAGAACCCGACGTCACGCCAGTTTGACCCGGCAGCCTCCCAGGTGCGTCAAACGCGCCAGCTTTTGGAGGAAGAGGAACTTTACGCACCTGAATCCAGGTGGCGTCCGCGCAGGTCGTGTCTTGGGCGCATTGGCACCCTGGCGCTTGTATGGCTCTTCGGCGTGGCCGTGGGATTGGGCGCGCTCTTCTGGTATGGGATCTCTGCCGCGGGTCCGCTGGTACTTGTGCCGAAAACGACGCAGGGCAATGTGATCGTTGAGGCCGATTCAGCCTTTGTGACGCAACTGGTGCAGCAAGATCTGGCCAACGCTGGTTTGCCTGGGCAGGTCCAGAATGTACGCGTGGAGTTAGAGCATGGCGCAGAGGTCATTATCAGCGGGGACGATACAGCTTCCGTGCTGGGCACAACGGTCACGCGCCACTTTACAATTAATGCGCAGCCCTATGTGCAGACCTGCGTGCTGCAAATCCATGTGACCCACGCAGACCTCGGTGGCCTGCCCGTGACGACCTTTGCACAATCGTTCGAGAGCAGCATCAATGCTCAGCTCGCTCAGAAGCCCAGCGCCCTGCCCAGCAACCTGAAGTACTGCGCCACCAATGTGCGCACCGAGCCTGGCGGCCTGTTTATTACGTATCAGGTGGACACTGGTTCATAAAGCGCCGGACGCGAGGGCCGGCGCTACATACAAGGGGGGCCGTGGCGAGCACGACGTGCGTGAGGCATCGGGAATGCGACAAGCGCCGGACGCGAGGGGATTGTCCCAATCGGCAGCATTGTATGCGATAAGTAGCGCGGGCACCAGCATATGGCCAGCACCTCAGCTTTGCGCGCTCAATCAGGTAGGGACATCAAAAAACGATGTGCCTCGGCTTCGGTGGCGACTATAATCAGTTGGAGATGGATATCACGCAACCGTTGCTCATCGTGAATGCGCCCTACCTGCTCTTTAGAGATGTCCAGCAGGTCAGGGAAGCGCGCCTTCACCACCGTCTCAATGCTCTGGCGCAAACCCGCCTCGATGCCTTGCGCTCGACCCTGAGCCTGCCCCTTCTCAAATCCCTTGATCTCGCCTTCTTTGACCAACTCCTTGTACATAATGGAATTTTCCAGTAGAAAATCATGCATGATGATAAACCTCCGTTGAATCCATGCCTGTCCACCCCTCTGAAACATCCACTCACTCACATTTTATTTTGGTGTTGTATCTCTATATCATAGTATACAGGTGTTTCAAACAAGCAAGCGGTATTTGTGCTGAGGAGGCGTACAGGGCGCGTTCCCGGCCCTGCACACCTCCTCAGCACAATGGATCATGCAATGATGCGCGGGCAGTTAATACGCGCGCGCGAAAATGGCTTCGCAGGTGGCGGGCTTGCCGGTGTAGATGCAGTTGCCTTGCACACCGCCCTCTGGCTGGTCGAAGGGGATAACGCGCAGGGTCGCTTTGGTCTCTTCCTTGACGGCCAGCTCTGCCGCGCTATCCTCGGCCCATTTGACGCGCACAAAGCCGCGCTTCTCGGAGGCGATGATCTCTTTAAACTCGTCATAGCTCTCCGTCTCGTATGTATGGGCGCGCCGGAACTCCAGGGCACGCTCATACATCGCGTGTTGCACTTCCTCCAGCAATTCAGGGAGACGCGTCTCCAGACCTTCAACCGGCGCGCTCTCTTTGGCGCGGCTGTCGCGGCGCACGAGCATGACGCTGTTGTTCTGCACGTCGCGCGGCCCGATCTCCACGCGCACGGGGACGCCACGCATCTCCCACTCGTTATACTTCCAGCCCGGCGTGTTCTCGCTCCAGTCAACTTTGACGCGCACCTTGCCCTTGAGCATCTTCTCCACACGCGTGACCAGCCCGCCGACCGTCTCTTTCTCCTGATCTTTGCGCCAGATGGGGACGATCACGACCTGGTACGGGGCCAGGTGCGGCGGCATCATCAGCCCGTTTTTGTCGCCGTGGACCATAATGATGCCGCCGATCATGCGCGTGCTCATGCCCCAACTGGTTGTGGCGCAGTATTTGCGCTGCCCATCGGCATCCAGAAATTGCACGTCAAAGCCTTTTGCGAAGTTGTGGCCGAGATTGTGGCTGGTTCCTGATTGGAGCGCCTTGCCATCGCCCATCAGGGCCTCGATAGAGTAGGTACGCAGCGCCCCCGCGAACTTCTCGTTCTCGCTCTTGCGGCCCGCGATGACCGGAATGGCCGCGTCCTCTTCCGCAAAAGATCGATAGACCTCCAGCATCATGCGCGTGCGCTCTTCAGCCTCTTCCAGGGTGCGGTGCGCCGTGTGCCCCTCTTGCCAGAGAAATTCAGAAGTGCGCAAGAAAAGCGTGGTGCGTTTCTCCCAGCGCATGACGTTGTTCCACTGATTCAATAACATCGGCAGGTCGCGATAGCTCTGAATCCATTTCGCGAAGCTTTGCCCGATGATCGTCTCGCTGGTCGGGCGAATGGCCAGCGGCTCCTCTAACTCCTCGCCGCCGCCGCGTGTGACCCAGGCCAGTTCGGGCGCGAAGCCTTCTACGTGCTCGGCCTCTTTCTCCAGAAAACTGCGCGGGATCAGCAGCGGGAAATACGCGTTTTCGGCGCCCGTCTCCTTAAAGCGCGCATCCAGCAGGCGTTGCAGGTTCTCCCAGATGGCGTAGCCATAGGGACGAATAATCATGCAGCCGCGCACCGGAGCGTAATCAGCCAGCTCCGCCTTGCGCACGACCTGATTGTACCATTGCGAAAAATTGTCCTCCTGGTCCACCAGATCTTCTACCAGTTTCTCATCTTTTGCCATAATTAGCACCTCTTGTTGCAATACACTCCCTGGCAAAACAGCTCGCGTGCCCCGCGTACCTGCCAGCTTGATAAAGACCATAAAAAAAACTCGTCCCTGCAAGGACGAGCAATTGCACCCGTGGTACCACCCTGGTTGGAGGATGCCCTGTGGCCGCCTCCCTCTCTATGCGCTCACATCAGGCCAGTATCAGCCATTTAAGCGCCTCTCCTGGTAACGGTGGAGGGTCCGGCCAGCTTTCTCGCTGGCGCTCCCAGGTGGGTTCAGCACGGCGGCCAGTCTACCGGCTTGCACTCTCCCGGCTCGCTCTGCTGGCCTGACCAGTGTCTACTGATCCTGTTCAACGCGTTGTGTACTCTATGCGTTTTGGTTGAGGCCCATCATAGAGGATTCGCTGGGTGCTGTCAAGCTCAACAATATTTGATGGCTGATCTGCCCCGCTCACCCCACGCGCATCTCAATCTCATCAACATTACCCGGCAGGTTGCCCTCTGGACGAAATTGCACATCCATAATGCCCGCTTGCTGCAATAATAACGCCCGCGCATCCGCCTCGCTCTTGCCCGCGATCAGGCTGGCCAGTTGACGCAAGCGAGCCGGGGAGAAGGCATACGCCCACGTGCCTCGCGCCTGCACGTTGAGCGCGACGTTACGCGTACCATCAATGGCGCTGGCACCGAGCACATTGACCGTTAGCGGCCCATTCAGATGATACGCCGCGCCCAGCGTAGAGTCGCTCGCCACCCGCGCGTTGAGCATGTCCCC
Source organism: uncultured Ktedonobacteraceae bacterium (assembly GCA_964250225.1). Lineage (GTDB taxonomy): Bacteria > Chloroflexota > Ktedonobacteria > Ktedonobacterales > Ktedonobacteraceae > Paraktedonobacter. The sequence goes on along the minus strand of CAXUEY010000083.1, from coordinate 17,516 downwards.
GGCCAGTTGGCGCACAGCCGCGTCATCGTAGACCTCCTCGCCACAGGTGACCGCGACCTGCACGGTGACGCTCTTCGCCTGATCACCGGCCTGCTGATTGGCGCTCGTCTGCGGCTGGCACGCCACGCTCCCAGCTACGACTCGCTCCCCACTCCTCACCTGCCGAGCCAGATCCGCCTGCGCGCCCTGCGTCAACGTCCCCGCCAACCCACGCGCCACCCCATCAATGTCGCTCTGTTGAATGACGCCATTGTGTACTGCATCCTGACCGCCGGTGAAAGCTGTATTTTTCACGAAAATAGCACCTCCGGGCGCACAACAAGCTTTATCAATATCAAGCGTTGGTATATTGCCGTTGATGCCTGGGTTAACGGCGAAGCCAGCAACAGTGACGGTGGGGGGATTAGCGGGTACAGTAACAGGACCATTAAATGAGAATTGTATGCCGTTATTATCTGTAATAGTGGTAGTTTGGACCGTGATTGTATTCGCAGTATTATTAATAAACGTCAATTGCCCCCTGGCCGTTGTAGCGGGGATCGAGCCGGTGGCGTTGGCGGTAGTGGATTGGGTGGGCGACGTGGAATTGAGGAGACGGGCCGCGACCTGGCGTCTTGCGCTATCGGTGGTTGCGCCGGGGATGGCGGTGAAGGTGTAGCTGGCCTGCTCCAGGCGCGCCTGTGGGGTCAGGGTCACGCGGACGGTTGGCGCCCCAAAGAGGTGCAGCAGACTCCCCTGCGCGCCAGCCGCCAGGAAGATGGCCCCGACGAGCAGCAGCAGAGCCAGCGCGAGAGCCAGCGGCACCAGCGGCCATTTGCGTGTACGTAGCCCGCGCCTGTGGCGAATCTGGAGCAGCGGCAGGGCGATGCGGCGTCGCAAGGGCGCGCCACTCGCCTCCAACTTCTGTGACGCGCTCAACGACCCGCCAACAGGCAACACGCGCGTAGCATGTGGAACACCTCCTGAGCTAACCTCGCCCCCCCTTGCATGTAGCGGCGCCCCTCGCGTGCGCCGTTCTCGCGCCTCACCTGAGCTAACCTCGCCCCCCCTTGCATGTAGCGGCGCCCCTCGCGTGCGCCGTTCTCGCGTGTGCTGCTCTTGCGTGCGCCGTTCTCGCGTGTGTTGCTCTTGCGTGCGCCGTTCTTGCGTGTGCTGCTCTTGCGTGTGCTGCTCTTGCGTGCGCCGTTCTCGCGCATCGGTGTAGGATTGCTCGACACGGCGTGCATCGGCATACGTGTGGTCGGCTGGGTAGGAGTCGAGGTGCCAGGTGGGCTCAGCCTGACCGCTCTCAGGTGGACGCTGTTCAGAACGTCGCGCGCGGGCAACCTGTCTTTCAGCGGGCGCGTTGGGTGTGAGGTGTTGCGTGGACCCGCTCAGGCCGTTCCCGGATGGGTGCAGGATCGAACGGCGCGTAGTCTCAGTTCGACCGGGCACGCGCGTGGAAGGCGCTGAGCGTCGGGAATGTTCAGGCGAGCGTGTGCTGTGACGCGAGGACTCGCCAGCCCGCGTGGAAGATCTGCTCGCAGGTTCAGTACCGTCGCGCCGTACCCGTGTGGAAGGAATGCTCGCGGGCTTATCGTCATCATCGTGGCGCGTGGTCGCGGGATCAACCTCGTCGTGTCGCATCCACGTATGCAGTGACTCGTTCTCGTGGAGCGTAGTCGCCGGGTCGGTGTCCAGGGTTGCAGCATCGCGTTCGGAGACCGTCTGGCCCATACGCCGCAGACTGCTCGCGGGCGGCTCGTCATCCAGGTTGGGCACGGGCGAGCCGCGTTGGAATTGAGGTAGCGCTGCTTCTGGATAGGGGTGCTGATCGCGCTCGCGCTCTTCAGGCTGTGGGGGTCGCGCCTGCGCTTGCTCCCCGGCGAATTGCCTGAGCTGATTTGGCGGTCGAGGTATACTGTAGGCAGGAAGGGATAGGCCGAAGCTCCTCTCAGGAGACGCTTTCTGTTTCTCTCTCAAGGAACCTGGCGGGGATTTCGGCCCTTCCTCAATGGGCCTTGAAACAGCGTCCAGCGCACTAGCTGCTGGTTGTGTGGATGGTCTGCCGCGTTGTTTCGTTCCCCCTGGCCGTTCCAGATCCTCGAAAGGCCACGTAGCCCCGGCCTGGCTCCACGTTTCGTCTGCGAGAAAGGGAAACGTGCGCGCATTGCTCAGCAGGGTCAGATGGATGGTATCCCAGAACTCGCGCGCGCTGCGATAGCGTTCAGTCGGCAGTTCGTGCAGAGCGTGTAGCACAGGCTCATCCAGGCCAGGAGGCAATTCGGGATGCAGCAAGCTGGGACGCGTCGGCGTAGGCAGCTCATCCACGCGCGCGAGATCCTGGATGGAGCGTCGAAAGGGCAGGCGGCCAGTACAGAGTTGGTAGAGGATCACGCCGAGCGCGAAAATATCACTGGCGGGCAGCGCGTGCCCCTGCAACTGTTCGGGGGCCATATACGCCAGCGTACCGGCGCGGGCGAACGTATGGTGCGAGGCATCCGCCTGTACAGCCAGGCCAAAGTCGCTCAGCACCACCTCTTCCGGTCCCAGCGCTGGCCGTCGGAAGAGAATGTTGAGAGGCTTGAGATCGCGATGGATCACCCCATGCTCGTGGGCATACTGCACCGCGTCGCAGAGCTGGCGGAAGAGCGCGAAACTCGCCGAAAGCGGAAAGGGCTTGCCGGGCGTCAGGCGTTTATGCAGATCGCCGCCGCTCGCGTACTCCATCACCATATAGAACAGCATCGAACCCTGCGCGACATCGATCAACTCAACCTGCATCTGCTCATACACGCGCAGAATATGCGGATGCTGCCAGGCCACGATCTGGCCCGCCTCCTTCATAAAGCGGTTCAGCGTCTCCTGATCCAGGTCATCGGAGCGCAAGACCTTAATCGCCACCTCGCGCTGCTCTTGCTCATCCCACGCCAGATACACCTCGGCCATCCCGCCGCTGCCCAGAATCCCCTCCAGCCGATAGCGCTGGCCCAGATATTCAATTGCGCGTCCATAGCGCCAGAGTTTCATGCAACTCTTCCTTTGATTGTAGATGATTGCAGATACGCGTCTTTCTGAAACGAAAGCTGCGTAATCGCTGAATTCAGTCAACGGCCCATCCGTGAAAGGTGAGTTTTCCCTCACGCAGAAGGAGTATAGAATCGAAACGCGAAAATTTCAAGGTATCGCGCAGATGGGGGACGGAGGTACCAGAATTTAGGGACGTGGACCTCAAAAATTTGTTGCCATCTGTGGTTCATACTATTTCATGGGGGAAGTGCTCTACTCTATTACTGGCGAGAAACTTTCCTGTCACGCGCCAGGCGGCGTAGCTTCCAGGTCATTGCTGGAGCTACGCCGGGCGATTCATACTTGGCGCGGCCTCAATCCGTTGTGGCCGTGGATCGCTCTGACCTGCTTTCCGCTGCATCTTCTTGCGACAGCGGCGCCAAATCCTGTTGACCATAGACGTAGCGTTTGCCACGTAGAGCCGAGACGAATGCGGCGATCAGGCACAGGGCCGCCGAGAGATAGAAGGCTCCGTGCAGACCTTGCAGGAACGGTGGCGAGATCAGATTGGGGAAGAAGCTCTGTCCCAGCAGCATATGCTGGTGGGCCACTGGCAGCGCGTGGAGCACATGCGCCGGTAGCAGTTGCGCCATTGGGTTGTAGCCCAGAAAAGCGGCGAAGAGCGCGGAGGTCGGCGGCAGGTGTGCAATGTTATTCGCCACGTCAGCAGGCACACCAACAGCGCCCAGCCCCGTGGAGAGTGTGCCCGGCAGGGATGCCGCCAGGCCCGCGATCACAATGCTGAAGAAAATGCCGATGCTGGCCAGCGAGCCGGAGTTCTGGAAGGTCGCGCGCATGCCTGAGCCAACGCCGCGTTGATCGGGTGGCAAGCTGTTCATGATCGATGAGGTATTTGGCGCGGAGAACATCCCCTGGCCAAAGCCCAGCATAAAGACAATCAGGGCGAACCAGATATAGACAAAATTCGCCGGTAAGATGGTCAGCAGAACAAAACCCACGGTCTGGATCAGCATGCCCGTTGTCGAGAAGACACGCGCGCCAAAACGGTCCGAGAGCCAGCCGCTCACCGGTCCCATGACCACAAAACCGATCAGCAGCGGCAACAGATAAATTCCGGCCCACAGCGGCGTCACCGCGTAATCGTAGCCATGCAACGGCAGCCAGATGCCCTGCAACCAGATGATCAGCATAAATTGCAGCCCACCACGCGCGATACTGGCCAGAAAACTGCTCATATTGCCAGCTGCGTAAGCGCGGATCTTAAAGAGGTCCAGGCGAAACATCGGGTCTGCCACGTGCAATTCGATCCAGACAAACACCGCCAGCATAAGCGTGCCGCCGGTCAGCATGCCAATCACCAGTGGATTGGTCCAGCCCATTGGCGAGCCGCCGTAGGGTTCGATCCCATAAGTGATCCCGATCAACAGCACGGTCAGGCCTATCGCGAAGGTGATATTACCGGGCCAATCGAGCTTCTGGTGCTCGCGAATCGTCGCCGTCTCACGCAGCATCAGATACGCCCAGATCGTGCCAACGATACCCACCGGCACACTCACCAGGAAGACCAGCCGCCAGTCGAAATACGCGAGAATTCCCCCCAGAATCAGCCCGATGACCGAACCTAGAATGGCCGCGATCTGGTTAATGCCCATCGCCAGGCCGCGCTGGTTCGCGGGAAACGCATCCGTCAGGATAGCCGCGCTGTTCGCGAAGAGGAAGCCGGAGCCGATGCCCTGGATCAGGCGAAAGACAATCAATTCGGTCGCGCCTGTATTGCCGGTGCCGGGCGTTAACCAGAGCAATGTACTCGCAATCGCAAAGATCAGGAAGCCCAGGTTATACATCCGCACGCGCCCAAACATATCAGAGATGCGGCCAAAGGTGACCAGCAGCGTGGCCGTCACCACCATATAGCCCAGCAGGAGCCAGAGAAAATAGCCGGTTTCATTGGCGGCGAGCGGGTTTACATGAATTCCATTAAAAATGGCCGGAAGAGAAATCAGGACAATACTCGCGTCGATGCTGGCCATCAGCACGCCCAGCGTCGTGTTTGAGAGCACAATCCACTTATACGCCGGACCAACCGGACGATTTCTTCTCCCCTGTCGCGAATTCGTAATCATGGTCGTCCTTCTCATACGTCGTCGTTACAAACGGACAGAGAGCGCCTCTCGTCCTTCTCAACTCATCGATACAATGCTACAATTACATACAACAACTTATTATTGTCATAACATTGCCGTTTACGTCAACGTGAACAGCATTGCCAGAACATCTTTGATCTATCTTGAACTTCAGGATAGATGGCACCCCTATGATGCAGAAAGGTGAGACCCGATGACAGAGAGACTCAAGGGCAAGGTGGCCCTGATTACTGGCGCTGGTAGCGGAATTGGGCGCGCGATGGCGCTGCTCTTCGCTCGTGAAGGGGCATCCGTGGTCGCGGGCGATATCAACGCTCAGGGTACGACAGAAACCGTCCGCCTCATTGAGAAGCAAGGCGGTACGGCCTTTGCGGTACAGCTGAACGTCACCATAGCTCAGGAGGTCGAAGCAGCCGTGCAAACGACGCTTGACCGCTTTGGCGCCTTGCATATCCTCTGCAATAATGCCGGGACGGGCGAACAGCGCACCACGATTGCAGCCCTGGCAGAAAGCGAATGGGAGCGCGTCTTCGCGGTCAATACGAAAGGTGTCTTCCTGGGCATCAAATATGGCGCGGCAGCGATGATGAAGCATGGGCAGGGTGGCTCGATCATTAATACTGCGAGTGTTGCGGGCATCGTTGGCAATCCTGGCTATGCCGCCTATTCTACCTCGAAAGCCGCGTGTATTCACCTGACCAGGACCGCCGCCCTTGAACTGGCCCGCTCTCGTATCAGGGTCAACGCCATCGCGCCCGCGTTCACCGCAACTCCTATGGTAGAGACGATGGTTTCAACGCATCGCGACCCGGCACAGGCCTTGCAAAAACTTGGCAGCCTCATTCCTTTGGGACGCCTGGGTACTCCAGAAGAGATTGCCAACGCCGCGCTTTTCCTCGCGAGCGAGGAATCTTCGTTCACAACCGGCGCAGTGCTCGTTCTCGATGGCGGATTAACCGTACAATAATGGATCGGCTTAGGCCGCGCCGTGCCAGCTAATAGCGGCAGTCGCAAACATTGAGCTTAGCATAGATCGTCGAGAGCCAACCGCTAGACGTGTTGAGTAGCTCAATCTTTTCGGCTATTGCTATAACGTTCTGGGAAAACCTGCAAAGTTGCTGAGCTTGCCTGAAACGCGCCCGAACTGCTATCATGGCAGCAGCAGAGAGCCAGTACAATTCATCAGAGACAGGACGGCATATATATGGAATTACAGGGAAAGCGTGTCGTAATCATGGGCCTGGGCCTGCACGGTTCTGGCATTGCCTCGGCTCGTTACGCCGCGCAACAGGGCGCGCAGGTGCGTGTGACCGATCTGCGTTCGGCGGAGGTGCTGGCGCCCAGTATCGCGGCCCTCGCGGGTCTACCGATAGAGTACGTCCTGGGCCAGCATCGCGAGGAGGATTTTCGTTGGGCCGAGATTGTGCTGCGCGTGCCCGGCGTCAAACGCACCTCGCCCTACCTGCGCATCGCCCGCGAGCATGGCGCGCAGATCGAGCAGGAGATTGCGCTTTTCTTCAGCGCCTGCCCTGGCCGTATCATCGGCGTGACCGGTACACGCGGCAAAACAACTACCTCGACCCTGCTCTACGAACTGCTCAAAGCGACGGGCCAGCCAACTGTGCTGGGCGGCAACATCTCAGGTGTGGAGACGCTCTCGCTGCTCCCAACGATCACGTCCCAAACGCAGGTCGTACTGGAACTCTCAAGCTGGCAGTTAGAGGCTCTGGAGCCGCACAAGATGAGCCCCGCTGCGGCTGTGCTGACCAATATTTCGCCCGATCACATGGATACCTACGACAGCATGGAGCAGTATGTCGCCGCCAAAGCCAATATTTTCCGCCACCAGCGTTCCGGCGACCTGGCGGTCTTCAACTACGACAACGAGTGGACGCAGCGCATGGGTGAGGAGGCGCCAGCCGAGCAGACGTGGTTCGCCAGTCTGCTGCACGGTGGCAGCTTCCCCCGCGGTCACAGCGAGCAGTTCGTCCCTTTCACCTTTCGCGATACACCCATGCGCGGGCGGCACAACCTGGAAAATATCCTGCTCGCCACCACGATGGCGCGCCTGCTGGACATCGACGACGCAACCATTGCGCAGGTGGTGCAGGAATTTCGCGGCGTGGCCCATCGTTTGCAAGAGATCGCGCTCATCAACGGTGTCTCGTATATCAACGACACCACCAGCACCACGCCTGTGGCGGGGCTGACCGCGTTGCAGGCATTTAACGGTCCCATTGTGCTCGTAGCCGGTGGCACTACCAAGCACCTTCCCCTCGCCGACTGGCCCGCCATGATCGCCCGCCGCTGCCGCGACGTTATCCTGCTCAAAGGCAGCGGCACCGACGAGTTGTTGCCATCCCTGGAGGAAGCGATGCGCGCACAGAAGCGTCCCGCTCAGTTACACGGCGTCTTCGACACCTTCCAGGCCGCAATGGACCAGGCCGTGGCCGTAGCGCAGCCCGGCGACACTCTGCTCTTCTCCCCCGGCTTCGCCAGCTTTGGCATGTTCCTCAACGAATTTGACCGGGGAGATACATTTGTGGCGTATGTGCAGAGTTTGCAGAAAAACGAGGGTATACAAAATTTGCGGGAAAGTGGGAGTGATGAGCGTGAAGTTTAATCTTCATGCTCACCTTCTTCGGAGGGTATTTCCGCAAAGTCTATATCTTCATAGGCCTCTTCAATAGGAAAATGCACACCCAGGCTGAGCAGCTCTATCTCATCGCCAGCCTCAAACGCGGTGTAACGCCAGGTTGTATGTTCTCTGCGGTAGACCTCTATACGCGGAGAATTCTGGCTTGCCAGGAGACTATTGCAGCTTTCGCAGAGCCATAGGGTGTGAGCACCCGCACTTTGAAATGAACATTCCCTATTATACCATGACCTTGTGCGAGAACCGAGGCGTTTCTGTAAAAACAGAGCCATCGATTGCATTTTCTTGCGCAACCTATAAGCGCGCCCTTATTCTCGTGAGCCGCGAAGGAGAGTCGCTCGCGCAAAAATAGCCCTTCCATCCAGCCTGAAACCGCGTGTGAAGAGCACAAACTGGCTTATCACGCATGGTGAACGAGTGAGCAACCGGACGGATATATGGGTTGCAGAAACGCCCTCTCTTCTGGTAAACTAACGTTTGATAGGGAGAGTGGTGCATCGATGCATCGCGCACGGGTCGTGTTGAACATCGAGGTTATTTTCTATTGGCGCGCCCGCCCGCAGAAGGAGAAAAAACACGCAATGACTATGATGATGGATAAAAAAGCCCTGGAAGAGTATGGGCTGGTAAACCTGGGAACGATTCACTGGAATATGCCAACCGCTGTCTTGATCGAGCAGGCGCTGGCACGCCAGGAAGGTATGCTGGCCGCGAACGGGGCGTTTAGCGCCACGACCGGCTCGCACACAGGGCGTTCCCCTAAAGATAAGTATATCGTTTCACATGAGAAATACGCGGAGAAGATCTGGTGGGGCGAAAATAATCATCCGATGTCACACGAGCACTTCGCCGCTGTCCGCCAGAGCCTCTCGGCCTATCTGCAGGGTCGCGATGTGTTTGTGCTGGACGCCGCTGCCGGAGCCGATCCAGATTATCGCATGCCCATCCAGGTGATTACCGAGATGGCCTGGCATAATCTTTTCGCGCGCCAGCTTTTCCTGCGCGCCAACGAGAGCGACCTGACCAGCAACCGTCCGGGCTTTACCATTCTCTGTGTGCCGAACTTTCACACCGATCCGCGCATCCACGGCACGCGCTCGGAGACGGCCATTATTGTGGACTTCGAGGAGCGCCTGGTGTTGATCGCGGGTACGCGCTACGCTGGCGAGATGAAAAAGTCGATCTTCTCCGTCCTGAACTTTATCCTGCCAACGCAGGGCGTACTGCCGATGCACTGCTCGGCGAACGTTGGGGAAGAGGGCGATGTCGCGCTGTTCTTTGGTCTCTCCGGCACGGGTAAAACTACCCTTTCCGCTGACCCCAGCCGGCGCCTGATCGGCGATGATGAGCATGGTTGGGGCGATAACGGCGTCTTCAACTTTGAGGGTGGCTGCTACGCGAAATGCATCAACCTCTCCCAGAAGTATGAGCCGCAAATCTGGAATGCGATCCGCTTTGGCTCGGTCTACGAGAATGTGGTGCTCAAGGCGAACCGCGAGCCGGACTATGCCAACGATTCGCTGACCGAGAATACGCGTGTGGCCTATCCCATCGACTTTATCGATAATGTCATCATGGAAGGCGTGGGCGGCCAGCCTAAAGCGGTGATCTTCCTGACTGCCGATTCGTTTGGCGTGCTGCCACCCATCTCAAAATTGACCACCGAGCAAGCCATGTACTACTTCCTGTCGGGCTATACAAGCAAGCTGGCGGGAACCGAAGCCGGGGTGACGACGCCCCAGGCGACGTTTAGCTCGTGCTTTGGCGCGGCCTTCCTGCCCCGCCGACCCGGAGAGTACGCGAACCTGCTGCGTGAGCGCATAGAAAAGCATAACGTGCGCTGCTACCTGGTCAACACCGGCTGGAGCGGTGGACCCTACGGCGTCGGCGAGCGTGTCAGCATCAACTATACCCGTTCGATGGTGCGCGCGGTCATTAGCGGCGAGATCGAGCAGGTGGAGATGGTGACCGATCCAATCTTCGGTCTGCGCACGCCACTGGCCTGCCCGGATGTGCCGAGCACCATCCTGCAACCCCGCAACACCTGGGATGACAAAGAAGCCTATGATCGCCAGGCCAATGAGCTGGCCGCGAGCTTCAAAGAGAACTTTAAACAGTTCATGATTGTCAGCGACGATGTGCGCGCAGCAGGTCCGCGCTAGTTCTTTCCCGTTTTGCAAAAAACCTGTCCGCTGTTTGCTCTAATCCACACAATGGAGGTGGAGCAAACAGCGGACAGGTTTTTTTCTCGTGAAAAGACATGCTATAGTTTATATGCAGGTATTGAAGGAAAGTAAGCAGATATAACAGATACCGGGCTAATGAGAACAAGTCTTAATGACACGGTGGCAGCCCTTTGCCTGCATCGCTGTTATAGTTGGTGATGGACCAGTTTCCCAGCCAATCTTTGCTGACCGTTACCTGCAAGTGGTAGGGTTGGCTCAGTTTCGCCCGCGAGATAGGGTAGTCATAGACCTGATTTCCGTTGGGAGAAGAGACGCCTGGCGGCTGATCCCCTGTGATCTGACCATAGCAGCGGTCTTCAGTCTGGGCCTGCTGGACGAAAGCATTTTGTGTGGTTGAGTTAGTAATGGAAGAACCCAGATCGTTATAGGCCTGATTATAGTTGCGAGTAGTGAGTGCGGTAACAAAATTATTGGCGAGGGAGGCTGCCTGATCGGTTGAATTGCGATTGGTGAGATAGTTGTAACCGGCAAAGACGAGGCCGCAGAGCACCAGTGAAAGCAGGACAATAGAGATCACCACGGTCCGCGCACAGCCTTTGGCTTTGTGGCCCGTTTTCCTGGCCACACGCCTGCCAATATTGGAAAGGGTCTCATATTCTGGGGAGAGCGCACCAGGCGCGTGGCCAGCAGACGGCGCAGTTGGAATAGCTCCAGGCATGGTGTCGGCTTGTGGCAAGGCAGGTCCAGCGGATAGAGCTGGATGGGCAGCATCGGGAGCTGTATCCTCGTGTGGTGAGACATGCAGAGGCCCGGCAGCTACAGGCGCCGCTCCTGGTCCAGCGACTTGCGGCGGTCTGTCAGCCATCAGTGTTGCTACGTGGCTGATCCCCAACTTACCGGTATCGTACGCATAGGCGAGTGCATAGGCAAAATCCTCGACACGAGGAAAACGCTCATGTGGATCTTTCGCCAGGGCCCGCCAGAGCACCTGCGTCACCGTGTGAGGGATCGAGAGAGATCGTTCATCTAGCGCGGGTGGCGGCGCGGAGAGATGCTGGGTGATGACTTCCATATGGGAGCCTTTGAAAGGCAGTGTGCCGGTCAGCCACTCATAGACCACCACTGCCAGGGCATACTGGTCGCTGGCGGGCCGCGCCTTGCCTTGTAGTTGTTCAGGGGCCATGTAGCTCATCGTGCCAACAACGTTGTCAGCCGTATCCTGGCTCAGGGTACTGCGCACCTCCAGAGCAATGCCAAAATCGCTCAGTTGCACTTCATCGCTGGCATCCAGCAGCATATTTTCCGGCTTCACATCGCGGTGAATCACTTTCTGATCGTGGGCATATTGCAGAGCCGAAGCGACCTGCTGCACATAGGGCAGGAAATCCGCCGGTGCGAGCTGGGTGCCACGGGGAATACGCTTGCGTAGTGTGCCATCAGGCGCGTAGTCCATAACAATAAAAGGCACGGCGTTCTCAACATCAAAATCGAGGACGCGGATAATATGGGGATGCACCAGGTGGGCAACCACAAATGCCTCGTTGCGAAACTTCCCAATATCTTCGGCAGTGAGTTGAGTACGCAGGATTTTAATCGCCGCCTGGGTATGCAAATAGACATGTTCGCCCAGATACACGTCGGCGAAGCCTCCATGTCCGAGCATTTCTAGCAGGCGGTAGTTTCCAAGTTGTCTGTTTAAATCACCCATCATGCATCTAACACGTCTGATTATAGTGATGAGATACAGTTCATCGGGACAAAAAGCTGGTTTTTGGATGAAAGAGATCGATTTGATCTTCCTCATATTCGGCTAACAGCATCATCCAGGCGCGACCAGCGGACAAAGCACCTCTTCCAGATCATCGATAAAAAAACCGCGTGTACAGCGACCATTCTCGCGGCTCGCGCGTTCTCGTTGCTGCTCCAGTTCACGATAGCGCAGCGACAGATGCTGGCTCTCGGTCGAGGCGAGCAGACGGACGGTATGGCCCGCGTCGAGCAGGCTACAGATGCGCTCGTAGTAGTCTCGATCACCGCTGACAATCAGGTAGATATCGGGCCGCTCGCTGGCAGCCGCTTCGCTCAGACACTCCAGCAGCGCGAAGTCCGCCAGGTTCTTCTTCGAGGGGCTGAATTGCAGTTCGCGACGTGGCAGGCGTACCCGGAAGCCAGCGGCCTCTAAGCCGCCGCGCACATCGGCGAGATTGGATAGGTTTTGCGGGCTGGCCGAGGCCCACTGACAGACTACTGTGCCAAAACTGGCGGCGTGGTCTGCCAGTATGCGCCCAACCTCTTCGATATCAGCCGCGCGCGGGATGAAACGCGCGATATTCTCGTAGTCGATGAACATGCCTACGCGCTGATCGACTTTGCCCAGTTCCAGCGGCAGGGTGTGCGCGCGGCTGATTCCGCGCGTGCCCTGTTCGAGACGCGACTGCGCGGCCCGTTCTTCGGCGCGCTGACGGTCCTCCAGATAGGGCTGGGTGAGCGCGAGCAGCTTGCGGTTGTCGGGATCGCGTGTATCCCAGAGATGGCTGAGGATGGGATAACACGAGGTAAACGCCTCCGCGCCCTGCTCAAGCCACCGATGGCGCTGGTAGAACTCAAAAAGTCGTTCCAGATTGCGGCGCAGGAAACGCGCGCGTGGCAGGGGCGTGCCCTCTTCGTAGTGAGCGTAGTCGTGATGGTACTGGATCTCTACCAGATGTTGCAGGGCCTCTTCCGTGCTCCCCAGATGGCCCAGGCGCTCGCAGACCTCGGCCAGTTGCGTCCAGGCCGTGTAGTTGCGTGGATGGCGCGTGGCGTAATCGTTGATCCAGCAGAACCAGGCCTCCGCGCAACGAGCTTTATGCACCAGTAGCTCCTCCAGTTCCGCCAGGCGGCTGGCTGAGCATTCCTGGCACGGATCGGGCAGAGGCTGAACCTGCTCGGCCAATTCCTGAAAAGCGCTCAAGCGTTGAGATTGCTGGCGCGGGTGCAGCGGCCCATGCGTCTCCTCCACCAGCACCAACCACGCCAGATAGCACAGTGGGTGCGGCCAACGTTCCAGATGGATCAGCAAAAAAGCTCGCATTTCTTGTTCGGCATCCCTGGAGCTTGCCTCTTCATCCCTTGCGGGGAGAGCCGGCGCTCGCCTCCGGCTCTCCCCATCGCCCTGATCCTCGTATTTCAATAACAGACAGAGAGCAGAGGTAAGCGCGAGACGCAGATGTGCAACCGGTGCGCGCCAGGCCTCGATCTCAGGCCGCAGCACGCGCAGACTCTCCGCAGGATAACCGGTCTGCTGATAAAAGGCAGCCAGGTTCCAGCGTTCTTCCCATGAAGCCTCGTTGCGCTGGTGAGCATGCTCCCAGTCGTCGATCACACGCGGACTCCCCTGCACGCGCGCGCGGGCGTAGAGCATCCATTCGCGAGCCAGGCTTGTATAGTCGGGATGTGTGGTCTCGCGCGCACCCTGCTCAAATAGACGCAGGCCACGCTGCTGCTCGTTTGCCCGCGTGCTCTCCAGCAATTGCCGGGCCTCGTTGAAGCGATCAGCATTTTTTCTTCCCAGGCGAATAAAACGGCGCGGCTCCTGGCACATGCTCACATCCATCTCCAGAGCGTGTAACAGCACACTGAACAGCTCGCGCCGCATACCGCGCAAGAGCTGGCTGAGCGCCTCCAGACGAGCCGTGCGCAGGCTAACCAGAAACTCTCGGCACTGCTCCTCGTTCAGGAATAGCCGCAGAATATGCGCGGTCCCGCTCTCAAGGCTGCTTCTATCCTCGGCTAATCCAGACCCTCCAGGCAATGCAGAGCGAGGTACATTCTCGGAAGCGTTGGCAACGGGCGAGTCATCCGCATCTGGTCCCAGCTCTAACGGCACGCGCGCACCGCCGACGATGGCACGCTCCACCACTGATGGCACGCGCGCACCTCCAGAGGAGGCAAGCGTCGCTTCCGCGTGCAAAGCCTGCAATGGCAGAGCATGCACAGTCATGTTTTCCTGTTGACTGTCTGTATTGTGACCACCCATGCCGCGTTTGTGCGTCCGTCTTTGCATGCTCTGAATAAGCGTGGAGGCTGGATCATCCTCGGTTTGTGCGGGCTGACTCTCAAGTTGGGAGGATAGCTTTGCCGGGAAACTCGCGGACTGATCTGGCTCGCGGGCAGTGGGAGTGCTATGTTGCGTAGTCGGCGGCACCACGGATGCCAGGGCCACGTCCAGTTGCGCGTTGAGACGTTGCTGCAAATCCACGGGTGGCTCTGGCAGGCGCGTCAGGGATGCCACAACTTTCTTCAGGCTGCTGATCTCCAGGTAGGGACGCAACGCTTCCAGGTCATCCAGGGCACTGCTCAAAAAGGTTGGGTCTTGCGCGCACCCATGCAAAAAATGCAGGAGTTGTTGAACACGTTGAGTCAGATATTTGCGTCGGAAGCAGCGCTCATAGAACACGGCCCAGAGCACTGCCTGCCAGACCTGTTGTTTTTGCGCCAGGCTGAGTGGATAGCGGTGCATATAGTTGCCATAGGCCCCCATCACAAAGGCCACTCGTCCCCAGATTGGATCTTCCAGGGGCAATTGACGCACCAGAGTACTGGCGAAAAGCGCCTGGTTTTCCGCGCGACGATCCTCGTACACAAAAGGGAGCAGGGCGGTCATCGCGTCCATAATACCTGCGCTCTGCGCGGCGAGCTGCTGTTTTTTGTGCGCGTATGGTTCGGCAGAGGACGTGCCGCTAGCCACTTTGGACATGATAACCGATAGACTCATCCCACAGCGCGCACAAAAATGCGCGTGGGGAGGTAGCGCCTGCTGACAGGAAGGGCATTCTACCATGCAATGTGCTCCTGAATACCTCTTTCTCGAAAAAATGGCACACTAGAGAAAATAGGTAGACAATAGTAACGATGTAGCTACGCCACAAGTGATACATTGAACTTCTTTTAGTATAACTCATTTTGGGTGGCTTTGCAGCGTTTCTTAGCGGCTATATGGGCCATCTTTACCAGTTTCCTGCTTCCATTTTCACCAGTTTGGCAGTCCCATCTTCCTTGACACTGTGATCAATGCATTGCTATACTCGACTATGTAATCTTAACAGCAGCAGTATCTGGAGAGGCAGGCGTTTTTATGCAGAACGATCCAAACGATGCAGTGGGTGGCATGCCATCCCCTGAGCAAGATGGTCAGCCGGTCCCTGAAACACCGTTACGCGAACCCGTCTATCAAGAATACCCACAAGCGAGCACGCCGGAGAGACTTGCCGAGCCGCAAGCGATCTCTGACGCGTCCTCATCAACTCCAGCAGGCGGGGATCGCCTCGCGGACGCGCCCCAGCCACGCTCCGTGCCTCCGATGCTTCACGAGGAAGTGATCGGGCCTGGCGCGTGGCCGCTCCAGACAGACAATAACGATGTAACATCTCCAGGACAGTATCAGGGTGGACCTCAGCAGGACTATGCGCCAGCTCCACCGCAACCAGCTCCACCGCAACCAGCTCCGCCGGGGACATTTCCTCAGCAGGGTTATATACCGGTTACTTCGCAACAGGTTACACCAGGTGCATTTCCTCCACAGAGTTATGTCCCGGTTACACCAGGTGCATTTCCTCCACAGGGGTATACGTCAGGGACATTCCCACAGAATTATGGGCTGGCCACACCGCAACCAGCTCCGCCGGGGACATTGCCGCCGGGCTACGTGCCACCCGTGGGCCAACCGGGTTATGTGCCACACACCCTGCCGCCGGGTTACATCCCATCCATGTCGCAGCCGGGCTATGTGTCGGGGCCGCTCCCACCGAGTTATGCGCCAGGGACATTCCCACCGGGCTATCTGCCACCCATGCAACCGCCCCCACCGCGCCAGCCGCGCAAGAGGCCGAGCTGGCTGGCTATCGCAGGGGTCGTGCTGGCGGCGCTGGTGCTGCTGGCGGTTATTCTGGTGGGCGTCAGCCGGATAATCCCCAACACTGCTTCAAGCTCGAAGACAGCAGCACAACCAGGCACAACCCCCACAACAGCGCCTGGACATCCCACTGCAGCCTTTCAGTCGGCGCAATGCCCCTTCCAGGTAGGCGCGGGGATCACCCAGGGTCAGCAGCTCAGTTGTGGTTATGTGACAGTTCCAGAGAATCGCGCGACGAGTAGCAGCAATAAGGTACGCCTGGCCGTGGCGATTTTTCGCGCACCGCAATATATGAACAAACCCGATCCAGCGCCCGTGCTGCGGCTCGATGGTGGCCCCGGCGGCGCCTCGCTGGACAACTTCGCGAAATTTGTCACCTCCGCGAACTACAGCTCCCTGATCTTTGATCACGATCAGGTTATGTTTGACCAGCGCGGCATCGGCTACTCAACACCCTCGCTGCAATGCAAAGAACTGATCCAGCTTCAGTACAGCACCTCGGATGTCAGCGCGCAAAATTATGAGCAGCAGGCCCGCGCCTGCCATGATCGCCTGGTCAGCCAGGGCATCGATCTGAACGGCTTTAATACGCTGCAAGATGCCGCCGATGTCAGTGACCTTGTTCACGCGCTGGGCTATCAGAAAATGACCATCTACGGCGTCTCGTATGGCACACGTCTGGCGCTCACGGTCATGCGCCTCTATCCCGGCGTTGTGCATGCCTCAGTACTGGACTCGGTTTACCCGCCGAATCATAACCGCAGCGATCTGCCTGCCGATGCGCAGCGCGTTTTTAATGTACTCTTCCAGGGGTGCGCGAAAGATCCGAATTGTAACGCCAGATATCCCAACCTGCAAAGCGTCTTTTATAATCTGGTCGATACGCTGAACGCGCATCCTGTGAGCTACCGGACGACGGACCAGAACAGCGGCAACTCGTATACTGTCCCGCTTTCTGGCGGTGACCTGGTTGGCTGGCTCTTCAGCTCGCTCTATGTGACGCAGATTATCCCATTATTGCCACAGACAATTTTCCAGGTCCAGGCGCGTGATTATAGCCAGATCTCCCGAATTGAAGGTTTTATCGGCTTCGATAGCACAATCAGTGATGGCATGTTCTACTCGGTGGAATGTGGCGAGGACTGGCCTTTCCTGACGCAGCAGGACATCACAAAGTCGGAGCAGGGTATTACGCCCCAGATTGCGTCGGTCTTCGGTTCTGGTGAACAGCAAGAATTCGACGTCTGCCAGTTCTGGAATGTGCAAAAAGTGCCCGCAGCGCAGAAGCAGGCGGTGGTGAGCGACCTGCCCACGCTGGTCCTCTCTGGCGAATACGATCCGATTACGCCGCCATCGAACGGGCAGGAGACGGCCAACAACCTGAGCCACGGCTACTTCTTCATCTTCCCCGGCCAGGGTCATGGCCAGGAGTATAGTTCGGACTGTTCAAACTCGATTATCAACGCCTTTGAGAACGATCCCAGCCAGAAGCCGTCGGACGCGTGCATTGCGCAAATGACGGAGCCAGCCTTCCAATAGGCTGGCAGAACTGGCCCAGGCGAGAACAGCAGGGCAGGCGCCCGACCGGGCGGGCCCGGGGGTGGGGGCCCCCCCCCCCGGTACGGGTG
>CAXUEY010000082.1:0-26710 GCA_964250225.1 uncultured Ktedonobacteraceae bacterium | reverse complement strand
CCTCAGCCAGCATGACCAGGCCCTCTTCGGCGCCGTTTGTGAAGGTAGGTTGGTAGGGGAGGCTGGTGGTGAAGGTGGTCGGTCCGTTGCCGGTGGTGCCGCGAGCGCTGCCCTGGCCGATGGTGGTGTAGAGGTGGTCGAGGAGGGTGACGGGTCCGATGACGCCCTCGAAGGCGTTGCCACTGCCGGCGATGGTGGCGGGCGTGCTCAGGACACTGGCGCTTTGGGGCTGGGTGATTGCCAGGCCGCTGGCCGCGACGTTGGTGATGAGCCAGAGGCCGTTGTTGGTGTTGTCATCCAGACGCGTCATGGTGAGCGTGACCGCGTTGCCGCCTGGCATGTCGTTCTTTAGAGTAACCACCGCCTGCGCGTCGTGTGACCCGCCTCCGCTGACGATACTGGCCGGGGCGTTGGGACTCCACTTGAGCAGGCTCGCGCCAAAGGCCTGGGCTGTGCTGGTCGCGCTCAATTTCCACGGCTGCTGTCCCTGGTTGACCGCTGCCTGGTCGGACTCGGCCTGGTAGTGGGTGATGTCTGGGAAGATGCCGGGGAAGACGGTCTGCACCAGCGTACCAGTGCCAGGGGACCATTTGAACTCGCGGGCCAGGTCCGGCATGAGCTGGGCGTCGGACTTATGCAGGTTGGCGCTCGAATTCTGATCGACCTCGGCGGTGACGATGGTGTGGGACGCGCTGATCTTCGCGTCCCCTCTGTAAAGATTGAGGAGTTTAAACATCTGCGTGGGGGTCGCGTTATTCAGGTTGTCATACACGTAGACATCGAGCATCGAGCCGCTACCCTGGTGACGGACGGTGACCAGTGCCTGGAAGGTTGCATCGCCTTTGAGATTGCCGCAGGTGACGTTTTCCACTGTGGTGATGTTGGCTTGCGTAGGAATCAGGGCGTTCCAGGCAGCGGGATGGCTCAGCGCAGTCGGGCAGCCCTGTGATCCCAGGCCGGTGGCTGCTGTGGGCGTTACACCGACAGTCGCTGTCGCGTGGCTCGTGCTCTGTGTGGTCGGTGACGCTTTATTTATGTTTACATTGCCACCACACGCGGCAAAGAGCAAGACAACTCCCAGAAGTACGCTTATTTTCAGGCAGAGTTGTTTGAGACGCTGCATGCTCATTTCCTCACCTCACTTGCTGACCCATGATCCTCTCTGCACGAGGTGGTTCCTATGCTGGACGCCATGTACTATCACAGGGCAGCAAGTGGCCTTGCGCTGCTGCCCCGACGTTTTGTTTTAGCGGATCAAGGCACCGGCCAGAGAGACTGCCGCGAAAAAGACCACAAACACAATCGTGATGTTGAAGATCAATTTCTCAACGCCTCGGCGTGTTTTAAAGGTGGAACTGGCATTGGACGCTCCAAAAGCGCTACCCAGACCGGCTCCGCGCACCTGGAGCAGAATAAAGAAGATGACGGCTACACTCAAGATAATCTGGACGATGCGAATCGCCGGAAGCCACTGTTGCAAGACCCTTCCTCGCTTTCATACTAAAAAACCTGGCGACCAGCACATCCAACTCAGCCGGATGCATACCTGCCGCGTTTACCGTGCAAGGAGGGAGTTCAGCCGACCCGCGCCGGATGACGTTCCTTGCTATGCTATATAGAATGACGATAGGATACACGAAAAAATTGCGTGGGTTTTGTGCCCTTACCTGTGGCGATTATAGCATACCGCGCAAACGCTGCCCACCTTTTTGGCTAAATGTCAGGGTTTGCTCCGCCCCTGGTTCTCCGTGGGCAAACGTATTAAAGAGAGCCTTGAGCACTAACCTATGTACTCAAGGCTCTCTTTAATACGTTCCTACTTGTAAAGTCAACTTGATCTATTCAATTGGCTCATGGATCATTCCTCCAGGCGCGGTGAGTCAGGTTGTGACTCGCTGAAGATGCGCTTTGCGGAGGATACTCCACCAGTATGTGTACGTGCTCAGAGTCCACGCTGTGATGGAGGTGGCTCGGTCCCCTTCTCCCATATAATATGGGCATCGCCCTTTTGTTCCCAGCGCGCTTCCTCGTGTTGAATCGTATCCGAGAAATGCTGGACCTCCTGCTTATCGCGCTTTCCAACGATTACCTCACCGGTTGTGACTACATGTTTGGTCAGATTGACCCGTTCCTCACTGACGGGGATATGGATCGTCTGATTTTCACCAATTACTTCATCACCGGCAGCAGCTTCTGCCAGTGGGCGACGCTCGATTATCACTTCTTCGTGACTCACTGGCACATCAATGGTTTGCTGCTCGGTGACCAGCTCTTTGTGTAAGATAACCTCGCCCACCTGCGACGGTTGCTTATACGCCTGGAGCTGCTCCGCGTGTAACCGCATGTGCTGTTCGTCGTGCAAATGCGCATACTGCTCTTGACCAGCGGCATAGGTAGTTTCTCTGCTCTCTCTCAGACGTTCTTGACCAGGGGCATACGGTGCTTCTTTGGTCTCTCTGGTCTCTCTTACCTCGCGCTGAGCCGTGCGCCCACCACTCGCGCGAGCGGCTGTCGGAACATAGGCGTCATGGTTGAGCAGAATAGCGGTTGCTTCCGGTAAACGTTTGCTACTGGAGACTGAAACTAAGGGATGGCCTGCCTCATACTCTTGTTGATAGAAAGGAGTATCATCGGGTGCAACTCCCATATCTATCAGGTCGCGCGAGACATCTCCGCGCGCCATACGTTCTGACGAAAAGATCCCCTTGATGCCTGTCAACGTACCACCAGAACCTCTTCCAGCAAATTGCCGGATCTGATCATTCTGAAAACCGGCCTTCTGCAACGCGATGATGGCGTCGTCTGCCTGTTTTCGATTGCTGAAAGCACCTACAACAATGGGTTGTCTCACATCTGCCATAATTCATTCTGTCCTTTCAGTCTTCTCAATCAGGTGTCGACCAGCGGGCTGGCCCCCTATCGGAATAAGCGGCTCCCCGCCTGTCTTTTCAGAACTTTCGAGCCAATGAACCCATCCCTGACAACCTATCCACTCTAGAGTTCTGCATCGATTCGATGAATACCCTTAACACAATATATACGCATGAAAAAAGGAGCATGTTTCAACTCATTGAAGAATTTTCCAAGAAATAGTTTCAGTACGCGGTCTATTGACCAGAGGGAGGAAGCTGTGAGGAAGAAAGAAAGGGCCATACCACCTGGTATGGCCCTGCTTGACTGGCTGATTACCAGACGCTACTGCTTGGTGCGCCACCTCCGGCGGGACCGAACGCGAATGAATAGGTACTGCAATAGGGCGCCGATGGGCTGCTACTGGCGGGTGCTGTAGTTGCATTGGTGCCTGGTGTGGCGGCTCCCGTGGCCGGAGCTGCGGAGGTGGGAACCGTGCCTGGGAGGAACCAGTCGTTGCTGGTGACCCCGTTCGGGTAGGTTCCGGTGGCGCGGATCAGGCCGCCGGGGTTCGGGAAATCGCTGATCGGATGTCCCTGCTCGGCCAGCAGCATGGCGTCGTGCCAGATGGGTGCGGCGCCGTCCACACCAGTGACATAGCTCATCGGTGAGTTATCATCGTTGCCTGCCCAGACGCCCATCACATAGTCGGTGGTATAACCCATTGTCCAGTTATCGCGGAAATCCTGGGTCGTGCCGGTTTTTGCGGCAGCCGGGCGGATAGGGCCGGGATTTCCACGAGCACAATTTCCCAACGAATTGGAGTAGAGTTGCAGGGGGCTGCACGTGCCAAACTCCGGTAGGCGCGAGGTGTTATCACTGAGCACGCTGGTCATCATATACGATAGTTGCGGCGTAATCACCTGAGTACCAGGTTTGGATGTGTGCTGGAAGAGCACCTTGCCGGTGTTGCCCTGCACAACCTTGCTGATCGAGTAATACGGTTGGCGCACCCCGCCGTTCGCGAACACGCCAAAGGCCGAGGTATGATCGAGCAGGCGTACATCGAGGCCGCCCAGCACCATCGAAAGGCCCGGCGTCCCCTGGTAGCTGGAGATGCCCATCGCCTGGGCTGTTTGCAGCGCGTTGTTGACACCCACATGCTGCAACACGCGTACAGCGGGTATATTGAGCGAGTTTTGCAGGGCGCAGCGCAGGGTCATCTGGCCGTGATAACGCAGGTCATAGTTGTTCGGCGTGTAGGGATTGGGTATGCCGCCTGGATTGGCAAAGTTTGTGCGTGTGTCGTCAATGGCCTGGGCGGGCGAGGCGCCCTGGGCAAAGGCGGTCACATAGACATAGGGCTTGAAGGACGAGCCCGGCTGACGGTAGGCCAGGGCGACATTGTATTGTCCATCGATGGCCTGATTATTATAATCGAGGCTGCCAAGCATAGAGATGATCGCGCCAGTATGGAAGTCGATCAACACTTCGGCGGCGTTGGTAATATGCTTGTACGCGGGGATCGAGGCGATGTGCTGTTGCATGATGGGCTGGATCTGCTGTTGCAGCGCGAGATTGAGCGTGGTTGTCACACTCAAGCCCGAACGCGAGAGTTGGCTGCGTTTCAGATGAAAGGTCTGCTCAAGCAGCGTGAGCACATAATCATCGAAATGAGGTGCCTGGTCGAGCAGGGTCGGTGAGGTTTTGTAGAACGTCGGACTCTGTACTTCCTGATAGGCATCCTGGGCCTGGAGCTGGGTAATATAACCCTGCTGGATCATCGCGGTCAGTACTTCCTGGAAGCGTTTGGCGGAGGTCTGAGGATGCGCAGCAGGATCATAGAGCGCAGCATTGCGCGGCAGACCCGCCAGTAGTATCGACTGCGCGAGGTCCAACTGCGAGGCCGCTGAATGGCCCGGCTTATCCTCCAGACCGAAGTAGATGGTCGCGGCTGAGTCGATGCCATACGCCTGATGTCCATAATAGATGGTATTGAGATACATCTCCATAATGTCTTGTTTGCTATAGTGCTTACTGATCTGGGGCGCAAGGATAAGTTCGGAGAGTTTGCGGAACACATCGGGCGAAGAACCGACGAGCAGTTTTTTCACTAACTGCTGGGTAATCGTGCTACCACCTTCGATGGTTTGCCCGTTTTGCAGGTCAGCCATCGCGGCACGGAGAATGCCAGTGATGTCAACGCCTGAGTTTTGCCAGAAGGTGCGATCCTCAATCGAGACAGTGGCGTTGACCAGGTCGTGTGAGACCTGGGCGTACTTCACGGTGGTATGGACGCCTTGATCGCTCATCTGGTCCATGAGGGTGCCCTGGCTATCGTAGATTTTCAAGTTATCCAGCGGCAGCAGATCGCGCAGGGTGAGCACCTGGTTGGCGTAGGTGCCCTGAGTCGTGCTGTAAAAATTATAGGCAACGTAGGCCACTACCGCGCCGATGGTCAAGAAGATCAGGGTAAACGTCGAGAGCGCGATCCAGATTTTCGTCCAGAGGCTACGGCTAGCGCGTCGATCATTGGCGCGGGCACGGCGCAGGTGCTTGCGTGAAAAGTATTGCAGGCGGGCAATACGTTTGCGGCGCTGGGGATTGAGTAGGCGAACGGCTCGGGAGCGGGAAAACCACGGTGTGCGTGGATTGCGCTGCTTTGGAAACGTCGGTAAGAGCGTGGATGGCGCCAGAACTGGCCTGGCATCTGGCACGGGCACAAGCGGGCGTGTATCACCATGCGTGGATGTTGTGACGCCGTTTGAGTGTGCTGTCGGCCTGCTCTGAGCCGCGGGTTTTATCGCAGCAATATGCTCGGTTGGCATATTCATCAGTTCATCGAGCCTGTCCCGCAGTGAGGGTTCTGGGGAAAGGCCCTGTGCTGCTGGTAGTTCAGCTCTGTCAGGCGACGCGGGTTGAGCAACGGGTTTAGCCGGTTCAGTCGGCACAGCCGTTTCAGCGGAGAGCACTGCCGCGTCTGGCGCGTTCGTAATAGGAGTGGATGAAGCCGCCTGGCGTGCCTGCCGGGCGTGGCGGCGTGCCATGTAGAGCAGAACGCGCTCTGCTCGTGGGGAGAGTGCGATAGTCTCCTCCATATCCGGCAGCGGCTCAGGAGCTGCTTGTACCTCTTGATCGTTTGCGACGATTTCGGTGCCTGTTCTATCATCACTATCCGTATCGGGGATCAGGGGTGCATCTTGATCGTTTGGGGTACCTTCTGGGCTTATTTCATCGTCTCGATCCGCATCAGAAATCAATGGTGCCTCTTCATCGGTTGTGGTACTTTCTGCGCCTGTTTCCTCCCAGTGATCCGCGCGCGGACTGGGAGTGGATGGCGGTATGGGCGGACCGATCTCGGCGTGCTCGCTCGCCTCATCAATAGAAATATCATCATTGGTCGATTTATTGAGCGAGGCGGGCAACGGTGTTTTGGGTGTGAGAGGTGCGGCGGCTGGCTCCTTGTCTGGCGACACGTGAGTTTCGGCTACACCTTCGTCTTCAGTATTTTTGTGCAGGTGTGCGGGATAATCTTCTGGCATGGGGGGTATCCTGTATCCTTACTTGTCTATAGAAACGTACTAATCTACAGAGACGTTCTAAAGAGATATATTTTTACACGCTGGCGTGCAGGTCAAAAAAAAGCCGTCAATGTATAAACGCAAAGATGATGAGAAATGTTTCTTTTTGGGACATTCATCTAGCTGAGATAATAGCCAGGTGTCCTGCCTCAAGAAACGTTGGATGTTATTGATAAGTTGCCTCAACTTTCAAGTCCTATAAGTGCGTGACATGCATCGTTGTGCCCTGCGCGGCTTCGACCAGCGCGGGGAGCAGTTCGTTGGTGAGCAGTTCGACCTGGTGGAGGCTTTCGGCCCAGGGGAGTTCCTGATGTTCGCGGCTGCCCTGGACCTCGGCGAGCTGGAGCAGGCTTTCATCGACCAGGCTGCGGAAGTAGAGGAAGGCGCGCACCGCGTCGGCGAGCGAGACATGGGAAGCGCGAGTGATGGCTGCGTACTCGCGGCCAAGCCGAGCGGCCTCGGCGCGCAGTTCGTCTTCGGAGGTGGCGCCCGCGAAGGCGTGTAGCAGCAGGTCGAGCAGACGGCGCCCCAGGTTGCGATAGCTTTCGCGCGCGGTATCGTCAAAATGAGTGTACCAGGGAAACGTCGTGAGTGTGCCATCGGTGAAGGCCAGGCGCACGCGTCCCATTACGCTCTGGACCAGGAGTTGAGCGGCGGGACTGGGTTTGCGCTCGGTCTCCTGGCGCAAACGTTCCTCGATATCGGCGCGACGGAAACGGCGATGCCCGCCACTGGTACGGCGCGAGGGAATCTCGTTACGGTCTGCCCACAAACGCACGGTAGCAGGATGCATGCCGAGCATCTCAGCAGCTTCGCGCAGACTCAGCCATTCATCTTCGTGTGACATCGACATCAGTCTGCCCCTTTCAAACCTCTGGAAATCTCTCTGGTGTGCCGCACTTCTCGCACTCTCCTGACTGCCCTGATTCTAAGCGATGGGGGAAATCACGTCAAGGGGGGCAATGGTGGCCGGATAGCAGATCCGTTTCGGTAATGTATACTGGCGTATGGGGATAACTGTTGAAGATCCGTTGGGTTCCACAATTCTAGCAAAGAAAGATAGACGTATGAAACTTGGACTACAAGTTCCTAATTTTACCTGGCCGGAGGGCCCGGGCAAATTGGGAGAGACTTTTGGCTTAATTGCCGAGCGAGCCGATCAAGCTGGTCTGTATAGCCTGTGGGTCATGGACCACTTTTTTCAGATCAACATGCTTGGACCCGCAGAGATGGATATGTTGGAGGGGTGGAGCGCGCTGGCTTTCGCCGCGGGGCGCTCCAGGCATATCAAACTGGGAACGATGGTAACGGGCGTGACCTACCGTCATCCCGGCCTTCTGGTGAAGACCGCGACCACGCTGGATGTGTTGTCAGGCGGACGCGCCTATTTGGGCATCGGAGCAGCCTGGAACGAGGAGGAACATCAGGGGCTGGGTGTGCCATTTCCGCCATTGGCTGAACGTTTTGAACGGCTGGAGGAAACATTGCAAATTGCGCAGCGCATGTGGGCAGGCAACGAGGAGCCTTTTGCGGGAAAACATTACCAGCTCCAGCGTCCCTTGAACTCTCCCCAGGCGATCCAGAAACCTCACCCTCCTATTCTCATTGGTGGGGGCGGCGAGAAGAAAACGCTACGCCTGGTTGCCAAATATGGAGATGCGTGCAACCTGTTTGCATTTATGGGAGCAGGAGCAGAAGCCCTGCAAAACAAGCTTCGTATACTACAAGAGCATTGCGCAACTGAAGGACGCCCATATACAGAAATTGAGAAGACTACGCTCAGCTCAATGCACTTGACACGTGATGGGCGGAATAAGACGATGAGCCCGGCACAGGCCGTTGAAGGTTTCGCCGCTTTGGCAGAAATGGGCATCGATCAGGCGATCTTTGGGCTTGCAAATGTGCAGGAAGCAGAACCTTTTGAGGTGCTAGCGAGCATAGTGATTCCTGCGGTTGAGAAGCTGAAAGTGGCAGGAAGATAGTCCACACCCAAAGTTTCCAGGAGAGAAAGCGAAATGCCGGAAGCAGTTGGCAAAGCCAGGCGCTTCCGGCATTTCGCGTGAGGAAAAGAGACTTGTGTGAATGCTTTGCTTCTGTAAACGTACAATACATATCAAAGTTTGATATAAAATAGATAAGACCGTTTGTTGCGATAAAATGTGACCATATTTCAGCAGATTCGGGACAAGAGATCTGGACCTGTAACTTTTTGGCATAGAAACCCCTTCTATATAAGAGGGAAAAGATCTGTAGCGTGAAGGAGAGAGCGCTGCTAGAAAAGAGATAGGTACTTGTTATTATTCGTGGCTCTTACAATCCAGTCAGGAATGTGCCTGGAGTAGGCGTGTTTTCCGGGCTGGAGAGAGTTGTATTTTTGCACCCTACCCAGATATTTTTGAGAAAGAGGTTGGAATGGCACATTCCATACAAAAGCCGCCGCGCCAGGGTGGTCTGAGCCGAATCTCCGCGACGGTGACTCTGGCTCTCTGGCAACTGCGCCTGACCTGGCGTCTGTTACTGGTCAGTGGCGCGGGCGTTGTCGCCGCTGTGATCCTCGTTTGCACGGTGCCGCTGTATTCGCAAGTTGCGATGAGCGCGGGCTTGCGCGATGCACTGAACACATCCAATAACGCGACTATTACTATTCATGGGGTGGCCCAGTTGATCTCGCGTTCCGCGACGCAGAAGGTGTCGGGGCAGATTCAGCAGGAGTTGCAGCAAAACCTGGGGTCACAGTTGGCCGGATCGCAATTCTCCGTGCAGAGTCCTGCCCTGGCGTTGGACAAGCGGAACAACCAGGTTCAGCTTAGTGGCTGGTCCATGCAGAGCGCGAGCGGGCACGTTCGCGTGATAGAGGGACGCTTACCACGGGATGGTGGCTCGACGTTGGAGGTCGCGATCACCTCTGAGGCGGCGCAGGGTCTCCACCTGACAGTTGGTTCGACTCTGACCGTTACCATGCCGTTTCTCAATGCCAACGACAACGAGATTTTAGAGCCGTTACCCCTGCACGTCGTCGGCATCTTTGCCCCCAATTCGTCGGGCGACCATTACTGGCATGGGACCAGTTTTGCCAGTGTTCCCCAGGGGAGGCAGGGCGCGCTCTATCCCATGCTCGCTTCTAGTGAGAGTTATCTCACTGTTCTGGAGGCAGATTCAAACACGGTCAGCGGGGGAGATCTGCAGAATGGCACCGTTTTTGAAACTCCAACGGATTTCTACTGGTATTACACCATTGATACGACCCATCTGGATATCAACCATCTCGATATCCTGGCCAATGGCTTGAACAATGTCCTGGTTAGCATCTCCAATCAGCCGGTGGCCGCGCCTTTTGTGAATAAGACAACCTCAAGCGGCCCACTGGATCTGGTGAATAGTTTTAATGCTGATGTCACCGTCGTGGATATCCCCCTGCTCAGTCTGGCTTATCTGATCGCTGGCCTGATGCTCTTCTTTGTCAGCCTGATGACTGACTTGCTGGTGGACCGCCAGTCAGAGTCCATTGCGGTCTTGCGCAGCCGTGGGGCCAGTCGCCAGCAAATTTTTAGTTCACTGGCGACCCAGAGTGTCTGGGTGGGAGTTATCGCGCTGCTTGGTGGCCCGCTGCTCTCCATCCTGGTTGCGCGCCTGCTGGTGCAACTCTCGCTGCCTGGCGCCGATCAGGGGGCATTGAATGTGATCCTGGCCGATCCCATCTCTACGGCGCTGAGCCTGTATCTCGCGGCGCTGGCAACAGTTGTGGTCTCGATCCTGGCGATGGTTTTCGCGATCAATCGGGCCTCGCGCCTGGATGTGCTGGCCTTGCGCCGTGAATCCGCGCGCTCCTCGCGTGGACCGGCCTGGCTGCGCATGGGCCTGGATATTCTGGCGGGTATGATCGCGCTGACCGGCTATGGATTCTCAGTCTATATCACCAGTCCGGGCGTGCTGGATGTGAAGACGCGTGTGCTGATTTTGCCACCTATGACGCTGGTTGGAGCGGTCTTCCTACTCCTCGGTTGTATGCTGCTTTTCCTGCGTCTCTTCCCGTTTATTCTGGACGCACTCTCCAATCTGGCGGTGCGCAGACGTGGTGTAACTTCGATGCTGGCGGTGGCTCAGATGGCGCGCGCACCGCGTCAATCGCTGAGGATGACGCTGCTGCTGGCTCTGGCAGTGGCCTTTGGCATCTTCTCGCTGGTCTTCAATGCTTCACAGGCGCAACGTATTCCTAGCGTTGCAGCCTACCAGGTGGGGGCCGATTTCAGTGGCACCTATGCCAGCACCTCCAAACTGAGCAAATTGCCGGTCAACAGGCAGGAGGCGCAATTTACCAGCATTGCGGGCGTGACCTCCGCGAGCGTGGGCTATGTTTCCTCGACGCGTGGGGCCGAGAACGGTATCGATGCCTCGATTGAGCTGCGGGCCGTTGACGCGAATACCTTCGCGAACACGGGGCTGTGGAGTACGCAGGATTCCAGCCAGCCTTTAAGCGCGCTGATGCAACAACTGGTGAAACAGCGCGATGCCGCGATCAGTCAAGGAGCTGTGCCGGCCATCGTTGACGCGGCGGCCTGGAAAACGCTGAGCCTGACCTCTGGCGCGCCTTTCTCGCTGGATGACCTCAGTGGCACAGTCAACTATATCGCTATTGGCGAGATCGACCATATTCCCACGGTCAACGATAGCGCCGACGCCAGCGGCACCGGCGATTATGTCGCGCAGGGCGGTGTGATTGTCGATTTTACCACCTATCAACAAGTGCTCCAGGCGGCTTCACAACAAGGCTCTACGAGCGCGCAAGGACAGGCAGGACCCCTTCTGGCCCCTTCAACCGTCTGGCTGCGCACCAGGGGTGACGCTGGCTCGCTGGCGAGCGTGAGAACAGCCCTCGCTGGGGGAGCCAGGCAATTGCTCAATGTGAATGATCGCAGAAACCTGGAAAGCAGTATGGGCAACGATCCGCTTTACCTGGCGCTGCTGGGAGTCCTGGCAATTGGCACCGCTACCGCGCTCCTGCTGGGCCTGCTCGGTAACCTCACCGTCTCCTGGTTAAGCGCGCGCAGTCGGTTGATTAACTTCGCGGTCATGCGCGCACTGGGAACGGCTCCGCGTCAAATCGCCAGCATCCTGACCTATGAGCAGATCATCGTCTATGCGACGGCCATTGGCCTGGGCGTGGCCTTCGGACTGCTCCTCTCCTTCCTGGTGCTGCCCGCCTTTGTCTTCACCTCGTCGGCGGGAAATCTGACGGGAGGAACCGGGGCGTTTTATGTCACCCAGAGCGTGCCGCCGCTGCAAATGGCCATCCCAATTTTCTTGATTATCCTGGCCGTTGGTCTGCTGGTGGCAGTCTGTATTGTGGCGTTGGGGATGATGATCCGCGTGGTTTCTCGACCAGCTTTGAGCAGTATGCTGCGTTTGAGTAGCGATTAAAGTAAAGAGGAATAAGCATGGCAGAAGCACTTGTTACCTGCGATAACCTGGTAAAAATTTATAAAGTTGCCAATCTGGAAGTGGTGGCTTTGCAGGGCCTGGACCTGGAGGTCGCGCCCGGTGAGATGATGGCCATCGTTGGTGCCTCTGGATCAGGCAAAAGCACTCTTCTCAACATTCTCAGCGGGTTGGATGTTCCCAGTGCCGGGCGCTGTATCGTTGACGGCAACGACCTGACGCGCTTGAGTGAGACGCAGCGCATCGCCTATCGTCGGCATATCGTCGGGCATATCTGGCAGCAGAGTGGACGCAACCTGCTCTCCGAATTGACGGTCGCGGCGAATGTTGAATTGCCCCAATTGCTGGGCGGCATCAAGTCCAAAAAGCGCGCGCGTCACGCTGAGGAGCTGCTGGAACTGGTAGGTTTAAAGGGCTATGGCAAGAAGAAGCCCAACCAGCTGTCGGGCGGTGAGCAGCAGCGTGTGGCCATTGCCGTGGCTATCTCCAACGAACCGACCCTGCTGCTAGCTGATGAGCCGACGGGTGAGCTGGATTCAGTTACCGCCAGTGAAATCTTCAAGCTGTTGCGCTCGCTCAACCAGCGCCTGGGGTTGACCATTATCACGGTGACGCACGATGTCGCGATTGCGGCAGTCATGGACCGCACTATTGCGATTCGCGATGGGCGCACCAGCACCGAGACCGTGCGCCGTGGCGAGCCACTGGTCGCAGTCGATGAGTATATGGCGAAGTCCAGCGCAGTCATCGGACTTTCCAGCGAGACCCATATGGAGTCAGTCCTGATCGACAGGGTTGGCCGTTTGCAGTTGCCGAAAGAGGCATTGGAGAGCATTGCCTTTAATGGACGCGCGGTAGTGAGAATTGTGGAGGACCATGTTGAGCTCTGGCCGGCGAACGCGCTGATACCTACCAATGGGAAGAATGCGATGAAAGTCAGTGCTGGCAAGCAGCAGCCTACCGAGGAATAGAGGGAGCAATATTCATGACCGAACAGGCAGTAGCAACAACAATTGTAGATGCACAGGGTATTGTGCGGGATTTTAAAGGTGGTTCCGGGATCGTCCATGCCCTGCGCGGGATCGACCTGCGCATTGTTCCCGGCGAGCTGGTGGCCTTGCGGGGACGTTCCGGCTCAGGTAAAACTACGCTGCTCAATATCTTAATCGGCCTGGACGATCCCACGAAGGGCAGTGTGAGCGTGCTGGGGCGCGCGCTGGCAAAGATGAGCGAGACCGAACGCGCGCATTTGCGTAGTCACAATGTGGGGATGATGTTTCAGAACGCGCATCTCTTCCCCTCGCTGACCGCGCAGGAGAACGTCGAGATCCCTCTGCGTCTGATGCGCATGGACCCGGCGCAGCGCTCGAAGAAGGCCCGCGAGGCTTTAGAGCGCGTCCATCTAGGACCGCGCGCGCATCATCGTGGCCTGGAGCTGTCGGGTGGTGAGCAGCAGCGTGTGGCGCTGGCGCGGGCGCTGGTGCATGAGCCACAATTTATCGTGGCAGACGAGCCGACGGGCAACCTGGATTCGATGACCGGACGCGATATTACCGCATTACTGCGTGATATTACGCACGAGACGCACATCGGCATGTTAATTGCCACGCACGATATGACCGTCGTCAATGTAGCAGATCGTGTGCTACAGATCAGCGATGGTGTCATCACTGAGGAGCGATAGACCAATGGCGCAATCCACAAAGCTCCGACCTGTAGATCAGGGTCAACCGCGACCGGCACCGAAGCGGCGAGCGCGCAAAGGGACCAGATCAACTCTTTCTTCGATGGGAACACTGGCGCGCTGGCAGTTGCGTCAGACCTGGCGCCTGCTCATCGTGATCGGGCTTGGACTGATCGCGGCTGTCGCGCTGGTCGGCATGATCCCGCTCTACGCGCAGGTTTCAGAGAGCGCAGGCCTGCGGCACGCGTTAGAGACCGATCCGCAGAGCGCGTATATTCAGGTGAATGCCAATAATCCTTTGTTTGATTCCGGCACCGTCAACGATATCCAGACGCAGTTGACGCAGATCATCCAGGGCGATCTGGGCTCGACGGTTTCGAGCACGCCCGATCTCTCAGTCCAGGTGGCTACGCTGGACTTCACCCCGAATAGCAGGCCGAAAGTGGCGGGGCAAGCGTCGTCATTTGTGCGCCTGACGGGAGTCGATGTTAGTCACGCGTCGGGGCATCTCAAACTGCGGCAGGGGCGTTTACCTGCATCCACCAGCAATGGCGTGGTTGAGTTTGCGGCCCCAATTGCGACCCAGCAAAGCCTCCACCTGCAACTGGGCAAGAATTTTACCTTACCGTTCGATCTGACCGATCAGGCGGGTCAGCTTACCAAACACACCCTCACCTTGCGCCTGGTTGGTGCCTTCGCTCCATTCGATGATAGCAGCAACGATCCCTTCTGGCATGGTGAGACCTTTGTGCCAGAACAGTTCTCGCGAGGCATCGCGGTTCTGGAGCGCTTTCCGTTGCTCGTTTCCAACCAGGAACTCATGAACGAGTTTAGCGCGCTGTCGGCATCCGCCATGCAGCAGGATGGGAATAATCTTCCGCAGTTTACCAATCCACCTGCCACGTTCTGGTATTACCGCTTTGATTTCTCGCATGTCGATGTCAATCATCTGTCAGACCTCTCCAATGGCTTGAATAGCGTGCTAGGCACCATCAATCGCAACCCGCAGAATCCTCCCTATGTGACGGATACCATCTCGCAGGGGCCGCTCTCTGTGCTGAACGATTATGCACAACGCGTAACCGTGATAACTCTACCAATTCTGGGTTTGACCTTTTTGATTGGCGGCTTGCTGCTCTTCTTTGTGGTGCTT
This sequence comes from uncultured Ktedonobacteraceae bacterium, assembly GCA_964250225.1. GTDB lineage: Bacteria > Chloroflexota > Ktedonobacteria > Ktedonobacterales > Ktedonobacteraceae > Paraktedonobacter. The sequence continues at coordinate 12,006 of CAXUEY010000082.1, read as the reverse complement.
ATGACCGATTTGCTGGTCGAGCGCCAGATCACAGCGATTACGTTGCTGCGCAGTCGCGGAGCTAGTGCGCGCCAGATCTTTGGCTCATTGCTCTGGCAGAGCCTTGTGCTTGGCCTGATTGCGTTTGTGGTAGGTCCGCTACTGGCAATTTTCCTGGTCGTGGGGCTGGTTCATGTGACGCTGCCGCCGGCTGACCTGGCTTCACTCAATCTGATCACCGCCAATCCGCTGGCCGAGGTGCGTGCCCTGACCCAGCGTGACCTGATCGTGGTAGGCCTGGCGGTGCTGGCCATGATTCTTGCTACCTGGCGGGTGATGCGCTCCAACATTCTGCTTTTGCGTCGCGAAAGCGCGCGCGCAACGCAGCAGCCCTTCTGGGTGCGCTTCAAGCTCGACATCGTAGCGGCGGTGCTCGCGCTCGCCGGTTTTGGCTTCACCATTTACATCGCCAGTCCTGGTGTGCTGGATGTGGCCATACGCGTCCTGATTTTGCCGATAACGTCGCTGGCTGGTGTGGCCAGTTTGCTGGTTGGCGTGCTCTTGCTCTTCCTGCGCTTCTTTCCGGCAGTCTTGCGCTCAAGCGAACGTCTGGCGGCGCGCAATCGGGGGGTTGCGCCCGTTCTGGCGCTGGCCCAGATGGCGCGCTCACCGCGCCAATCTTTGCGCATGACGCTGCTCTTTGCCCTGGCGGTGGCGTTCTCGCTCTTCACCCTGCTCTTTAGTGCGACGCAACTCCAGCGTCTGCCAGACCTGACTAATTATCAGGTTGGCGGTGATATCAGCGGGCAAATTTCGCTCAATCTGGTGAGCTTGCCGGTGCAGCAGCAACGCGACTTCTTTACTCACATCAAGGGGGTGACTTCAGTGACCCTGGCCACGACCAGCCAGGTTACGGGTGGCAGCCAGAACAATGTGCTCATCGATTTCCAGGCCGTGGATGCCGGTACCTATGCCAGCACCATCTACTGGAGCACGCAGGACGGCGATCAGCCTCTTCACACGCTGACCAACAAGCTGGTCTCCCAGCGTGCTGCAGCGGAGAAGCGCAACATTATTCCGGCGATCATCGATGACGCCGCCGCCCAATCGCTTGGTGTGAGCGTGGGGAAACAATTTGTGTTGCAAGACGCGCATGGCCCGATTACCTATGAAGTCGCGGCAATCGTGCATTATATCCCCACCGTGTACGACACGACCAGCGGGACCGGGAGCGCTTCCACCATTGCGCAGGGAGGCGTGCTGGTGGACTTCGAGACCCAGAGCGTGGTTTCAGCGGCGGTGAATCAGGAAGGGATTTTCCCCGCGACGGTCTGGCTGCGCACGACTGACAACCCTGCAGATCTCGCGAATGTGCGCCGGGTTCTGTTCAGCGGAACGTACCAGTTGACTATCCCGCAGGATCGGCGGGCGATTCTGACCAGCCTGGCCAACGACCCGCTTGCCGAGGCCATGATCGGGATTCTCACGATTGGCGCGGCTGTGGCGTTGCTCCTGGCCTTGCTGGGAACGCTGCTCGTCTCGTGGTTGAACGCGCACAATCGCAGGGTGAGCTTCGCGGTCATGCGCGCCCTGGGCTGTACGCCTCGTCAGATCATCGGCATTCTGCTGTGGGAGCAGGGGATCGTCTACGGCGTGGCCCTGGCGCTGGGGATAGGGCTGAGCGTCCTCTTTTCCCTGCTGATCCTACCGGTGTTTGTGTTTACGCCGCTGGCGGGAGGTAGTCCAGGGGTAGGTAGTACCGAGGCGTTCTATATCCTGCAGAGCGTCCCGGCAGTGCATATTGTTGTGCCAATTGTGCCGGTAGCCGCTGTGTTAGGCGGCCTGGTGCTGATCTGCATGGTGGCGCTCGGCATGATGGTGCGTGTCGTCACGCGTCCACACATGAGCCAGGAGTTGCGCGTAGACGAGGATTAATGATTGTTGCTGGGTCGGACCTTACGCCTGAGCGAGGATTGAGAACAATATCCTGGGCATAGAACTAGAGATCCTGGTATGTGCGAAAACGTACCAGGATCTCTAGCTTTGCTGTTACGTTCTGATCAGGAGCGTAGCGGACACCCATCAGCGATTCTGGTGTCGCCGCGTGAACTGGCTCACGAGCAGGATCACGCTGATGCCAGCCAGGAAGAGGCCGGTGTCTATCGAGCCACCATACGCAATGCTCGCAACGAACCAGGGAACGGGCATGCCATCCAGAAAGAAGAAACTGAGTCCGAGCAGCGCTGCGCCACCTGCGGCAAGCGGTGCAAGCCTCACAAGCAGCCGATGAGTAGCGACAAACAGCGTCGCAGTTGGACCGGCGAGGAAGCGCCCGGCAAGCGGGTTAAGCAACGTGAGCAGACCAGCGCTCATCAATCCCAGCCCAGCAAGCAGTTCTGCCCACTCGATGAGAGAGCCAAAGAACGTGGCATTGGGCACTACCAGCTCGCGCAAAGTAGCCGCAAAGAAACCTGGCAGGCGGCCACCACTCAGGCTCGTATTGAGCAGCCCGCTGAGCTGGGCAGGAAAGGTTCCAAGCAGGAGTTTATCTGCACCAGCGAGCAGCCATTCGTAGCCGAGCAGGAGTTGGAGACAAGCCAGCGTGTTGTTCGGGGCGTGAGTTACGCTCGCTCTGCTCGTCTCTGGAATGATGTGCAGCTGGATCTGCTCTCTCAGAGGCTGAAGTATGTACTCAGAAGCTGGTCTGGTTGATTGAGCCTCTTTGTGAGGCAAAGGTTGCGTGATCATAGTTGTCTCCTGACTTGAAGAGAATATCGTGTAGCTTCCCTGGAGGGGAAGAGCGAACAAGCGGCAGAGAGTGTTTCTGCTTTTCACCTCTTACGATAGGCTAGAAGGGGCCTCTCGCCATCGGGTGCTTGCCTGATTTGCCCGCATCTTATTTCCTGATGTTTGGGTGTTGATATTGCTGACTCATGTCAGGCGATAACTTGAGGAGCAATGTGAGGATTCGCAGTCTCATCCTGTAGGGGCTTGCTACAATGCATCGGCAATAGAGCATACAAAAACCCTGACTACTCGCTGGTATACTGAGAGGAGAAGGGACTATGTTGCCAGTTTTGACGCGATGTGACTGAGATCTTATCTGACTCGTTAACGTTAAATAGGCTACCTCCTTTGCGCTTCCATTTTGGTGGAATCACCAGCTTTTTTAAAAATGGATGTTATAGCGAGAAAATACTTTCTTTTGATTACATACAAGTATATACAAAATTTCGATGTATAGTGAATGATGAGTGGATGGTGAGGGAAGAAGCAGGGGAGAGAGAGAAATGAGAAAGGAATAGAAGATGCCAGATGAAACGTCCGTAGTCCCTGAAGAGATCGCGCCTGAGCGCAAGCCAGCCACTTTGCCAGTGCATAGCCGGGCAGCTGCCGCCCAGCGTTTGAATGATACGCCTCAGCAGCCCTCGCGCGGCATCCATTACCTTGCGCCCCATCGGAGCTCCCACGCACCGGGATGGCGTACCAGGAGATATCTCAAGCGCAAAAATTTGCGCAGAAGTAATCAGCATGCCGCAGCTATAGATCGCCTGGGCACGCAGGTCACGTTGATCCCAATGGCGATGGGGGTGCTGCTGATTTTCCTGGTCATGAGCACTGTGCTGGTGGGCGCGGTGGCCCTGGTCAACGCTACCCAGCAACGCTTTGGGTCAGATGTAGTGACGCTGGAAGATATTCTGCCCAAAGATAGTTTGAAGATGTACGATGCGCATGGCACAATGATGTTCCAGGAGGTGAAAGATGGCTTGCAAACCTCCGAGCCGCTTTCACAAATCTCTCCCAATCTGGTCAATGGAGAGGTCGCCATTGAGGACCAGAATTTCTGGAAAAATGCTGGTTTTGACATCACCGGCATTGTGCGCGCGGCCATTGCAAATATGACGAAGGGGCACGTCGTCGCGGGTGGTAGCACGATTACGCAACAGGTTATCAAAAATGCAATTGTGGGCAATCAGGATACCGTTTTACGTAAAATGCAAGAGATTGTCCTCGCGCCAGATATTACGCGCCACTATAGCAAGCAGCAGATCATGGATATGTATCTCAATACCACTTACTATGGTGAGCAAGCCTACGGAGCTGACGCGGCTGCTTTTATGTACTTTAATTTGCAGGATCAACCGCACAAAAGCGCGGCCTCGCAGTTGGATCTCGCGCAGGGCGCGATGATCGCTGGCCTGGCGCGTAATGGCATCTACTATGATCCCTTTCTCTTCCCGAAAAACAGCTTTACGCGCACACAGGAAGTCCTGAACCAGATGCAGGTGCAGGGGTATATTACGAAGGCGCAGGAGGCGTCAGCGGCTATTGAAGCCAATAACCCCAACTTTTTACATCATGGCGTGGTCCAGAATCTGTCGGCGCCGCATTTTGTGAACTACACGCTGAATGAACTGGCGCGCGATCTCAATCTTAAACTGGGCGAGCTGCCGCGTTCAGGTCTGGTTGTGCAAACGACGCTGGACCTGCCTTTGCAGAACCAGGTTCTCAAGGTAGCGCAACAGCAGATCAGCGTGATGAAAAGGCCGCATAATCTCTCGGACGCGGCGGAGGTCGCGATTGATTTTCATACAGGAGCCATTCGCGTCTTGCTGGGCAACACCGATCCGACCAATCCCAATGATGGAGAGTTCGACGTGGCCTCCGAAGGGTTACGCCAGCCTGGTTCCTCGTTCAAGCCGTTCGTATATGCCACAGCTTTCGAGGAGGGCCTGAGTCCCGGCATGCCGGTGCGCGATGAGCCGTTTACCATTCAGATGTGTTGCGGCCTGCCTTCTTATTCGCCGCATAACTACGATCTTGGCTATCATGGGGTTGTTCCGTATCGGTATGCACTGCAAAACTCGTTTAACATTCCGGCGGTCAAGCTTTTGACGCGCGTCGGCGTTTCGCAGGCCCTCAACACGGCTCAGAAGATGGGGATTACTGCGTATAACGGTACCCCGAACTACACGATGGTGCTGGGTTCGTTGGGCGTCCACCTGCTGGACGAAACCTCGGCCTATGGAGTTTTCGCCGATGGCGGTGTGCGTGTAACTCCCCATGCTGTTCAGCTAGTGACCGATCCCTTTGGGCACGTGATCTACCGTCCCGACCTCAAGGGCACCCAGGTGCTCAGTCCGCAGGTTGCGTATATGATGACCAGCGTCTTGAGCGATAACGCCTCGCGTACTTTTGAGTTTGGTAAGTGTAGCGCGCTCTACCTCTACAGCAATACGCAGACACAGTGTTATCAGGGCAACCCTGGTATGATCCGCCCCTCGGCTGTGAAAACCGGCACGTCGCAGAACTTCGACGATAACTGGACAGTTGGCTATACCAGCGACTTTGTCGTGGGGGTCTGGGCGGGCAACGATAACAACACGCCGATGGTCAACGTCACCGGTGTGGATGGCGCCGGCCCGATCTGGCACCAGACGATGCTGCTGGCCGAACAGGGGTATCAGGTACAGAACTTTAACCCTCCCGGTGGTATGGAGCGACGCACCGTCAACTATGGTGGCTTTACCAGCACCGATTGGTACATCGACGGGATGCCCGCTAGCAACGCTCGCTGGAACATCTGAGATCTGTTGATTAGAAGAAAGAGGCTGGATGCGAGCAAATTGCATCCAGCCTCTTTTGCGTGGGCGCATCCCCAGGAATGAGCATCCAGCCTTTTCCTCGTTAGCGCACGGTAATACCTACCCGTTCGAGTAGCTCGCGGCTGATCTCGGCGCGATATTTGATGGGCATACGCGATGGGATGCTATGGGAATCGGAGCCGGTGCTCTGTAAGAGGTGATGCTGGCGCGCATAGGCCAGATAGGTCTCGCTGATTGCAGGCGTGTGGGTGGGATGATAGACCTCGATACCATCCAGTGGGATCTCGGCGCGCACCTGGTCGAGCAGCTCCGTGCTATAAAAGGTAAAGCCTGGCTCACGGCGGCCAGGATGGGCGATCAGGCAGACTGCGCCGCTGCGATGGGCTGCCTCGACAGCCTCCGCCATCTCCACTTTGATGGAGACATAGCCCGCTTCAGTAATCATACGCAGGGCGCTGGCATAATCGGGCGCATAGCTGTGGGCACGCAGGAGCGCGATATTATCACCGGGCAGACGCAGTTGCCCGGTATTTTTCGCCAGAATCTCATCCTGGCGTGGAAAAGCATAGCCCTGGCTGCGCAGTGTCTCGTAGACAGCGTGAGTATTGGCCAGTTGGCGGCGTACAACGCTCTCTGTGAGTGGTTGCAGTTCGTTTGCCAGCGGATCAAAGCCGTAACAGAGCACGTCGCCCATCTGACCATGCCACTCGGTGCTCATCTCCACAGCGGCGAGTACAGGCAGCTTGTGGCGCGCCCCCAGGGCCTGAATACTGGCCACCATATCTACGCGGTCATGGTCGGTAATCGCCACCAGGTCAAAGGCCTGAGCGGCCAGGTACTCGATGAGTTGCTCAGCGGGCCAGTGCCCATCGCTGTAGGTCGTATGCATGTGTAAGTCGATAGAAGCGTCGGGGGAGAGTGTCAGATGCGTGGTCAGCGGTTCCAAAAAAGACTCCTTTGTGCTACAAACGAATGATGGTATGTTTGCTGCTATCGTACCATATGCATGCCAAATTGCTGAAACAAAAACGCGAAAACGTCGCCGCGTGCTTCAATGATCTTCGCTGTGGGTTTGCCCATCCCATGTCCTGCCCTGGTCTCTATTCGTAGCAAGATGGGTGCAGTGCCATCTGTGGCGGCTTGCAGGGTTGCGGCAAACTTTTTCGCGTGACCTGGTATTACGCGATCATCTGTGTCCGCGGCCATAATCAGGGTCGCGGGATAGGCCACACCTTGTCGGACGTTGTGCAGGGGCGAATAGGCATAGAGAAACGCGAAATGAGCGCGATCTTGCTCAGCGTTGCCATATTCGGGTATCCAGTAGCGTCCGACGGTAAATTTATGATAGCGGAGCATATCGATAACCGGCACTTCACAGACTACCGCGCCATAGAGGTCGGGACGCTGCACCAGGCAGGCCGCGACCAGCAGGCCGCCGTTGCTGCCGCCATTAATGGCCAGATGTGAGCTGGTGGTGTAATTATTAGCGATCAGCCACTCGGCAGCGGTGATAAAATCATCGAAAACATTCTGCTTTTTCTCCAACATCCCGGCCACGTGCCATTCCTCACCATATTCATCGCCGCCGCGCAGATTGGGTTGCGCGAAGATCCCACCCTGCTCCAGCCAGAGCAGATTATTGGACGAAAACGTCGGGGTCAGGCTGATATTAAAGCCGCCATAGCCATACAGCAGCGTGGGATTTGTCCCATCGAGCACCAGGCCCTTTTTGTGGGTGAGAAACATCGGCACGCGTGTCCCATCCTTCGAGGAATAGAAAATCTGCCTGGTCTCATACTGCTCGGCGTCGAAATTCAGTTGTGGCCCGCGCCAGAGGCTGAGGGTTCCTGTGAGAAAATCGTAGCGCAAAACGCTCGGCGGGTAGAGAAAGGACATAAAATTGAGGAAAAGCTCATTATCACCAGCTTCGCCTGTGATTTCAGCAATCGAGCCAGGGGCGGGCAACGCGATCTCTCCTAAAAGCTGGCCTTCCAGGGTATGATGCGTAACCAGGTGATGCGCGTCATGTTTCCAGATCACGATAAATTGCTGATGCACCAAGTGAACCGAATCGATCACATCCTCTTGTTCTGGTAGCACCTCGCGCCAGTTCGCGCGTTCGGGATGTTCGGTATCAATGGCGATAATGCGCCCGCGTGGTGCATCGAGGTTGGTATGGAAGTAGAAAATCGGGCCGATATTGTGAATGAAATTGTACGCGGCATCAAAGTCATCGAGCAGGCGCACAAATGGGCCGGTACTCTCCACCTCACGATAGTAAAGGCGATTTTTGGGATCAGTGCCCAACCAGACATGCAGCAGTAGATAGGTGCCATCGTCAGTGATAGCAGATGAGAAGCTCAGCCCTTTAGCGTCAGGTCGCTCGTAGACAAGCTGATCCTCCTCCTGGGGCGTGCCCAATCTATGCCAGTAGACCCGGCAATTATAACTCTGTTCATCCGCGGGTACGCTATCAGGCTGCGGAAAGCGTTCATAGTAAAAGCCGGAATGATCGTGTTTCCAGGCCACGCTGGCAAACTTGCACCAGCGAATCACCTCTGGATAATCCTCGCGAGTATCTATCCGGCGAATCTTTACCTCCTGCCAATCGCTACCGCTGGTCGAGACGCCATACGCCAGCAACGTGCCATCATGATTGTAAGCCTGAGTGGTCAACGCGACAGTACCATCCACGCTCAACGTATTGGGATCGAGCAACACAGCGGGCTGACCCTCCAGACCCGTTTGAGTGTAGAGCACCGCCTGATTTTGCAGGCCGGTATTATGCGAAAAAAAGTAGCGCCCGCTTTTCTGCACTGGCGCGGTATAGCGTGGAAAATCAATCAGCTCCGTCAGGCGCGCAATAATGCGCGGGCGCTCGCTGGACGCCTGAAAATAGGCCGCGCTGACCTCATTCTGGGACTTAACCCAGGCTCGTGTTTCCTCCGAACCCGCCTCCTCCAACCAGCGATAGGGATCAGCGACCGGGATACCATGATAGTTGTCGATTGTATCACCCCGGCGTGTTTCGATGTTGCGCATGTAATGCTCCTATCCATGAAAAAATTCTATGCCTATTGTAACATGTTATTCTGTTCTCTGAAATTGTGGAGTTTTTGTACAACCTGGAATCAGATGGTTTGCATGCCAAAATGACACAAATTGGTAATTTTAATAGCGGAATAATAAAAAGCTTCCAAACTGCTATACGCGAGTTGGAAGCTTTTTATGGCTCTACCCCTTAAAAAGAGATTGCTAGCACGTCATTAATGCATCGGCAAGCGTTCCACTACTGCTTTGAACCATTGAGAGCGCATCTCGTTGCCGGCCACCGCCAGGGTGATACATACGCCTAGAATCGTGCCCACAATCCAGAGAGCCAGCATCAGCGTACTGCCATCGATGCTCGTCAACATATGCACAACCTGCATAAAGGCGCGTGAGAAGAGATCGTGGCCGTTGGCCATAGGGAGTAGCGTGCGTAGTGAGGGTTGTTGTAAAAGAATCGAGAGCGTGGCCACAGTCGCCAGCAGAATCGCCACCAGGATCTCTGGCAGCGAGGGACGGAAGAGCGAGAAGTGAGCGGGCTGGCTCTGCTTGCGATAGTGCGTCTGTTGTTTACGCGCGCTGCTTAGGGCCACTTTCTGCATAATCATGGCGTGCATATCCACCGGCTCAGCCACAAATTTGAGCGTGCCTAAGCCACTGCTCACCTCTTCCAGGGCATGCAATTCTGCCCGGCATGTTGGGCAGGAAGCCACATGCGCTTCCAGAACACGTGTTTGACGCAGCGTGAGGTGGTGGTCAAGATAGAGTTGGATCTGTTTGGTAGCCTGTGTACAGTGCATAACATTAACCTCTTGTTCCCGTTGGGTGCTGCCCCTGCTCAAAGACCTGTAAACGTTCTTTCAATAAATTGCGAGCGCGAAATAAATGTGTTTTAATAGTACCAATAGGCATTGTCAGAACCTCGGCCATCTCTTCATAGGTCATATCCTGGAGGTGGCGCAGTACCAGCACAATGCGATACTTTGCGGGTAATTGAGCAAGCTGCTCGTGAACCAGTTCATGACTATCCAGCGCCTCGATGTGCGCTGTTTTCTGGGCCTCGCCGGTACTTTGGAGCGCCTGCTCAGCCTGGAGCGCCTGCTGCAAGTTTCTATCACGTTTACGCACTTCCAGTTGCTTTAAGGCGCAGTTATAGGCAATGCGGTAGAGCCAGGTTGAGAAACGGGCCTCGCCGCGGAAACCTGGGAGTCCCTGCCAGGCGGCCAGAAAGGCCTCCTGCGTCGTCTCGCTGGCCTCGTCGTAGTCCTGGAGCATACGCAGAACCAGGTTGAATACGCGCCGCTGATAGCGTTGAACGAGTTGGGAAAAAGCATCCTGGTCACCACCTTTACTGGCGGTTACCAGTTGCGCGTCGTCCTGTTCAAGCGGTGTCGAGACCGTGCCAGGGATGGACAGTCCCAGACTTTGCGATGATGTCCACAGATGCTCTCTCATGATATTCCTTTAGAGGTTCCCGCAGGGAAAAAAGTTTCAGCCACAGATGTTTTGAAACATCCTTTGCTCTAATATTATCTTACCCTATATACGGTCTCATTTCCAAAAAGGGTGATTTTTAGGGGGTCAAATCATATGTCGTCAAGTATTCTGGCTGCTTTGCTGGCCTGGTCGTTTGCTCTGGCCATTTTTCTGGGTTTTATTGTGCTGTTACGCTATATCGACCACCGTGAGCGCATGGCCATGATTCATCGCGGCCTCGACCCCAACCGCCTGCGTTTGAAACGCCGGGGCACAGGTGTGCTACGTGCTGGCCTGATCACCTTTATGGTAGGTCTGGCCCTCACAGTGGGTCTGTATCCGATAGGATATATGGTTCCTCCCTTTTTCTCAATCCCCTTTCACGTTGGTCCCTGGCTACTGCCCGGTCTGATCCCCCTGGGCGTTGGCGTCGCCCTGATCGGCAGCTACTACCTGGTCCAGGATGCGCCGCCACCCGACTCACATCCAGAGGAGCCGCAACCCAAAGATTAGCGATGAAGAGTTTGGATTTTTGTATTTTTATAAAAACTCAGAAAAATTGCCGAGAAAACCCCTTGACAGGATTCGCCAGGCCATGATATTATCACTCATGCGTTCACAAGAGATTTGAAAACGCAACGAATGCGTAAGCATTGAGGCACCTGAACAACTGAAGAGTGGTAAGAAACAAGCAATAACGCAAGTAATAACCTGTCAATTTCGGGAACAATTCGTAACAACAGCATTTTGGATCTCGCTGAGAGATTCGATATAGAGAAACTGAATGGCGAGTTTGATCCTGGCTCAGGATAAACGCTGGCGGCGTGCCTAACACATGCAAGTCGAACGCGCTACGCAAGTAGCGAGTGGCGGACGGGTGAGTAACACGTGGGTACCTACCTTGGGGTGAGGAATACCACCGAGAAATCGGTGACAAGACCGCATAGCTTCGTAAGAAGAAAGTCTTTCGGGACGCCCGAAGATGGGCCTGCGCCTGATTAGCTAGTTGGTGAGGTAACAGCTTACCAAGGCGACGATCAGTAGCTGGTCTGAGAGGATGATCAGCCACACTGGGATTGAGAACGGCCCAGACTCCTACGGGGGGCAGCAGTGAGGAATTTTCGTCAATGGGGGCAACCCTGAACGAGCAACGCCGCGTGCAGGATGACACTTTTCGGAGCGTAAACTGCTTTTCTGGGGGAAGAGCAAGGACGGTACCCCAGGAAGAAGCCCCGGCTAACTACGTGCCAGCAGCCGCGGTAATACGTAGGGGGCAAGCGTTGTCCGGAGTTACTGGGCGTAAAGCGCCCGCAGGCGGTCTTTTAAGTTCAGACTGACAATCCCTCGCTCAACGCGGGAGGGTGTATGAACACTGGGAGACTTGAGGGATAGAGAGGGACATGGAATTCCGGGTGGAGTGGTGAAATGCGTAGATATCCGGAGGAACACCAAAGGCGAAGGCAATGTCCTGGCTATCTTCTGACGCTGAGGGGCGAAAGCTAGGGGAGCGAACGGGATTAGATACCCCGGTAGTCCTAGCCGTAAACGATGACCACTAGAGGTTCGGGGTATCGACCCCCTGAGTCTCGTAGCCAACGCGATAAGTGGTCCGCCTGGGGAGTACGGTCGCAAGATTAAAACTCAAAGGAATTGACGGGGACCCGCACAAGCAGCGGAGCGTGTGGTTTAATTCGATGCGACGCGAAGAACCTTACCAGGATTTGACATGGACAGGATCATGCTAGAGATAGTACTCCCTTCGGGGCCTGTGCACAGGTGCTGCATGGCTGTCGTCAGCTCGTGCCGTGAGGTGTTGGGTTAAGTCCCGCAACGAGCGCAACCCCTATCGTCGGTTGTAGGTTTCCGGCGAGACTGCCACGATCAACGTGGAGGAAGG
>CAXUEY010000081.1:0-26832 GCA_964250225.1 uncultured Ktedonobacteraceae bacterium | reverse complement strand
CAGCCCGCCAGCGTGCAATGGTTTCTGCCCCTGGTACCGCGTAAAACGTCGTGTTTCCTTCCACCGTGGACAGCTTGCGGCTATAAATGCGCAGAAAATCGCTCGATGGTGTGCGCGGCGGGAAGAGCGAACCCACCCATTCTTTGTAGCTCCAGATTGGGCAACCGATGTAAAAGTTACATTTCCCCATGCGATATTGTAGGCACCACTGGCACGTTTTCGCAAGGGGCGACTGTCTGTATCGGCGCGAAGAGCGCTGTATAGGCGTGGACGAGATTTTTGCTGGTGTGCTCCCAGCTTAACTCTTCTTCAACGCGGCGGCGGCCATAGTCCCCCATCCTGGCGCGCAACTCTTCGTCAGCCAGGAGCAACTCGAGCTTGTCTGCGAAATCTTCGACGAGGTTTGGTTGAGCATAGAGAGCTGCTTCTTGCGCGGTACAGCGCGTTTCTGCGAGATCGAACGCGAGAATAGGTTTGCCGGCAGCCATATAATCCATCGTTTTGAGCATTGTGCTGAATTCGTTCACCCCGTTTTGTGGATCGGGAATGAGACCAATATCGATGGTCGCCAGGTAACGTGGGACCTCTTCGCGCGGAACCAGCCCGGTGAAGTTTGCATATGCATCTATTTCTAGCTCGTGAGCAAGTTTTTGCAGCGCGGGGAAGCTACTGCCGCGCCCTATGAGCATCAGCGAGATATCCTGTCGTCCTCGTTTATGTACAAGTTCGTGGAGCGCGTACAACGTGTACTCGACGCCATCCTGCACGCTCATCAGGCCAATATACCCTAGCAAAAATGGTCGGTCACCTTTCAGCGCGGGATCAGGCTGGAGGGGCTGCCATTCTTCCAGGGTGGGTCCGTTGCGGGCCACAAAGACGCGTTCTGGTCGGCAGCCTCCACGTTCAATGGCCAATCTTTTTTGGGACTCATTGGTGGTAATTACCACACTGGCCGTTTTATAGCTCCACTTTTCAAAGAAACGCATCACTGTATAGAGCCAGTGGGCGCGTTTCTGAAAGATCACCTGGAATAACTCTGGCGAGAGATCATGCTGGTCAAAGACGAATTTTTTCCCTAGCAAGCGGTAGAACAAGCCGATGAGGAAGAAGATATCGGGCGGATTGGCAGTATGAACCACATCAAAGCCGCGCTGGAAGAGCACTTTCACGCTCAAGCAAAAGGTCATGAGCAGAGCGACGCTATATTCCAGTATATGGCCAATATACTTCTTCTCGATAGCTGGGAGGTGGTATCGGTAAATGTGGATACCATCGATGCAGATATGCGACTCTTGCTGGTTCGTCGCACCCTTCGGGCTGATGATACTCACCTGATAGCCATGATCGCGCAGGACCAGCGCTTCAGGCCAGACGCGACGGTCGGCAGGCGCGGGCACATTCTCCACCAGCATCAGCACTTTCTGTATTTTTGCCATCTCTTTCACTTTCTCCATGCAACCACCATTGTGTGGGGCAGTATGTCCTGTTGTTATTATTAAAAGCCCGACTGTAGCCAGGCTTTTTCGTCCAGAGCTGTCTTGACCTTCTGGATATAGTTGACAGCGCTCTGGCTATACCAGTCCCCGCTATACCAGCGGCCCAGGCAGCCCCAGATATCGTTGGTGTGATATGTCGGGTAGCCAGGTAAAGGCGTATGTGTGTGTAAGTACGTCGTCCATCCATCCAGGCAGGTCCGAATTACGCCATAGGTATAGTCAGCGCTGAAGGCTGTATCATCGCGGCTCATGGGCCACGTGCCTGCATAATAGAGAGATTTTATCTGTAGAATGCCATAGCTCTGATAGCAGCCTCTGCCATCCCAGCTACCCGGAGGGCAGGCACTTTTATCAGTTGTGTAGTCGCCGCGCTGGTTTTGATGCCAGGAGGATTCCACCACTGCCTCAGCGCGCACAATATCCGCGTCGATGCCCCATTTGCACGCGATCCATTGGAGTATCTCGTCGGTTGTGCCGGTAAAGTTGCCGCTCACCCTTTTGCGTAGCGCATCGGCCTTTGGATCAACGCCAATCGCCACATTCCAGGGAGCCAGTTGTGCCATTTGTTGTTGTGTCGGTACTATATGATTGGCTGTTGTATTATCTGCGCGCGGTTCCCAGGAAGACTGGTGAACGTGGGCAGCGCACTCCTGATCGCTGGGAAGCTTCACACCTGCTGGTACGATAGAAATGGCTTGTGGATGCACGAGGGGCCTATTCGTCACAAACACCGTGAAGGCGATAATTGTGCTCAAGAGCACCATGCTCGCCACGCTGATAATAATCTTTCGTCTATGGAAACTGAAGTGTGTTGATGGCGAAATGAACCTCACGCAAAAACCTCCAAATCGACGATCTTTCTAACCAATCACCCTCTCTTACGATAAGCTATGTCCCCTCTCAAGGTGGTTGTGAGAGACGTTGCGAACGTGTTTTGATTGAGATGAGTGAGTATATGTTCAACAACGCACCTGTGGGAACCGCAAAACACCGCTACCCCTTTACCTCAAGGATGCGCAAGAAGAAATCCTGGATGGTCACAGAATCAATATCGCCGCTGATGGCCAGTGCCGCGTGCTGACCGGAGGGCCAGTGTCCAAAACGCAACAGCGGTGTAGCCAGAGACTCGATTTTCTGGACCAGTTCACCGCGCAATTGGATCTGCTCTGCGCGCTCCCGACCCAGGCCAGTGGGCAGGTCAAGATAGCAGGTGTAATCAGCCCGCGTTTCTTCTGCGACGGCGGCTACGACGCCATAGCCCTGCTCGTGCAGAAATTCTGCCACCTCAGCGGGTGTGCGTAGCGAGAGAGCCAGACAGGGGAGTTGCCTGGCCTGTACGATACACTCCCGCGTCTCGATACGCTGCTCTCTGGCTGACCAGGGAGAGACTGCTTGTCCCTCAACGCTGAGATGGCGTCCCAGGATGGTCGCGCGTGGCGTGCAGGTTGCGTTTACCTGCCAGCGCTGCTGGTCGAGGCGCGTCACGTGGAGACGGAAGGCGCGCCGTTCGCGCCACCAGCTCGCGACCTCATGCAGGCGTGTGATCCAGACGGGTAGCGCCTGAGTGCTGGCACAGGCGAGCAAACCCTCCAGGGCCGGTTTGCAGAGCAGCCCGCGTTCAGGATGGATATTCAGCGTATAGATCCCTTCCTGAGCGTAGACATGGTGCATGACTTGACTCCAGATGCGCCCGACCTCTCGCGGATCGGTGATACGCAGCCGATCAAAGAGCATCTCATCGTCAGGAATGCTGGTGGGAATGCGCAGAAGATCGCCCTCGAAGTGCGGACGCAGGGTATATGCGGTGCAGGGGATGGCCTGGAAGAGTGCCAGCGATTTCGCAAAGCCACTTTGCAGCAGCGGCGAAAAATCGGCGAGCGGTACGACATCATGGAGGACCGCCTCATTGCTTTCATAGCCGAAACCGAGCTGGCGAAACACCTCCAGCGATTCTTCATTCCAGCCCAGATAGGGATTGCGAAAACCGGCATAATTGATGCTGGTCCGGTTGAAAATCTCAATGGCCTGCTGCGTTTGTGCGTATTGCTGGGTAGCGCTCAGGGTGCGATAATCGTTATGCACATGGCCATGAATCCCGATTTCCGCGCCGCGCCGGGCAAGCTCAGCGATCAGCCTGGGGTGGCGATTGAGCACAACCGCCGGAATGAAAAACGTCGGCGCTGTCTGATATGGCTGGAGCGCCAGGAGCAGCGCAAAGAGCGCGCGCCGCGTCACACTATCCGAGAAGCCAAAGCGTGTAAAAACCGTGCGCAGACGTCGGGCAAAATTGTGTGCACCTTTTGTTCGTATCGAGAAAGCAACCAGATTCATCAAAGCCCCTTCCAAAGAAACCAATCCTATCGGTTATAATAGGCTGTCTCACCTGGGAAGATGGTTGCGAGCGAGGTTGCGAACCTGTTTTGATGTTGGCGCCTGGGTACATATTCAAAAATCTGCTCGTGAAAAGAGTGAAAGTGCCTCGTGTGAGAGTAGCGTGCGACCATGTCGATATGATATATCTAGTTGCATGGCGCGTGCATTCATACTACGCGACGTATCTTTTGTGTCTCAGAGCTTTCCATGTTTGAGTATACCAAAGAAATTGAAAGGCAGACTATATATGAATAATGCAGAGGTGTACATCCATTCAACGGCGGAGGTTTCGCCGGAGGCAGCCATTGGTGGGGGAACGCGTATCTGGCGCCAGGCGCAGGTACGCGAGCACGCGGTGTTAGGTGAACATTGCAACATTGGCAAAGGGGTCTACATCGATGCCCATGTGAAGATTGGCTCCAATGTGAAAATTCAGAATCATGTTTCTGTCTTCGAGGGCGTGACCCTGGAGGATGGCGTTTTCGTAGGGCCGCATGTCTGCTTCACCAACGACCTGTTTCCACGCGCGATCACACCGCAGGGTCAGCTCAAAAGCGCGGCTGACTGGACGATTACACGGACCCTGGTGCAGTACGGGGCTTCGCTTGGTGCTGGCTCGGTGATTCGTTGCGGCATTACCATTGGGGTCTTTGCCCTGGTTGGGGCCGGCTCGGTTGTGACGCGCGATGTGCCGCCACATGCGCTTGTGCTGGGCAACCCGGCTCGTCCGCGCGGCTACGTCTGCTATTGCGCTCGCCCCTTGCAGCATGCGCGTATAGAGTCGGGCTTGCTGGTCGGCGTGTGCGAGGAGTGTGGCGATGTGCAGATACTCCTTTCCTAAAACCAGTCTGATGCTGGTATCCAGCTCTGTCCCGTGGGAAAGAGAATCGTGAGCACGTGTGCGAGGTCGTCGGGCAGCGTATGCTCACCCAACTGCATCACTCTGGCGATGGGAGTATAGCCAAACACGACCTGCGTAAAGGCTTGTGGCGTCAGCGAGAGCGTATGCGCAGAGTTGCCCGGCGTCTCCAGCAATTGGAGATCCGCGCCTGCCAGACGGAGCGCGAACGTCTCATCGCCCACCATCAGAGCGATATCGCCCGACCAGCGCGCCAGTGAACGTTGCCAGCGGATCTGCCACGCGGGCAACATCGCTCGCGTCAACGCGGGCAGGCTGACCAGGCGAGCCATCCAGCCCGCGTCCCGATGATGAAAGGTCTGCTCGCGCACTGCCCAACCAAAGATCGGGCTGTCCCAGTTGGAAATATCGACCACTTCCAGATTTTCCGCCATCCAGTGCGCCAGAGGGGATGTCGGTGGCACGCTATACAGGAAAGGCGCTGAAGCGGGCTGACGTTCCACCAACCGGGTGTGGTAGTGCAGCAAGGCCACTGCCGCAGGCCAATCATTCACCGATATTTCCCATAGCCGGGTTCCGGCTAAATAGAAAGGGCCTCGCGCCTGAGTCACAGCGAGAGAGAGATATCCCCGTACCTGACCAGCAGGATCGCATGCCAGCCAGAGCTTTTCTGGCGCAAGATGCTGCAACCAATGGATCTGCTGCTCAATCGAACGCGCAAAACTGCCGGTGTAGGGTCCAAAGTGATGCTCATAAAGCGCGAGCAGGCTTGCTGCATCGTCCAGCGTCGCCGGGCGCACCGTATAAGGACTCTCAGGCAGCGCCAGAACAGCCTGGCGATCAAGCTCTTGTGCGGACAGATCATAGACATCGCAGAAGCCGTAGCGATGATAAAACTTCGGAATGCCATCGAGGAGCAAGAAGGCGTAAGCGTGTGCCTGCGCATAGGCAATTGCATCGTGCATAAGGGCAGTCGCCACGCCCTGGTTACGCACTTCCGCGCGCGTATAGACGCCTCCAATACAGCCAGTGGCAAGCCGTGCATCTCCCACGCGTAACAGGCGTTCGAAGATCCTGTAGCCGCCAAGCTGCTCATCACCTCGATACGCGCTACGTACCTGCTCCTGGCGATAGCCGGGAAAAGTTGTCAGCCTGTGTAACCGCCGGGCTGCGGCGTCCTCTGGCAAAGGATCAGGCGAAAAAGACTGATCAACCTGCACAGACCCGTTGATATGCTCTGCCAATTCATCTGGAGAGAGTGGAGGTCGAACGAGAAGAGATGTGGTGTCCATAAATTCTCACCCTTCATTGATTCTTATCAATTTTCTATTATATAATAATAATAACTAGCTTATCTGGGGTATTGCTACCAGCCGCAAGGAATAGCGCATTTCAGGTATCACATATATTTTGATAGAAAAACTTGTTATGTGAAACATTGGAGTAGGAATTAGCCTGACTAAATGATCCAGCAGAGCAGTCATTTTACACAATCAAATAGCCAAAAATCGTATACAGCGAGCAAGTAAGGAGAAAGAACGGGGGACCCTGTGAAATGTCTACGAATACGCGCGTGGGGAAGGACAAGGAGGCGTCGATAGGCGGGTGTTGCTTTGTGTTGTTTGGTATGCTATTTGCGCTTATTGCTATATCTATTCTCATAGATCAAGCGGTGTTTCGGTTTGGGACAGTCTCTGCGAATGGAACCATTGTCTCCTGTGATGTTGATGAGAAGGGTGATTACTTTGTTACAATCCGCTTGACTACGCAAAAAGATCAGCAGATTACATTTCAGTCATCAGATAATTCCAGTTCATGTCATGACGGGGAGGTAGTCCCTGTGAAATATCATCCAAATGATCCACAGGATGCTCGTGTTGATAACGGGTCAGCAGGCGGGTCAGAAGCCCTAACAGTGTTGGTATGGGTGGGAGGATTGTGTATGCTGATCGGTCTGTTTGATCTTATCCTGGTTTTCTGGAAGGGGAGAAGTATAATGCGGGGACCAGGACACGGGATAGGTCGATAAGATAAAATGACTGTATCGAGACACCGACGAGAAGGCATATGATAAGCAAGAAGGCCGAGGGGCGTGCTTAAGCCTGGTCTGACCCTCTCTTTTTTCCTGGATGAACGGCTGAATACACACCTTGCCAGCATGCGGAAGAAGGGGTATACTTCTAGGCAAGCGTAGTCAATTCAATCAAGCATAGACGCGGCTGGAGACGATTCGTGAGCATGCATGAGCCAAAAAAAGGGTCCGTAACGTTGCGCCTTCCCTCAACGCTGAGCGCCTATAGTGGTGGCAAAAGTCAGATTATCCTGGAGGCCACCACACTGGAGGAGTTGCTGTCAGAACTGGCGCGTCAGCATCCCGCCATCTGGGAACGTTTGTGTACCCCTGATGGCCGGGTGCGTAGCCATGTTAGAATCTTCGTCAACAACGCGCTGGTAACCAGCGCAGATGATTTGCATATTACTCTCAATCCTGGTCAGGAAGTTATTGTACTGCCTTCACCGTCAACGGCCTGACTTGCCATTTCCTCTTTGCTAACAAAAGATGCTATACTTATAAAAAATAATTTATCTATGCCTGGCGTAATGGCACCCAGAAATACCGCGTGCCGCTGGACATATTCAAGTAGAGTATATGTATGAAAATTG
Organism: uncultured Ktedonobacteraceae bacterium; assembly: GCA_964250225.1. Taxonomy (GTDB): domain Bacteria; phylum Chloroflexota; class Ktedonobacteria; order Ktedonobacterales; family Ktedonobacteraceae; genus Paraktedonobacter. The sequence continues at coordinate 19,440 of CAXUEY010000081.1, read as the reverse complement.
AACCACAAAAACCGCTGGTTGCCGCGCCAGATGCACATCGTACCTCATCAGAAGAGGTCATGGCTATCCCCAAACGCGCGCTTGGACCCTGGAGCGTCTTGCGCAACCGTGATTACTTGCTGCTTTTTTGGGGACAGTTGATCTCGTCGGGGGGGACGCAAATGCAGGTGGTGGCTGTGGCCTGGCAGGTCTACCTCCTGACGCATTCGGCGGTGGCGCTCGGCGTGATCGGTCTGATGCAGGCTATTCCGCGCCTGCTCTTCTCGCTGGTGGGAGGCGTGCTGGCCGATGTGCTGGACCGGCGCAAGATGCTCATGGTCGTCAATCTGATTATGATGTGTTTTTCCACGATCCTCGCTATTTGCACTATTTTGCATGTCATCAATCTGGCGATTATTTATATCGTGATTCTTTTGAGCGCAACCGTCTCGTCCTTCGATTTTCCCACGCGCCAGGCGATTGTTCCCACCCTGGTCCCGCGTGAACAGATGGCGGATGCACTCTCGCTCAACTCGGCTATGATGCAACTGACATTTATCGTCGGTCCCACTGCGGGCGGCTTTGCTATTGCGTGGCTGGGTCTGGCCAACACTTACTGGTTTGACGTGATCTCCTATCTCGTGGTCGTTGGTTCGCTCTTCCTGATGGTCGTGCCACGCGTGCCGCTGGAGAAACGCGCCCAGGCAGGCTTTGGCGCGCTCTTCGCCGGCATGAGCTTTTTGCGCGATCATCCAATTATTCTGGCGGTGCTCACCCTGGACTTCTGCGCCAATTTCTTCGGCTCGCCGCGTGCCCTGCTCCCGGTCTACGCTCAGGATATCATGCATATTGGCCCACAGGGTCTTGGCATATTGCTCGCCGCGACCTCTATTGGCGCGGTGGCGCTGGCTCCATTTACCGGGCTGTTTGCGCGCATCAAACGCCAGGGTCTGGGGGTGACGCTGGCCATTGTCATCTGGGGACTGTGCATCACGGCTTTTGGCTTCTGGCCTAGCCCGCTCTGGCTCGGTGTGCTCTTCCTGGCTGGTGCGGGAGCCGCGGACATGGTCAGCATGATCCTGCGCGGCCTGATTGTTCAGATGACCACGCCCGACGAATTCCGTGGGCGTATCAGCTCGGTGAACGCTATGTTTGTGATCGGCGGACCCATGCTCGGTCAATTTGAATCCGGACTCGTCGGCGGCCTCTTTTCACCAATGGTCTCCGTGGTCAGCGGCGGCGTGGCCTGCGTGCTTGTGACACTGCTGATCGCCGCTATCGTGCCGGGTCTGGCGAGAGTAAAAGTGAAATGAGGCCCTATCTCCCTCTCCAGGTTGAGTCCTTCCCCGGCTTTAGCCGGGGAAATCCGCCGGGAGCCTGTGCATACCGAGGGTGAGCGAGAGCTCGCCGCCGTGGTGCAGGTCATGCTCCAGCACATGCCAAACCACCCAGGCGCGCGACACGTCGACAGGTTTGCCGTCCCATTCGTCGGGGAATGTTTGTCGCATCTCGTCGGGACTCCAACGGGCCAGACAATCCGCCAGGAATTGCCAGGTGTGATCAAGGCCCTGGACCAGTTCAGTGGCGGGTGGGATGGGTGCCCCCAGCGAGAGCGCAACCTCGTTCCAACTCGCATATCCCTTCATCTCCTCGCCGCCATCTTCGCCCAGAAACTCGGTGAACCAGTAGGCACGACAGGCGACAATATGCAGGACTAGCTCGCCAATGGAGCGCAGGTGCGGTGCAGCGCGCAACTCAAGCTGTTCGGTGGTGAGGGGCGCAATCGCCCCCTTGATATGATCCTGGTACGCTTTCCAGGAGGTGTAGAACGTCGTGAGCGTGAAGTTGCCTTCAGTCATGAGAGAGTGTACTCCTTTTTGCTTCTTTGCTCACAGACTAGCACAAAAAGCGGTGAGAAGATGTCCTAATTCTCCCAGATTTTCAATTTACTGAGAATCTCCCCTTAAAAACTTGACAAAAAACAAATCATATGTTATTTTGTCAGCAAGAGAAGTGAAGCGAGCCCATAGCTCCAGGCAGAGATGTGTCCCGGCGGTCATAATGCTAGCACATGAACAACGGAGCTGATTTTCGTGAATGGTGGCCTGGAGACGTGCGGCTGTCACTCCTCACCTGATACCGAACCATGAAGACAGGTGGTGGGTACCATTTACCCGTGGAGCGCAGCGGGGAGCGCGCGGTCTTTTGCGGACTGAGATGATGGGTTCGACTCCCATTACGGGTACCAGTGTTTTTTTGTAATAATTTCCAGCCTGGCTGTACATGCTGCCAGACTGCGCTATTGCACGCATACGCTGTGTTGCGCGTTTCCTCATACCTTCCCACGAGCTTCTGATTGGTGATCGCTCCTCTTATGTGCGAGCGATAGGTATTAGATAAAACCATTACTGTTTTATTCCCACACCATTATGGCAGGAAGGAGCCAAAGAAAACATGGCAAAGCGGATATTCGAGCGGACCAAGCAGCACGTGAACATCGGAACAATTGGACATATTGACCACGGCAAGACCACCCTGACGGCAGCGATCACCAAAGTGCTGGCCTCGGCTCAGCTTGCCAGCTACACGGCCTTTGACCAGATCGACAATGCGCCTGAAGAGCGCGAACGGGGCATTACCATCGCGATTGCACATCTGGAGTACCAGACCGAGCAGCGTCATTACGCGCACGTGGATTGTCCTGGACACGCCGATTATATCAAGAACATGATTACCGGCGCGGCTCAGATGGACGGTGCGATTCTGGTGGTGAGCGCGCCCGACGGCCCGATGCCCCAGACGCGTGAGCATGTTCTCCTGGCCCGGCAGGTGAACGTACCGGCGATGGTGGTTTTCCTCAACAAAGTCGATCTGATGGAGGATGAGGAACTGCTTGAATTGGTTGAACTGGAAGTACGCGAGCTGCTCTCCGGGCACGGTTTTCCGGGTGACGAGGTGCTCATCATTCGTGGTTCGGCTCTCAAAACTCTGGAAAGCAAAGGGGATCTATCACGCAATGATCCACAGGCCGCGTGCATCTGGGCCTTGCTGGACGCGGTGGATACTGCGATCCCCACGCCCACCCGCGCGCTGGATAAGCCTTTCCTCATGTATGTGGAAAATGTCTACAGCGTACCGGGTCGTGGAACCGTTGCCACCGGGCTGGTCGAGCGTGGTACCATTCGCGTGGGCGAAGGAATAGAGATCGTCGGGATGAAAGAGAAGGGCCGGAACGTGGTCGTTACCGGGCTTGAAATGTTCCATCAGACGCTCGCTCAAGGTGGGATCGCGGGCGACAATCTTGGCTGTCTCCTGCGCGGCGTGGCGCATACCGAGATCGAGCGTGGCCAGGTGCTGGCGAAGCCAGGCTCGATCAAGCCACACGCGACCTTCAAGGCACAGGTCTATGTGCTCTCCAAAGAAGAGGGTGGCCGTCACAAGCCCTTCTTCAGCGGCTATCAGCCACAGTTCTACGTGCGTACCACCGATGTGACGGGAACGATCAGGCTACCGAAGGGGATGGAGATGGTTATACCGGGCGATACCGTTGAGATGATCGTAGAGTTGCAGCAGCCTGTCGCGATGGAAGAAGGCGTGACCTTTGCCATTCGCGAGGGCGGTTGCACCGTTGGCGCTGGCCAATGTCTGGGCGTTATCGAGTAAGGTCAATCTGCAAGGGATCAGCATGGCTGGGAATGCTATGCTGATCCCTTGCTCGTGAAGTACAGCATGAAACACTCTTCTCCGATCTGGCATACTATGGGTGTGGTTGCAGTATCCTCAATGTGGACCATCATCGTGTCACGAGCAGGCTTCTCTGCGTTTGGAGCAGAGTTGTACAGTGGTCAAGAGATCCTATAGAGGACTCGTACGTCTCTTGTCTTTGTGACAACTTTTTGTGAGGAGAACATTCAATGGAGGAAAAGGTTCTATGGAAAATCTCGCCGCTCGTATTGCGCGTATTCGTGACGATCACGAGCATGGTTCGCGCTGGCTGGTGCGCTCGACGATTGAATTGCTGCGTGATCTCGCCGGGCAGCCTGATCTTTCAGCGGAAGAGCAGCTTCGACAACTTCAGCAGGCGGGGCGTGAGCTGGCGCACGCGCGTCCGGCGATGGCTGCTTTGGCGGGGGCTGTGGGACGTATCCTGGCTGCTCCAGGTGGGTCCGTTGGTGCCGCGCGCGCTGCTGAACAACTGTTGCGAGAATACGACCAGAGCGTCGCGCATATCACCACCTTCGCCCGTCCACTTTTGCATGGAACCATCCTCACTCATAGCCTCTCAGGGACCGTGCTGGAGGTCGTGAACGGCTGTATGCCAGCGGTAGATCATATCATCGTACTGGAAGGGCGTCCACTGTACGAGGGGCGCACCGCTGCTGAAACGTGGAGCCGACAATCTGTTGCACTGACCCTGATTACCGATGCCCAGGCCGATATCTTCCTATCCGACTGCCAGGCCGTGGTGGTTGGCGCGGATAGCATTCTGGCCGATGGCAGCATCTTAAACAAGGCGGGGACAGCGTTGCTGGCCAGAGCTGCTCGTGGCCACGGCGTTCCCTTCTATGTGCTGGCAGAGACGCTGAAAATTGCGCCGCATCCGTGGTCAGGAGATCTGGCCTTGTTGGAGGAACAAGCGCCCCAGGAGGTCTGGTCACAGCCGCCCCCAGGCGTGGCTGTGCGCAATTTCTACTTCGACTATACGCCCGCTGACCTGATTACCACGCTCATCAGCGAGCAGGGTCCACTGAGCGGCGAGGAGATCAGGCAACGCGCGACCACAATTGAGCAAATTACCCAAAAATTTGGTAAATGACGTGAAAATATAAGCAGATTTTGCCATGGCATGGAGTCCTTGATGCGAAGCATGGGCATCGGCATGAAAGTGCTTGTGAAACTGCTCCCCATAAGGTATAGACTATAAATCCGGTAATTATCCCATGCACTTCTGCAACCCAAACAAGCGTTTTCTCGTGCTCTCTACAAATCTTCTCAACGATTGTTCTCTGGGTCTCTTTCCAATCTGGAAAAAGAAGTACATAGATTTTGGTACCCAGTACTTGCTGGAATGATTGATAAACAGGTTTCCACGCTAACAATGATAATTGAACCATACCTTCCATATCATTGGGAGAGAAAGGCCGAATATGCAAACCCATCATATTTCATGTCCTTTACTATCTATAATTGTTCGCCATGTTCAGCGGAGAGAAACGCCTCATGCAATTTGGGCACCGTTTCATAACTGGTGAGGTTGGTGGGGGCAATCCAACGCATCTCCTCGGCTTCCCAGTCCAGCCGGAGCGCTTCGGGAGCCAGCACCTCGACCAGAAAGGGATGGACCAGCCAGCGCCGACCCAGCGCTTTGTCGAGGTGCTCAACTACCTCACCGCGTTTGAGCAGGCGCACCTGTTCCTTTTGCAAGCCTGTCTCTTCGCGGATTTCCGTGTACATCTGCTCTTCTGGCGAGACGCCCTCTTCGATGAAGCCGCTGATGCCAGCCCAATGCGCGTGATAACTGCCCACGCGCTGGCTACGCCTCACCAGGCAGAGACGCGGTTCAGCACCATCCAGGCGCAAGAGAAAGCCAGTCACGACAGGCGTAGGGCGCGCTGCCAATGGCGTCGATGTTTGCTGTTGTTCAGACATAGTATAATCTCCTCTTTCGTGTTCGTTGAAAAATATGGCCTATTTCTGTGTGCATTGTTCAGGATCATGTGTAACATCGAGGATAATTCCCTGCCTGCACATATTCATGAGTTACTGCTCCATGACTTTTCTACTATTATATAGAATGGCTTGCATTTTTGAAACAGTTCAGGCATAATAGCGGCGGAACACATCTGATAGGTAGTGGTTGAAGCAAAGGAATGGAATATGCTGTCAAAAGTGCAAAGTTGTGCGGTGATCGGTTTAGAGGGGGCGTTGGTAGAAGTGGAACTCGATATCTCCAATGGCCTACAACTCTTTCAAATTGTCGGACTGCCCGATACCGCTGTGAACGAATCTCGCGAACGTGTCCGCTCAGCGATCAAGAATAGCGGCTGCCTCTTTCCCTTTAAACGTGTCATCGTTAACCTCGCGCCCGCTGATTTGCGCAAAGAAGGGCCGGCTTATGACCTTCCTATAGCCGTGGGAATATTGCTGGCCTCGCAGCAGATCACACTGGATGAGCAAGCGGTGGGTAAGATGCTTTTCCTGGGTGAACTCTCCCTGGATGGTGCGCTACGCCATACGAACGGCATTTTGCCGATGGTTGCGCTGGCCAGTGAGAAGCAGGTCGGCGAGGTCTTTGTACCTGCCGCGGACGCTATGGAGGCGGCGCTGGTTCAGGGCACGACTATTTATCCGGTAGAGACGTTGAGCCAGTTGATTGCGCACCTCAACGGCGAGCGGCGTATCGAGCCGTATGTGCCGGATACACGTGTACTGGAGGACGCCGAACTGCTGCTGTGTGGTCAGGATATGGCGGCGGTGCGTGGTCAGGAACACGTCAAACGCGCGCTGGAGGTTGCGGCGAGTGGTGGACACAATCTTTTAATGAGCGGACCGCCGGGATCGGGCAAGACCCTGCTGGCGCGCTCGACCCCCTCGATTCTGCCGCGCATGGTCATTGATGAGGCTTTAGAGGTCACGAAGATCTACAGCGTCAGCGGTATGCTGCCGTCGGACAAGCCTCTGATCGTGCAGCGTCCCTTTCGCGCACCCCATCACACTATTAGCCATGCCGGGTTGGTCGGCGGCGGACGCATGCCGCGCCCTGGCGAGATCAGCCTCTCCCATCGCGGCGTGCTCTTTCTCGACGAACTGCCCGAATTTGGGCAGAACGTGCTGGAGGTGCTGCGTCAGCCTTTGGAGGATAAGACGGTGACAATTTCACGAGCCCAGGGTACCATTACCTACCCGGCGAACTTTATGCTGGTTGCCGCGATGAATCCCTGCCCGTGCGGGTACTATGGCGACCCCGTGCGGGAATGCAGCTGCACGTCCAGTGCGATTATGCGCTACCAGAAGCGTATCAGCGGCCCGCTGCTGGACCGCATCGACATCCATGTGGAGGTGCCGCGCATCGACTATGAGAAGCTGGCCGATAAACGCAAGGCCGAAGATTCCGCGACCGTGCGCGCGCGCGTGCAGGCAGCCCGCGAACGCCAGTTGCAACGTCTAACCGGCACCAAACTGACCTGCAACGCCGAGATGGGGCCAGCCGAGGTGCGCGACTTCTGTATCGTCGATGCCCCCGGCGAGAAGTTGCTCAAGGCCGCAACGCAACAATTGCATCTCTCCGCTCGCGCCTATCATCGCGTTCTCAAATTGGCCCGCACCATTGCCGACCTTGCCGAGAGCGAGCTGATCCAGGCTAATCATATCGCTGAAGCGATTCAGTACAGGCCGAGGGTAGGGGTGTAGGCTAGACGTGAAGATGTGATATGCTTCGTTATAGTGCTGAGTACATTGCAGCATCGCATACTGCCAAAACATGGAAGTGAGTATGCCCTGCATAAGTGCACACGCAGAAAAAAGCGGCAAAGGAGCATATTTTTCGATGGACGACGATTGGGAAGCTGCCTGGCAACCCGTTATTGATGCTGTCGGTACAGATTTTGGAGATGACGAAGAAGTATGGGGAGCTGATGAGGTCGAAAAGGGTTTTATTCGCCGTTTCCTCGAACCTCTTGAATTTGACTGCCCTCTGCATTACGATAAAAGCGTGGCGGAACAGTATGGATATAGCGGTATTCTCGCTCCGTACAGTAGCCTGATGAGTTTGGCGCTTCCTCCACTCTGGCGCCCTGGTCGGCAGGTCTGGACCAGCGCGGAGCGCAATGCACAGCCAGCATATAGCCCTGTTGCCGCGTCCAATAATAAGGCAATGCAGAAAATCGTACCTGACTCACCTGGCTTCTTTGCAACCGATATCGAGATCGATTACTTGCGGTCTGTTGTGGTTGGAGATAGAGTGCGTACACGAGGGCGCAAACTTCTCTCGTGTATACCTAAAGAAACGAGCGTTGGGCGCGGCGCTTTCCTTGTCTGGGAATCAGAGATTCTCAATCAGCGTGAGGAACTGGTCGCTCGGACGCGCATCAGTATGTACCAGTATGATCCTCACGCCAGCAATGCTATTCAGGAACAACAAGACTGAGCGGTATCATAGTAGCCCATGTATGCGCGAGAGAGGAAAAAGTATGGATTGGTCTACCCAACGTTATTGGGAAGATGTTTCCGAGGGCGACGAAGTTCCAGCAGTCGAGTTTCCACTGAGCGTTTATCGACTGGTCGTCGAGGCAGGGGCGAACCGCGATTTCAACTCAATCCATCATAACACTGATTATGCGCAAAAAACGGGCGCGCCAGAAATGTACGCTAATAATATCTTCTTGCAGGGAATGTGGGAGCGCACTGTACGCGAGTTTATCGGTTTGGGTGGAGTCATGAAGAGCCTGAAAGGTTTTCGCATGAAGATCTTTAACACTGTAGGCGAGACTGTCATCACAAGAGGAAAGGTCAAGCGCAAGTGGCAAGAGAATGGCGAGGCACTCGCCGATCTGGAAATCTGGTCTGAACATTCTAAAGGCATTTCGGTTGGCCCTGGAAGCGTTGTCGTGGCGTTGCCTCGCCGCAAGCCAACACTCCCAGAGAAACGTGCTTAGCACATGGGAAAGGAGATCCACTATGCACAATACTTTATGCGATATGTACGAGATTGACACGCCGATTTTTGCTTTCAGTCACAGCCCGGCGGTGGTTGCGGCGGTCAGCAAAGCGGGCGGCTTTGGTGTGCTGGGAGCTGCCGCGATGGGGGCGGAACAACTCGATCAGGCGTTACAGATGCTCAGTCGTGAGTGCGCAGGCCGCTCGTTTGGCGTCGATCTGATTATCCCGGAGAAATATGTTGGGCGCGAAGAAGGTGGATTCTCACTTGAAGAACTTCAGAAGCGTATCCCGCAGGGACACCGTGATTTCCTGGATACACTTTTGGAGGACTATCATGTGCCAAAGCAACCTGCACTTACCTCCAGAGGCGGGGCTGGTCTAGCCAGCATGTCCGAACAACGCGGCAAACAACTGGTTGATATTGCCCTCGCGTACCCTGTAAAACTTATCGTCAACGCGCTTGGTGTGCCCCCGGCCTACATTATTGAGCGCGCGCACCAACAGGGTGTACGTGTGGGCGCTCTCGTCGGGACGGTCAAGCATGCCACCCGGCAAAAAGACGCTGGCGTGGATCTTATCATTGCGCAGGGGTTTGAGGCAGGTGGACATACAGGTGAGATCGCCAGTATGGTGCTTACCCCACAGGTGGTTGACGCGGTGGCGCCATTGCCTGTTATCACTGCTGGTGGCATTGCAAGTGGTCGACAAATGGCGGCTGCCCTGGCGCTGGGAGCACAGGGTGTTTGGACTGGCTCGGTCTGGCTGATGACTGAGGAGGCCGAGACTCATCCCGTTGTGAAGGAGAAATTTCTCCAGGCGAGTTCCAGCGATACGTTGCGTTCGCGCGCTTCCACCGGCAAACCAGCGCGCCAACTCATCTCCGGCTGGACCGATGCCTGGGAAGAGCCGACTAACCCCAAACCGCTGCCAATGCCGTTGCAAAGCGTTGCAATCGCGCATGCGCAACGCAGCATTCAACAAGATGCCAGCCAGGGAGGAGAGGGAGGCAAAACCCTCATCAATTATTTTGTGGGGCAGGCGGTTGGTATGTTCAATCAGGTGCGTCCAGCAGCAGAAGTGTTTCAGACAATCAAAGATGAATGTGATGTCACCCTTAAACGTCTGGGACAAATGTAAAAATCTGCATTTAAGAAGAGCAACGGAGAAAGATGTTATGGCGGAAGCCAGCGAGTATAAGAAGCCGATCCCTATCCCGGATGGGGCCTCGATGCCTTTTTTTGTTGGGGCTAAAGAGCACAAACTGATGATCCAGCGCTGCCTGGTATGTGGGACCGCGACATGGCCGGTAAAATCCCGCTGCCCTGCATGCTTGAGCGCAGATCTGGCCTGGGTGCAAGCATGCGGGAAAGGGACACTCTACTCTTTTGCTCTCATGCACCAGGTCTACCACCCAGGTTTTGCCTCTGAGGTTCCCTACAACATTGCCGAAGTGGATCTGGAGGAGGGGCTACGTATTATCAGCACGATTGTCGGGTGCTCAAATGCAGAGCTACGTATCGGGATGGTCCTGGAAGTCACGTTTGAGGACATCACGAACGAGATCTCTTTGCCGAAATTCAGGCCTGCTGAACGCGAAAGTGGGCGAGAGCGCGTCTCGAACTGAGAGGAGCCATCCGTAGCATGAGTGTTAAAGGGAAATGCGCCATTGTTGGCCTCGGCGTGACCGCGATGGGCAAAATATACGGGCAGAGCGCCACCGATTTCGCTATAGAAGCTGTTCAATTGGCCCTCAATGATGCAGGTCTGCATAAGCCAGACATCGACGGCCTGCTCATCAACGCGAACATCTCGCCTGAAATGGGTATACAACTCCAGATGACGTTGGGGCTGGAAAATCTCTCACTGCTCAATGTCATGAATGCGTATGGTTCGACAGCCGGAACGATGCTTCAATACGCTGCGATGGCTATTGAAAATGGTCTGGCCAGCACAGTGGTCCTGGTGTACGCCGATGATCCCCTCAAACCCGACAAAGGCGCGGGCGCTTCGTATGGTGGCTCAGGTCGGCGTCTCAACAGCATGAGCAGTTTACTTTCAGCTTACGGCTATTACGGTGCAAATACAGGGTACGCGCTGGCGGCGCAGCGTCACATGCATCTTTTTGGCACGACCAGTGAACAATTAGGAGCTATCGCGGTTGCGCAGCGCAAATGGGCGCTGATGAACCCCTGGGCACAGATGCGTAAGCCCTTAACGCTGCAAGAGCATCAACAGTCGCGTTATATTGTGGAACCGCTGCATCTATTTGATTGCTGCCTGGTTTCTAACGGCGGCATTGCTGTGATTGTCACTTCTGCGGAACGTGCAAGCAATCTGAAGCAGCCACCAGTCTATATCCTGGGGTTGGGGCAAGGTGCGCCAGGGGGCACTGGCCGCGCGGATCGCGAGCCAGGCATTTGTACCGGCGCGAAACAGTCGGGAGCGATTGCCCTATCTATGGCAGGGATTGAGCGCACAGACATTGATATCCTCGAACTCTATGATTGCTACACCTATACCGTTCTAGTGACGCTGGAAGACTACGGTTTCTGTGCCAAAGGCGAGGGCGGCGCCTTTGTGGAAGATGGCAAGCTCGGTCCAGGTGGCTTGCTCCCCACCAATACGGGCGGTGGAGAACTCTCAGCATATTATATGTGGGGTTTCACGCCGCTCTCTGAAGGGATCGTGCAGGCCCGTGGCCAGGGTGGTGAACGCCAGGTTGAGAAACATGACCTGGTTCTGGTCAGTGGCAACGGAGGCATTCTGAACTACCACTCAACCACTATTTTGAGCAGGCATGCCTGAATATATGCAGTATGAAAAGCTACCGCTCTGGAGGTGGTTGCCACGCCATCACATGCTGCACCAGTCTCTCACGGTTGGCTAGCAACCATGTTTCGCGCCAGAGTGAATGCTGGGCGCGCTCCTGCACTGTTTGCATAGTTTCCAGGCCAGCCAGGTAGCGCCCCATGCGATAGACCAGCGATGTGGTGTCGCGCATACGCAGAGCGACAGGCAGGGCCAGCAATTCCTCTTCCATCAGCGGGAACGAGGCTGTGTATGCCCGTCCAAAGGCATCGATCAGATCCCACTCGCGTCCGGTCCTCATCAAACGGACGGGCCACCAGCTAAGGGCTACACACAGGTCGAAGATCCGTCGATCCATGCCCGCGAATTCAAAATCCAGCACGGCGCTTATGTGTTCTTGCTCGGCCAGGACGTTGCCGGGGCCGTAGTCTCGATGAAGCAATTGTTGGGGAAGATGTTGCGCTGAGAGCGTCTCCCAATCTTGCAGAGATTGTGCAAAAATGGCGCAGAGTGGCCTGGCCAATTCTGGTGCCAGCAAGTGTTCGGCGGCGGCCAGTGGGTCTGGTACCAGGGGATGGCAATGAGCCAGATCGCCATACTGGAAATGCGCTTCTTGCGAACGGGTGGGAAGTGAAGAAGCCTCAATGCTTGCCAGCGCCGTATCCAGTTGAGCGAGTGCCACGCCAGCCAGGGTGATATTCGCGGCGTTGCGTTCTGGAATACTGCCTGGGAGAAAAGGCATGAGAACGGCAACTGCCAGCTCCATCTTATCTTGCTCAACGAGCACAAAGCTCTCCCCTTCCAACGCTTGTAGGGGGCGTGGTAGAGCAAACGGCAGGGATTTACTCTGTAACGCAGCCAGCAGCGCGTTCTCATACCGCAAACGTGGGAGATCAGCAGTGCCAGAGATGAGGCGCAGAACATACAGGGACTCGTCCCCCGCCTTGACCGACCAGCTTTGATTATTGGTACCCCCCGCCAGGGGCGCAAGGGTGAAAGGCGCTGGAATTGGCCAGTTGCTCAGCACATAAGTGGGATCAGGCATATTCATGCGATATTTCCTTCAACTTCAATCACATTAATACATAGAAGTATGCAATGAAAAGCGTTTCTTTGCAAGATAAATACAACCGCATGGCTTTTGTTGGATGATTCCCTCTCAGGAAGAGAAGTCCACCCCCAAAAAGATGCTTGATTGCACCTGACCGCCCCTCATGCTGGTTTTGCCGGATCTTTATCCACACTCTTACCCACTTGATTAGCAGTTTTTTTCATGCCCATTCGTGAGGATTATTTCCCTATTCATAACAATTTTGCTGAAAAATGAGCCAGAGATTGACAGCGTGAGGGGCTTCTCCGTATAGTAAAAGAGAAGGTAGTTATGTTTGTTGATCTATTTTGTCAATTATACGTATCTGCACCAGTAGTAGATGCGAGTATATAGCAGGAAACAGGGGACACCGTCGTCTCGTGGCCAGTATGCCAGATAGTGGCCAGATCACTGTTTTTCCAGGTGAGATGAGTGCAGCGATGCAAGAGGCTTGTGCAGAGCGATTTGCGCAAGTTGTGGGACGTTTTTGCGTTAAAGAACGGCAGAGCAAGCAAAAGAAGGAGCGAAGAGCGATGGCTGAAAATCAGGAGCATAACTTGCTTCACCTGGGTGCGGGCGGAGGCAGCAAGACAGAGCGGATCAAACAGGGGAGCAGGCGTTTGCGTGGCCAGATCGTTGAGGAGTTACAGCAAGGGGGCACGCGTTTCTCTGAAGAGCAGATCCAGCTATTGAAGTTTCATGGTACCTACCAGCAGGAGAACCGCGACCAGCGTTCGACGCGCAAAGCGGCGGGCGAGGAGAAAGCCTATCAATTTATGGTACGTTCGCGCATCCCCGGCGGCGTGCTGACTGCTGACCAATACTTAGCCGAAGACGAGCTGGCCGGACGGTATGCCAGTGGGACGTTGCGCATTACAACGCGCCAGGGCATTCAGTTGCACGGTGTGCTGAAAGGCGACCTGCACGCGACGATCCGCGAGATCAACGCGGCCCTGCTCTCGACCCTGGCGGCCTGTGGCGATGTGAATCGCAACGTCATGGCCTGTCCCGCGCCCACTGCCAGCCGCGCTCACGCCAGAGTGCATGAGATCGCCCATCAACTGGCCATGCACCTGGCCCCGCGCAGTCGGGCGTACCACGAGATTTGGATCGATGGCGAACAGGTTGAGACGGTCCAGCAGGAGGAAGAGGTTGAGCCAATCTATGGTCCGAGCTACCTGCCGCGCAAATTCAAAATTGGTGTGGCCTTCCCCGGCGATAACTGTATCGACGTCTATACCCAGGACGTTGGCCTGGTAGCATGCCTGGAGGGTGAGCCTGGTTCAAAAGATGAGCGCTTGAGTGGTTTTACGGTGTTGATCGGTGGTGGCATGGGTATGACGCATGGCAAGAGCGAGACATATCCCCGTGCAGCCGAGCCGCTGTGTTATGTGACGGTAGATGAGGTCGTCGAGGTCGTTGAGACGATTGTGATGATCCAGCGCGATTACGGGGATCGGCAGAATCGCAAGCACGCGCGCATGAAATACGTTGTTGAAGAGCGTGGCATTGCCTGGTTCCGCGCCGAGCTGGAGCAGCGTTTGGGGCGCAGTGTCCAGAACGCGCGTCCGCTGGACTGGCACGGCGTCGAGGATCACCTGGGCTGGCACGCGCAGGGCGATGGGAACTGGTATCTCGGCCTCTCCGTCACCAATGGACGTGTCAAAGATGAGGGAAGCCTGCGCCTGCGTTCGGGCCTGCGCGCTGTGATTGCGGAATTTCGTCCTGGTGTGCGCCTGACCGCCCAGCAAAATATTCTCTTAACCGACATTCCCGCTGCCCAACGGCGCGCGCTGGCTGAACGTCTGGCCGCGTATGGGGTTGTGACTGACCCGGCCAGGCTGGGCATTCAGCGTTTCGCCCTGGCCTGCCCCGCGCTGCCAACCTGCGGCCTGGCTCTGGCCGAGGCTGAGCGTGTCTCGCCTGCGGTAGTGAGTCAGATCGAGGATGAGTTGCGCGAACTAGGGCTGGAGAATGAACCATTGAGTATTCGCATCACCGGCTGCCCGAATGGGTGCGCGCGTCCGTATATGGGCGACATCGGCTTTGTGGGGCGCACCAAAGATGTCTACAACATCTATATCGGTGGCGATCAGGCCAATACCCGCCTGAATACGCTCTACGCCCAACTGATCCATCGCAACGACCTCGCGGCCACGCTCCGTCCACTGTTCAAGCTCTGGCACGACGAACGTCAGCCGGGCGAGACCTTCGGCGATTTCAGCCATCGCATGGGCGTTGAGTATCTGCATACACGCGTGGCCGAGGCGAAAAACGTCGCGGAAGCGCGTGTCTGAGTGAAAGCTAATATGTGTGCTCGCGCCTTTTTGGGGCGTCAGAGGCAAACGAGGAGAAATAGAGAGTGCCCAAATATTATCCTGTTATGCTCGATATTCGTGAGCGCCCGGTAATTGTTGTGGGGGGAGATCGCGTGGCTGCTGAGAAGGCCGCCGCGCTTGTGGCCAGCGGTGCGCGGGTCAGTGTACACAGCCCGGAATTTTGCACAGAATTGCTAGAACTGGCGGAGCAGGGGCGCGTGACGCTTGTGCGCAAGAGCTACGTGCCTGGCGATCTGGGCGGGGCCTTTGTCGTAGTGGCGGTGCCTGGCGATGAGGAGCAGAGCGAGGCCATCTGGCGAGAAACACAGGAGCGTGGCCAGCCGGTCAATATCGTCGATGTGCCGCGTTATTGCTCATTTATTCTGCCCTCAGTGCTGCGGCGTGGACAACTGACGGTAGCCGTTTCAACCGAGGGAGCAAGTCCCGCGCTGGCCAAGCGCATTCGCCAGCAGCTTGAAGCGTTTTTTCCCCAGGCATACAGCGCGTATATCGATCTGGCAGCTCTGGCGCGGACCTACCTGCGCCGCCAGGGTGTCTCTTACGCCACGCGTGATGCCTTTTTCCAGGATTTTATGAACTCGTCCATTCTTACTCTGCTCGGCGAAGGCGAGCTTGGCCGCGCTCTGGAGATCACCGCCGAGCTATTGCGCAACTATGATGTTGAGGTTTCAGCGAGCGAGCTGGAACGTGTTTTTGGGGAGGAGCAGGACTATGTTACAGAAGCCAGGCCAGAAAGCCCCGTCTCTTGAGAGCGGGGATGAATGGCCGTGCCTGTTTGGGGTCAGGGTCGGATGGGCAGCGCTTGATAGCCGTGCTATGATCTGGAAGGGACGTTCTACGAGGTCGCAAAGGAGGGCATGGTGATGGCCAAAAAAAGCACCACCACGACCTTTTTGGTGGAATTGCCCCTGGTGGTGGAGCCAGGGCCAGCCAAACGGGTGCGCGCGCATTTGGAAGCGGCGCGTCAGTTCTACAATGCCGTACTCTCTGAAGGGCTGCACCGCCTGCGTCGTATGCAGGCTGACCCATGTTGGCAAGCCGCTCGCGCGCTTCCTCGCAGCCAGAAACAGGCTCGCACAACGGCCTTTGCCAGGCTGCGGGAGCAGTATGGTTTTGCCGAATATGCCTTGCATGCCTTTGGCAAAACGGCGCGGGTCCACTGGCTGGCAGAACATCTGGATTCGACGCTGGCCCAAACACTGGCGACACGGGCCTATCACGCCCTCAATCGCGTGTGTGTGGGCAAAGCCAAACATGTGCGCTTCAAGAGTAAGGGACGTGGGCTGAATAGCGTGGAGGGTAAGCGCAATGATACCGGCCTGCGCTTTGTGTTGCAAAAGCCAGAGGAGGGCAACCAGGGCTGGGTCATCTGGGGCCAGGATCGGCTGCCCGTCCTCATCGATTGGCACGATCCAGTGCTGGTGCATGGCCTCACAGGGCGCGTCAAGTATGTACGGCTGGTGCGTCGCAAGGCTTCCAGTCCCGCGGCTAAAGGAACCGATAGCACCGGGCATCGCTACTACGCCCAATTGAATGTCGAGGGCAAGCCCTACCTCAAACCCAAGAACCAGCCCGGCACGGATATCCTGGGTCTGGATATTGGCCCCTCAACGCTGGCCAGTGTCTCGCGGCAGGGATCGGCGCAGTTGCAGGTGTTCTGTGCGGAGTTGCAGCCCAAAACCCAACAGAAGCGCCGCATGGACCGGCAGCGGCGCGCCTGCAATCCCCAGAACTATGACGAAAAAGGCCGTGTCAAAAAGCAGGGCAGCGGGCGTCTGCACTGGCACGAGAGCCACCACTACCAGCTCACCCGCCGTCGCCTCGCCACCCTTGAACGCACGCTGGCCGCGCATCGCAAGAGCCTGCATGGACGGCTGGTCAATGAGCTGGTGCGTGTTGGCAACCACCTCCAAATTGAGAAAACCTCGTTCAAAGGCTGGCAGAAACGCTACGGCAAGAGTGTGGGCATGCGGGCTCCAGGGATGTTTATAGCACACTTACGGCGCACAGTTGCGAAAACTGGCGGCATCCTCGCGGAGATCTCGACGTACCACACCAAATTGTCCCAGTATTGTCACGGCTGTCAGACCTACGTCAAAAAGCCCTTGTCGCAGCGCTGGCATCAGTGCGCCTGTGGCATTGGCCCGGTCCAACGCGATCTGTATTCGGCCTTTTTGCTCGCCTATCTCGATCCTGGCACACTTGTCCCCTCCATCGCCCAGCACGTCTGGGCAGGTGCGGAATCGCGCCTGATGGCCGCGGTGGAGTTCATCCAACAACGTGCGAACGCGGGGCAGTCCGTGCCCCAAAGCTTTGGTTTGACCAGAGCCGGAGCGCGTCGGCCAGAAAGTCGTGCGCCGAACCGACTAGAGCCTGGGTGCCTCTTCGTGAGCCGCCACCAGGAAGCGTTGGGGCTGGCACAAGAACCCCCGCTGCTTGAGCACGGGGTGATTCAGGAGTGGAGTGTGAATTGATAGACATAGATGAGAAAACGCGCCAGACAGACGCAGCGATCCCGGTGTGTTTCAGGGAAGCGGGTCGGCGTGGACGCGTCTACCTGGTTGGGGCTGGTCCTGGCGACCCCGAACTGATTACTGTGAAGGGATTGCGCTGTTTGCGCGCCGCCGATGTCGTGGTGTATGACCGCCTGGCCAATCCCGCGCTACTAGATGAAGCCTCTTCTCAGGCGGAACTCATTTTTGTGGGTAAGCAGAGCGGCCATTATGCGCTGCGTCAGGAAGAGATCAACACACTGCTGATTGAGCAGGCGCGCCTGGGACGCAAGGTTGTGCGTTTAAAAGGCGGCGACCCCTGTGTCTTTGGGCGCGGCGGTGAAGAGGCTCTGGCCCTGTCTGAAGCGGGCATCCCGTTCGAGATTGTGCCGGGCATTAGTTCGGCCATCGCGGTCCCTGCTTATGCTGGCATCCCGGTCACGCAGCGTGGTCAATCCGGTGTGCTGACCATTGTCACCGGTCATGAACAGCCAGGCCGCGCCTCATCCCTCGTCGATTGGGAGGCACTGGCAAAAGTGGATGGCACCCTGGTGATTCTGATGGGTGTGGCCACATTACCAGCGATTCGCCAGCACTTATTGAGCGGCGGCATGGCTGCTGAGACGCCCGCCGCAGTGATTGAGCAGGGCACAATGCTCAATCAGCGCCAGGCCACAGGCACGCTCGCTGATATCGTTGAGCGCGTGGCAGAGATCGGCCTGCGCTCACCAGCGGTAGTGGTAATTGGTCGCGTCGTCGATCTCAGTGCCGCGCTCGCCTGGTTCGCGCCTTTGGAGAGCATGCAGGCGGAAGAAGGGTAGGAGAGAGAGCTATGAGTATGCTTCTGAGCTGCATTTCCACGCAGCATTCACTGCTCAAACAACATTGGGAGAAATCTCGCGAGGAGATTGCCTGCCCCGTGACCGTCCTGGGCAGTTTTCAGAAGCCCGATGGGGGCAAGACTGGCTTGTTGTGCTTGCTCGATGACGACGGGCAGCCGCAGAGGATGGCCGAACTGCTCTCGCCAGCCGGGATGATCCGTTCCGAGCAGGGCATTTTTGTCGCCGCCGCTTCAACCATCCACGAATTGGCGCCCGATCTGTCTATGCTCAGACAGGATGCCGTCAGTCTGCCATCATTCAACGTGCTCCACTCGCTGTCGCGGACCCGGCGCGGCTACCTGGTGGCCAGCAGCGGCGTGGATGTGCTGACCGAGTTTGATGAGCAGGGGCGTTTGCTCTGGGAGTGGTGGGCCGTCGAGCACGGATTTGAAGTGACGCCCACCGGCGAGCAGCGCGTATTGGAAAAGGGCGTCGATCATCGTGGGATCAAGTATGGGACGCTGGAACAGAGCACGCACGTCAATTCAGCGGTTGAGCTACCCGACGGGCGCATTCTCGCTACGCTCTTTCACCAGGGTATGGTTATTCTGATTGAGCGCGCCAGTGGAGCCTGGCAGCCAGTGTTGGAGGGCCTCAACCATCCCCACGCGGTGCGTGTGCTGGATGAGCAACATTTCACCGTCGCCGATACCGGGCATGGTCGAGGGCTGCTGGCCAGCCTGGATGAGCCACGCGGACGCGTACTCACAGAGGTGCAGGCAGAAACAGATTGGTTGCAGGATTGCCAGTATAGCCAGCGCGACGACTGCTGGTTTCTCGTCGATGGCAAAAACTCACGCATCTACAGACGCGGCGGCATTTCCGGCAACAAACCGCTAGCTCGCTTCGATTTCGATCCTGAGTGGCGTTTGTATGAACTGCTTTTGCTGTAGCTCTATACGCATTAGAGCAAAATAGGGCGTCACTGTATTTTCAATAAGATACAGTGACGCTCTATTTTGCTCTTGCTAGTGTTTGGTGCTAAACTCTTGAGCAGGGAAAGGGGATTCCTAATAGTTTTGAGCCTTTTCAAATTCTGTGTAAAGCAGATGGGGCAGTCCTTCTGGAGCGCTTTCTTGCGCGAGCAGGGAGCGCGGAACGGCATATGAGTCATCGTGATCGCGACCTTGAATGGCTTGAGCAAAATAAAGAGAGGCTCTTACAAGGGCATCTTTCTCCACTTGCTCTTGATG
>CAXUEY010000080.1:0-27066 GCA_964250225.1 uncultured Ktedonobacteraceae bacterium | reverse complement strand
CATGCATGTTTAATCTCATTTTTCAGTAAGATGATAATACTGGCGGTAAATCGCCTCACTTTTTCCCGCCAGTATTCTCTTCTTGGATCTTACAACTGCCACACCTTCACATTGGTGAAGACGACATCCGTTGGAGTTTTTCCGTCTGCACCCCCTGCATCGAAGCCTACCTGCCCGCTTGTATAGGTGCTGTCGGTAAAGGCATGCCCCACAAGTTGCTGGTTCACATAGAAGGAGAAGGTGTTCCCGCGCGCTACAATCGCTATCGTGTTAGTTGCGCCCAGGCCCGTATTGAACGCTGAGGCAGTATCCAGCACCAACTGGCGCGCATTGCCGCTACTCCCCGATCCCGTGCTATCAACGGACACCAGGACGAAATAACTGCCATCTGTCCCTATAAAAAGGCGATAATACTGGCTGTTATTCTCGTTGGCCCGGAAGATCAGCCCACCGCCAGCGTCAGCGCCGCCAGTTTTAATGAGCATCTGGGTTTCAAAGGTAAAGTTACTATAGTTCGAGCCAGTTGCCGCGCACGTGTTATAGAAATTGGCCTTATTCTCAACGACGTGATAGGCGCTACCAGAGAAGAAACAGCCGTTGTTCTTATCGTCATCCCAACGCGCGCCTTTGCTATTATCGACCATCGGATCGCTCAGCAGGACTTTATTGCTGAAGGGATAGGTGTTAGCAATGGCCGAAGCGGTGGCATTGGCGTGGGCTGTGGCTGCAAGATTGGCCTGAGCTGTCGCGGTCTGGTTCGTATGCAGCGTTTGCTGCTGGTTGTTATTGTAGGCCACGCCCGCAAAGATCAGGCCGCCCACGATGACAATCAGCGCAATCACCGAGATCAGGATGGTTGCGCCCCGGCCACGCTTCGGTGGTGGCGCGCTCACTGGTGGAGGCGTCTGAGTGCCCAGCATGCCCGCCTGCGGGTTATACGCCGGATAGCCAGGGTTAGAGGGCTGGCTCGGATAAGCAGGGCCGGAAACCTGGTTGGGATAGCCAGGACTGGAGGGCATGTTGGGATAGCTGGGACCGGAGATCGGGTTCTGGCTCATCGCGGTTGGCGCGTAGGGATCATAGGGATTTGACGGGTTATCCGCTCCCGGCGGCGGTGGAGGCGCGTAAGGGTTGGGAGTACCATACGAGCCATACGCGGAATGAGGCGTATTGGGATCTTGCCCGGACGGTGGATTGGCAGACGGATATGGATTGTAGCCAGGGTTCGATCCGGCCGGCGGCTGAAGCGCCCCGCCATAACCCGTGCCCGGCGGATAATTTGGATTGGATGGATTTTGCCCATAGGGATTATAGTTGGGGTTATTTTGCGGATTCTGACTCATCGACACTGACTCCTTGTGTTCATAACCAAAAACATTCATGAATTCGCAAATAGTATAGCACAGGCACCCGGCAAAAGGATAGTTTGAATTTCACACTGTATGAGAGAGATAGGCAACAGCACAAGAAGATGGTACTATAGAGAAAATCGAGGAAAGGCTATTTTCATCCATGTCATTCACCACGCGCCCCTACAGGGGTGAAACCGACAAAGCAGCCGTCCTGGCCCTGCGCAGACGCTGCACGACACCAGAGAATGTGACCGATTATCCCTCCCTCACCGATCTACACGAATTGCTGCATCCCCTGAAAACCGAGGAGCACGCGCATATCCGTCTGTGGGAAGATCAGACGAGTCAGGTCGTAGCTTACGATCAGGTCTTGTTCCCCTATTGCAATCTCTATTTTTTCATCGATCCTGTCTGCCAGCAGATGTCTCTCGCGCAGGAGATCATCGCCTATGCCTGTGCAGCGGTCCGTCACTTCAACCAGGAGCACGGGGAAGCGCGCACTCTGGACGCCAGTTGCCGCGATACCGATGAGCAGAGGCTGGATCTTTTGCTGAGCGCGGGCTTTGAGCGCACCCCTGATGAGACGCCCATTCTGGTGCGTTCGTTGCGCGAACCGTTCCCGGAGCCACAGTTACCACCGGGCTTTCACTTGCGCCACGTCGCAGGCGAGCACGAGGTAGAGCAGTGCGTGGAACTGCATCGCGCGGCCTTTGGCACGATAAATATGACCGTCGCGGGCCGCCTCTCGATTATGCAGGAACCGGACTACAATCCACAGGGGGATCTGCTCATCGAATCGCCCGACGGCGCGATGGTGGCCTACACGATCTGCGCCATTCATCCCGAAGAGAACGCGCAGAGTGGACGCAAGCGGGGCTACGCCGACCCAATGGGTGTCCATCCCGACTTCCAGCACCAGGGACTTGGCACAGCGGTACTGCTGGCAGCCCTGCGTTACCTCAAAGAGCACGGCGCGGAAGAAGCGTCTTTTATGACCAGCAGCGATAATGCCGCGATGCTGGGCCTGGGCACGTCTGTGGGCTTTCGGAAGCTGTATAGCTCCGTCTGGCTGACGAAAAAGTGTACACTATAAAAAACGTCCCACTATCAGGACTGTTGGTCGTTATCGGCTAAATAATCTGCAACGACCAACGATTCTGCCATCAGTGATTATACCTTCATAGCTCCAACAAGCACATCACGCACCTGCTCCAGCAATCCTGCATAATCATATCCAGCCGCATCCGTCGTATCCATCTCAAGCACTTGCCCGCCCAGCGCCAGATCAGCAAAGCGCCCACACACAATCACCTCGCGGCTGTGCTCAGCAAATTCCAGATCGCGATGGTAGGTATGCCGCTCTGGTGTGGCCACCCGCGCCAGAAAACGCGCGAGCAAGACGTTGCCATCGGCCTTGCACTGGATCTGCAACGGCTCAAAATCGTGGAGTTGTTTGAGCGCGAGGAATTCGGCTGTGGCCAGCTCGGTCTTGTGGAAGCAGCCCTCAATCAGCAGCGAATGGCCTGCCGCCAGGAGCGCGGCTGCGAAGGGGTGCAGCATATGAAAGCTAGCGGGTCCGATCATGGCCGGGCGACCATGCGTCGCGCAATCCAACCCATCAAACATCGCCTCGGCCACACTATCGCGATGTAGCACGGGCAGATGCAAATCGCTGGCCAGACGGCGCGCCAGAGTGGTCTTGCCAGATCCAGGCGGCCCATTGACGATAATCAGCAGCGGTTTCGGTATGGAGATGCTTTTTCCTCGCAATCTTCTGTATTGAGGAGATTATATAACCTCGTGGCGGGTGCTGTCTACGCGCAAGCGATTTCAGGAGACTTGCGGAAGAGACTTCTGTGCTTCGAGGAGGCGCCGGACTAAATCATCTGTCTCGTACTTATTGTTATACATGCGATTGCCACAATAGATATTGCGCCTGATGAATGGCTCTGGCGTCGTCGCGATCAAGCACTCCCGCACCTGTGGTTTATGCGCTCCATCAGAATACCACCATGTTTCGGGCAAGACATATTCTGGGCAATAGACCCATACGGGGCAAGTTACACTATATTTTTGACACAACCACTCTACCGAAGCTGCAATAAAGGCTGCCCAACGGTGCGTGTCCTGGGTCCATTGCTTTGGTTCTGGCAAAGGATAGGCCACAAGGTAGGCACGTTGATCTTTTGCGTAGCCGAACCAGGCATTCATAAAGTTGCCGAGAGATGTCCACGGCCTCTCGCCCTGGCAGATTTGTGTATAGGCTCGCGCCATTGTTTGGGGCTGCTTATTGGTATACATTAGCTCAATGCTCCCCGACTTTGTGTACACATCATGAGCATCTTTATTAGGAATATGCCTCTCAACCATCGCCTGAGCTTGCTGACGTGTTTGTATTTGCAGAATTCGGCCAAGTGCTTCAATATCTTCTTTATCTTTCTTCCTGTATCCCAACAATTTTAACGCAAATATATAACCTGCTGGCGGGAAAAACACTTCCAACACTCCATAGTTCCTCCATAGAGTTCCTTCGGGAATCCCTCCGATAGTGCGAAGCATATGACTAAAGCCGTCGTTTAGCCAGGCATCTTCCAGGTTATTCCTGGCACCAATTGCTTTCACTGCCTGCAAAATTGTCTGGTAGAGGTATGAAGCTCGTCGATCTTGAATATCTTTGAAAAACACATCTACATCTTCTGTAATAGATCGATTTCCTACTTGCTCAAGCATAAATGTGCCACCAATGACCAGGATACGGACAGGTTGCTGGATGCCCAAATAGGATAGCTCTTGCCCTAATTCAAACAAATACTTCTCGATATCCTGTTTCTTCACACATGCCTCCTTTGCACCGATACATCCACATCTTTGTCTTTACAACTACTATTATACTCGAATTTGAGCTAAAAACAAATCGATAGTCCATTCGGATATAGTACACATTGCAATTTTGCATCGCTCTGCTACAATAATATTTGATCAATCTATTGAGAAGGAGTTCTCAACAATGCACACTTTTTCTAAAGAGGCCCTGGCAAGGCCAGCTCAGACGTTGCAGGCTGCTGGCGTGTTGCGTGGACAGATGGAAGCGATCTGTAGCGCAACGAGTGAGGCGCGTGAAGATGAGATAATTATCGCGGTGATCCAGCACGACCTGAGTTTTGGCGGCGCGTGGATTGTCGCGCGCGAAAACCTGGTTAAGCAACTGCCTCTGCTGGAAGATCAGGGCGGCTGGTCGTTCACCTTTTCGCCCGATACCTCCCTCGCCCAGATCGAGGAGCGTTGCCTGGAATTCACACGCATTGCCTTCAAGCGCTGGCAGGCGATGGAGCGCTGGGCCAGCAACCACGCATAAACGGCGCACATTCTCCTCTTGCGCCTGAACCATGCCCGGCAATTTGCGGCAAACCCTTGTTCTGTCATATGATTGGTGAGGAGAGGAGAACTTGTTATGTCACATCAAGCAGGTAATACTGGCCGCGATCTCGCGCAGATGTCGTTCGAGGAGCGGCAACTGTTGGGCGCGGAGAATGCTGTCAAATGTATGGGTGTCACTGAGAAGGACCACGTCTTTATCCTGACGGATTTTGAGCGCGAGAGTATTGCGCGGCGCGTGGCCTCTGCTATCCTGGCCCGCCACACCAATGTAAGCGTGCGTTTTTTGGAACATTATGGCGAACGTCCCCTGACGGTCTTCTCCGAGGAGTTGCGCAACGAGCTGATCCAGGCCCGACCAACGGTGACGTATTATATCGCGACGGCCAAACCGGGCGAGATTGCGTTCCGTATGCCGCTACTGCCTTTCCTGGCCAAAGAGCTGAAAACGCGTCACGGCCATATGATCGGCATCGATGAGAACTTAATGGGCGAGGGCATGTGCGCCGATTACAACGAGGTTTTTACCCTGACCAACCAGGTCTACGAGCTGGTGCATCACGCGCAAAAGATCCATGTGACCTCCGCGAAGGGCAGCAATGTCACCGCGACCTTCAACCCGCATTGGAAGTGGGTTCCCTGTCATGGACGCTACCACGAGCAGGGCCAGTGGGGCAACCTGCCCGAAGGCGAGGTCTTCACCGCACCCGCTAGCGTCGATGGCGTGCTGGTCTGTGATGTGCTCGGCGACTTCTTCTCGGAGAAATATGGCGTGCTCACACATCCCGTGACCCTGAAGCTCAAAGATGGTTATATCACGACGGTCTCCTGTGAGGATGCCGCGATTGAGCAGGACGTGCGCGACTATCTCTTCTCCAATCCTAACGGCAACCGCGCCGGGGAGTTCGCTATCGGTACACTGACCAGCCTCAAACGCCTGGTCGGGAATCTGTTGCAGGATGAGAAGATGCCCGGTCTGCACGTGGCCTTTGGCAATCCCTATCCCGAATTCACCGGAGCCGATTGGGCCGCGAAGACCCACGTCGATGTCATCCCCAGCCGCTGCACCATCGAGATCGATGGCCGCGAGATCATGCGCGACGGCCAGTTTACTCTTTAGCCCTTTTCCAAAAGTGCCTGAAACATGCCATATTCGACATGCTTCAGGCATTTTTCATAACAAAAATCGCTATTTATGATAACTATACAGAATGAATTCCCGCCGTCTCTTTCTAATCTGCCCTGCCCCATCAGAATACCCCTCTCTACCGTTGACTCCCCTCTCAGGTCTACGGTATAGTTGAAGCAGATGCTGATTATCTAGTTGATAAACAAAATCAACAATCACAGGCAATGCCGCCTCTGACCATCCTTCTCGCTCACACTGCCTTTGTGCTGAAACACTGCCGTTTCTGGTGAGTATGCGCGCCCTTTGTAAGTTTCTTATGTCGAGACGATCAAGCATACCGACAAGGGTATGACATGTTCATATGGTACACGATATCGTTACCCTCAGGCACCTGCCGCGAGGCTATCCCTTGAACAAGCAAGGAGAGAGTAGAAAAAATGACACAGACAGGCTTTACCATCTGGTTTACCGGGCTTTCGGGCGCGGGCAAAAGCACCCTGGCGGAAGCACTTGAGCAGCGTCTAAAGCAACATGGCCGCAACGTCGAGATTCTCGATGGCGATGTTGTGCGCACCCACCTCAGCAAAGGGCTGGGGTTCAGTCGCGAGGACCGCGATACCAATATTAAACGCATCGCTTTCGTATGTGGCCTGCTGACGCGCAACGGCGTGGCGTGCATCTCCGCAGCAATCTCGCCCTACCGCGAAACCCGCGCGTGGGCACGGCAGGAGATCGGCAATTTCGTCGAGATTTATGTCAAATGTTCGCTTGAGGTCTGTCGTCAGCGCGATGTCAAAGGTCTCTATAAGCTGGTGGACGAGGGCAAGATCAAGCATTTCACCGGCGTGGACGATCCCTACGAGGAGCCGGAAGAGCCTGAGCTGGTAATTGAAAGCGCCACAGAGACGGTAGACGAGAGCGTGACGCGTATCCTG
This sequence comes from uncultured Ktedonobacteraceae bacterium, assembly GCA_964250225.1. Lineage (GTDB taxonomy): Bacteria > Chloroflexota > Ktedonobacteria > Ktedonobacterales > Ktedonobacteraceae > Paraktedonobacter. The sequence goes on along the minus strand of CAXUEY010000080.1, from coordinate 20,275 downwards.
GGCCGCCTGGTCGAGCTGGGCTACCTGGACGCGGTGTTGCTGACAGAGGATATTCAATTAGCCAGTGTGCAGTCATAGATATCAGATAGAAGGGAAAGATACGATGAGCAACGGTTTAATTGCCCCGCATGGGGGAGAGCTTATCCTGAATATGGCCGACCAGAACGAACAGGCGGAACTGCGCGCCCTGGCTCCCAGCCTGCCTCAACTGGTCATTGGCTCGCGTCAACTGGCCGACCTGGAGATGCTGGCGATTGGCGCGTACAGTCCCTTGAGCGGCTTTATGGGCCACGCCGATTATCTCAGCGTTGTCAACAGCATGCACCTGGCCAATGGGCTACCCTGGTCGATCCCCATCACCCTGGCTACCAGCGCGGAGCAGGCGGCGCAGATCCACGAGGATGCGCGAGTTGCCCTCGTGGATAGCGCTGGCGCGTTGCAGGCCGTCTTGCTGGTGCAGGAGAAATATAGCTATGATAAGCAGCATGAGGCGCAGCAGGTCTATCGCACGGTGGAAGAAGCACATCCGGGCGTGAAGGTGCTCTATCAGCAGGGTGAGGTCTTGCTGAGCGGACCGGTACGCGTGGTAGCCCTGCAACATCAGGCCTTTGCTCATTATCGCAATACACCCACACAGGCGCGCGCGCTTTTCGAGGAGCGTGGCTGGCGGCGCATTGTGGGTTTTCAGACACGCAACCCTGTTCATCGCGCCCATGAATACATCCAGAAGTGCGCGCTGGAAACCGTCGATGGCCTCTACCTGCATCCTCTGGTTGGCGATACCAAAGGCGACGATATTCCCGCCGATGTGCGCATGCGCTGCTATGAAGTGTTGCTGGAGAACTACTATCCGGCTGAGCGCGTGATCCTGGGTGTGCTACCAGCTGCGATGCGTTATGCCGGACCTCGCGAGGCGATTTTCCACGCTCTGATGCGCAAAAACTACGGTTGCTCGCATTTTATCGTGGGACGCGATCACGCGGGCGTGGGCAACTACTATGGCACATATGACGCGCACAAGATTTTCGCGGAATTTCAGCCAGAGCAGCTCGGCATCACACCCATGTTTTTCGATCATGCCTTCTTCTGCCGCACCTGTGGCTCGATGGCCTCGTCGAAGACCTGTCCACACGACGAGGGGCAGCACGTGACGCTCAGCGGGACCAAAGTGCGCCAGATGTTGCAGGCGGGCACCATCCCCCCGCGTGAGTTCTCACGGCCAGAAGTGGCGCAGATTTTGATCGAGGCCATGCGCGAGCGCGCGGCATTGTAGCATAGGAAGTGAGGCATTTCTTTGGATTATCGTATCTCTCTGGCGGGCTTGCTGGTGGGTTTCCTGATCGGGTTGACAGGCATGGGCGGCGGGTCGTTACTCGCCCCCATCCTGATCCTTTTCTTTCGCATTCCCCCGCTCTGGGCCGTGGCAACGGATATTACCTACTCTACCGTGACCAAAGGTCTGGGCAGTATTATCCATATTCGGCAGAAACAGACCAATTTTCGAGTAGCGTTCTGGCTGGCCTGTGGCAGCGTCCCGGCCACCTTCTTAAGTGTCTTTATGGTTCGCTCCATCCAACGTCACTATGGAAGCGCCATCAATGGGATTATCCTGCACGCGTTGGGCTTTATCCTGCTCCTGGTAGCCGTGCTGCTCTTCCTGAAACCGTATCTACTGCGCAGGCTGGCCACGCGCAGGAATGAGCACGAGACACGCGAAGGGGAGCAAGAGCGCACTGAAGCGGCTGATGATCGACACCCAGGCTGGCACAAATATCGGCCCCAGCTCACCGCGCTGGTGGGGGCAATCGTAGGTTTTCTCGTCGGCCTCACCTCGGTTGGGAGTGGCACGCTGATTATCGTCTCGCTGGCCTTTCTGTACCCCAGATTGACGCCGAAAGAGCTGGTTGGGACAGATATCTTTCAGGCCTTTTTACTGCTCCTGGCAGGCGTAACGGGCTATCTCGGCTCGGACGCGATCAACTGGCCAATGGTGGGCCTGCTGCTGGTCGGCTCGCTGCCGGGGGTGTATCTTGGCAGCAAGCTCAGCAAGTTCATCCCCAATCGGTACATGAACCCTGTTCTGGCCCTCGTGCTGGGCCTATCCGGTCTGAAGCTGATTTGAGGGAAACAACGCAAAAAAATGCTGGCAGGTGGTTTTGCTCAAATAGATGAAGCAACCATACCTGCCAGTATTTTTTTGTTTTTAGACGGTCTGCTCGGTGAGAATCTTCTCGATCTCCCCTTCCAGACGTGCCGGATGTGGACCGACCAGGCGCCCGACGGGCTGCCCACCATTGAAAATGAGCAGGGTTGGGATGGCCTGAACGCCATAGCGACCAGGCGTCATCTCATGCTGGTCGATATCCATTTTGGCGAAACCTAGCTTGCCCTCGTACTTATCGCTCAATTTCTCGAAAACCGGGGCAATTGCGCGACAGGGACCACACCACGCGGCCCAGAAATCCACGATAACCGGCTTGTCAGATTTGAGCACCTTTGTCTCAAAATCGGAATCGCCCACGTGAAACAGGTTGCTATGTCCTTCCATTATCTTGTACTCTCTTTCAAAGAATAGAAATCCTCTAGCTCTAACAGCGAGATGATTATTATAGTTGCTTGCCAGCCCTCTATGCAAATAAACAGGGGTGGATGCTTTTTTATTCCTGGCACAAGGCGAATAAAAAGGACATCCGCGTAGAGACGTCCTTTTTGCTCAGTTTCTCCATCAAGACCCTTTAGCGGCGTCTGCCACCCTGGGCAATCGACAGGATCTCTAGAATAAAGAGGAAGAGGTTCATCAAGGCCAGGAAAAGCGAGACGGTCAGGCCAATCGCGTTGGGCAGCGTATCGGCCAGGTATTTGGCGCGCTGCACATAGTAAAGGATATAGCCAGAGAAGAGGGCTACCCCAAAGAAGGCGATCAGCAGGCTAAAGCCCAGGCTGTGGAAGAAAATCCCGATCAGGCTGGTCACGAGTAAGAGGATCAGGCCAAAGAACAGGTAGTCGCCCAGGCGCGCAAAGCTGCGTTTCGTGGTCCACGCATAGATGGCCAGAGCGCCCGAAGTGATCGCGGTAATCAAGAAAGCCTGGCCAAGAATATAGCCAGCGCCCGCCGCGAGATAGAGGCCAATCAACGGGGCGAGTCCCAGACCTTCCAGGAAGGTGAAGAGGAAGAGCAGGAACAGATTGAGACCCTGCTTATTAATCAGCATCTGCAGCGCGATAAGCACGACAAAACCAGCAATGACGACGATCAGGTAACTGCCAACCGACAACCCGATCCCGATCTGCAAACCGACAAAGGCGCCCACGACAGCGAGAAAAAACGAGGTGGCCAGGAGCGCCATCACTTTACTGACCAGTCCACCTGCCTGGGTACTGGCCATTGGAGAGTCATAGGCCAGCGTCTGATACTGATAGTTCGACGAGCCAAAGCGATTGCCGCGTCTTCCTCCAAAGGAGCCTCCCCCGAAAGGACTGTTGTTTCTTGGATTGAACATTGTAAACCTCGTTATGAAACGTCCCACTTCCCATTATGGTGAAGAGAACGAAATTTGTGCTTAACAGAACAAACAGGTGCCTTTTTCCACGTGAATCTCAGTTCCCAATGGATATACCGTTGTATGTTACTGGCTACAGTCGTTCAGGCCCTTCAGTATATCATAACGAGAAGCGCGAGCAAAAAATTTCAGCGAGGCGCATCTATGTAGCACGCCGTCCCCTGGCGGGTTTAGGCGGTTCAGGGGGTGGTATATCATTAGGCAGAGTGAGTTGCATTTCCAGCACTGATTCGACGATATTGGTAATATCGCAGCGTGGGTGATGGCTGTCGGCGTGCCAGTAGAGGGTACTACCAGCTGGTTTGCGCATTACGCCGCCGCAACGAGGGCAATGGAGGGGAGTGGGATTTCCCTGACCCTGTGTCATATGCATTCCTCCTCAAGCAAGTAGTGAGCGCTACAGATGCGTCCCTGTATAGTGTATCACAAAAAGCACACGCATATCTGGCCAGCACGCTACCATGTTCTTGGCGCTTCTCCCTATTCTCTCCAGGTCGCGTGAGCCAGTAATACCGCTTGTTTGTAACAATATTGACACGAGCGCTATATTGGCACATAGGGATACAAAGCCAGAACCTGAGGCGCACCGCTTTTTGACCACACTGCCTGATTGAGTGAGCATAGCTCGCTCAAGGCGCCGGGAGGGTTAGAACGATAGGGAATATGGCCCTCGCATCCGGCGCCTGTCCTTCGCGCAGTTGGTTATTGCGCGCCTGCGGATGGCACCAGCACGTCACCAACGCGGCCACAGGCGCTAAAATGCAGGCCATCGGTCTGTTGCGCCAGGCCGGTACAGGTGTAATTTGTAGGGGCCGAGGCTGGATGAGGCGCGAGGAAAGTCTGCACGCCGTCGGTAATCGCGCATTTCCCGTTGATGCTTTGCACCGAGAAATTATGGATGGTCCCCGTATCCACGCCGTTCTGCGCATAGACCATAGTGGCGGGATGGCACGCCTGAAACGCCTGCCAGAAACAATTTTCCACATCTTTAGCGCGACTGGCATCTGCCGGGACTATTGCCAGGCGCATACTATGCACGGTTCCACATTTTTGCGTGGCAAGCGACTGCGTCGGTGTTGCGCTCACACCACCGCTACTACCCGTGGGTGTTGCACTGGCACTGCCAGTAGGTCCTCCATTTGAGGGGCTACCAGTGCCAGTTGCGCCGCCATTTGTGCCACAGGCGGCCAGGAATACTAACAAAACTATTGTGAAAATGCCCAGCAGAGCACGTTGGATGGGCACATATGCACTTCTTTGTCGCATGTTTTCCTCCTGCGCATAATCTTCTGCGCGTTAAGCTGTTCTTCATTCCCTACGAAGGATCTGGAGATATAGACGAAGAAGGGAGGGTAAAAGTTCCCGCCGTCTTGTGAAAGTCTGCCAAAACGACTAAGATATGCCTGGCGAGACATTCCACTATTTTCTCGTTGAGAAAGAAGATATTTGAGAGAGAGAGAAAGACCGCGTACCCGATTACGCGGTTGGAGCACGAGCATGGAGCTAGTTTTTCAAAATTTGCACCTGATTAATATGGTGCTGGTGCTGATTACCAGCCTGGTTGCAGGCGTGTGGGGCCTGATCCTGTGGTTTCGCAAGAAGACGGAGGCGATCACGCGCCCCTGGAAGATTTCCCTGATTGTCGCGGCTGTCGTCGGGCTACTCCAGGCGCTGCTGGGGATTATTCTTGTCTTGCTGGGGACCAGACCACCCGGCGGTAGCCTGTATTATTTGCACTATGTCTATGGCGCGATTGTGGCCCTCGCCATCCCGGTGGCCTATACCTACATTGGCAAAGATGTGCGTAGAGCTATCCTGGTGTTGAGTTGTGCCGCGATCATTATCGCACTGGCCGCCGCGCGTGGTACGATGACCGGTCTGGGCATGGCCTGAACCACAGATTTTTTCGTTTTGTTGGAAGGGAAAGTCGATGAGAGCATCGTTTATTCACATTGCCGATACCCACCTGGGCAATGAACAGTATGGTGTGCGTGAGCGTTTCAACGACTTTAGCCGCGCTTTCTGGGATATCATGCAAGAGGCGCTCACACGCGAAGTGGATTTTGTGGTGATCGCGGGCGATCTGTTTAATAAACGCGCCATCGACGCGCGCACGCTCCTCCACGCGATCAGGGGACTGGAGGCGTTGCGCGAGCGCGGCATTCCAGTGATCGCTATCGAGGGCAATCATGACCGCAGCTATTACCGCGAAGGCACCTCGTGGCTGCAATTCCTCTGCTATGAAGGCTACCTGACCCTGCTCGATCCGCGCATGAAGGATGGCGCGCCGCAGTTGGAGATGTGGGAACGCGATAGCATGCAGGGCGCGTACCTTAATCTGCTGGGCGGCAAATTGCGCGTCTACGGGCTGAAATGGCAGGGAGCATCAACCGCCCGTAGCATGGAAGGTCTGGCCCAGGCGCTGGAGATAGCCCACGAGGATGAGCAGGCCGACGGCGTGGAGTATCGCCTGTTGATGATGCATACCGGCGTGGATGGCATCGTGCCGCGTCTGGCGGGTCTGCCCACCCAGAGCCAGTTTGAGCCGCTCAAGAAATATGTCGATTACCTGGCGCTGGGCCATGTCCACAAGCCGTTTGAGATCGGCGGCTGGATCTATAACCCTGGCTCAACGGAGACCTGTAGCGCGGACGAAGTGGCCTGGGAGGATCGCGGCTATTATTATGTCGAGATCGACACCGCACAGCCAGAAGTTTCCGATGATTCTGCCGTTCAACCATTGCGCCACCGCGCCACGCACCTGGTCAGCAAACGCCGCCCCTTTGTGCGCCACGAACTGCGCGTGGATGGGTTACACGAACCCGATGAGCTGTACGCGCTACTGGAAGAGTACTGTCGGCGCGAGGGTCCACACCACCAGCAGGACGAGCGCCGACCCCTGGTGCAGGTGCAGTTGTTCGGCACCCTGGCCTTCGACGCCAGCGCGCTCGATATGCCCTACATGGAGGAACTGGTACGCGCTCACTTCGAGCCACTGCACGTGCGCATCGACAACAACACCAATGACCGCGATTATCTGCCCGATGGCGGCGAACTGGATGGGCGTGACCGCTCAACCTGGCACGAACTGGAACGCCACATCTTCGAGGAGCTCGTGGGCCGCGATGTCCGCTATCTGCCCGCTCGCGAAGCCTGGGGGACTGTCCTGGCCCAACTGAAAGAGATGGCCCTGGAGAAACAAGATCCCGCCCAGATCGCGCAATTTTTGCGTGAGAAACGCGCACTTTTGCTCGGTAATGAGTAAGCACGACGGATGACCTGAAAACGCCGCTTTGCACGCATAAGCTGAAGCGGCGTTTTGTGCAAACAAAGATGATCATTCTCGCAATGATACAGTGCAGGGTGAGCGGCCAGTAACGCCCTACATCCAGATGCGCCAACGTTCGGGTGTATCGACGCCGGAATCGCTGGATAAGCCCGCGTCGTTGGCCCACGCGCTGGCCTGCCCATCCAGCGCTTTGTAGGCCACGGCTATAGCACCAGCCCAGGTGTCATCGGGACCGAGCGCGGCCAGTTCAGCGCGTGAGAAGAAGCGCGCGTCATCGATTTCATCCAACTGGGGACGCAACTCGCTGGCCGGGGTGAGCAATGTCGCGGCGAACATAAAGAAATAGTTATGTTCGCCATTATCCTGCGCCCAGATGCGCACACCCAGCAGGCCAGTCACACGCACGCGCAGTCCTGTCTCCTCCAGTGTTTCGCGTTCAGCCGCGCGATCAGGCAGCTCACCAACCTTCACGCGGCCCGCTGGCAGCAGATAGCGGCCCGTGGTCACGCCGTAGCGATTGCGCACCAGCAGTACGCGATCCTGATCCACCACCACCGCGCCCGCGCCAATGCTCCAGGGTCCATGCCTATACGTCTGTGTACCTTGCGCGTCGGATTGAACCATAGCCTGTCCCTTTCCTCAGAATTGGTCTCCATATTTGATGAAAGTCCATCGAAAACGTTGTATAATCATGGGCAGTGTTCGTCCTGTGCAAGTGCCTGGAACGGACGTGAGGGTTTCTCCTCGCGCCCGGCTGCACGCGCGAAGGATCACCACTACCCGAATGTTGGAACCACTCTGTTGGGTTGATACTCAACATGGTGGCATTGTAGCAGAGAAATCGTCAATTTCACAAGGAGTCGTGCATGCAACCAATCTCTACTCCGCCAAAGGCGGGATCAGTCGCCTTCAAGTACGGCCTTATCTTCGGCATTATTCAGGTCGTGATCGCCTCGATTGTTCTGCTCTTGAATGACCTGGTGTTCACCACAAGCGATCAAATCGGTCTGTCCCTGACACTGGGCGTCATAGGCTTCCTAACAGGTCTGGCCGCGTACTTTGTGGCTGGCATCTTCGCTGCCCGACAGACCGGCAAGGTGAGCACTGGCACATTCGCGGGCATGTGGACCGGCGGCATTTATGGGATCATTGATTTTGTGCTCAGCCTGGTGCTCTTTTTCACAGTCGTGGCGCCCAGGATCTCGGCCCTTCTGGGCTCGAGTTCATCGAGTTCCACCGCCTTCAACGTTGGTGGGGTCGGTGGCGCAGTCTTCGGCCTGCTGTTTGCCATTGGTTTAGGAGCTGGCCTCGGCGCACTGGGCGGTCTGGTCGGGAAGAGCATGTCCGGGGTGCAACCTGTGCAGGCCTATCCTCCCTATCAGCCCGCGCCCTATGTTCCCACGCAGCCCGCAGGCTCGGAGCAGGTCTATCCGCAGCAGTCCGTTCAGAACCCCTACGCAGCTCCGCAGCAGCAGCCCGTTCAAAACCCCTACACGGACACACAGCCGCAATAAAACTGGAGTGCTGTCCTTTCTAAGGATGGGGTATCGTCTCCAGACAAGAGGAGTCCGCTGACGTGTAAACATTGCTTACGCATCAGCGGACTCCTCGCGTGTTTAGCTTTAGAACATCCGCGGCGAGCCAGAATTGGCGATGCGCTCGGCATAATCGCCGATGATTGGCAGTTTGATATACTTGCCCTGGAACGCGCTGATCAGCATATAGATCCAGAGCACAAATGTAGCGATGCCCATCAGTGGCCAGAGGACACAGCCGAGCAAACTAATGATGGGGAGAGCAAGGATAATGCCCAGCACGGCATATATAATGGCGATGGCAACTGATAAAAGGATCGATTGCATGGCGTGGAAGCGCACAAAGCGATTCTGTTTCTCCACCAGGAAAAAGATCAGGCCGGTAATCCATCCCACTAGATAGCTCAAAGCTGCCGCTGTATTCGCCTCCATATTCATCGAGGTGGGACCATTGGTATGACCAGTGTTATACAGCATCCCAGGCTGACCATATGGCTGCTGATATCTGTCCTGTTGGTATTCCTGCTGCTGCTGATAGCCACCCTGCTGGTAACCTTGTTGTTGGTAAGGCTGCTGGTATGGCTGTTGATACTCACCCTGCGGATAATTTGGGTCAGGCGGCTGGTAGCCGGGAGCAGGAGGTGGCTGATAGCCCTCTTGATAGGCTCCTTGCTGTGGCTGTCCGTACTGACCGGGATAGGACTGATTAGGATCTTGTCCCATGAGATTGTTCCTCCTCATTCATGTTGTGGCGATAAAGATCTTGAGCAGAAAAACCGCTCTGTACGGCTTGCCGCTATCTATGACCTACGATGCGAGTAGGCATATGCTTATCTTCATACACACTATACGATTCAGTGGACGGTTTGTATAGGATGAACTTTATCCGTTTCTCGAAAAAAGTGCGAGGGCAGGTCGTGCGCGGAAATGTATGGCACACAATCTGCCCTTTGACTGAGCACGGAGATCTACGCTGGTGGATAGTTTTCGCCAGGCAGGTGGTCGTGCGGCGGCAGGATCAACTCATCATCATCACTCTGATCATTGCCGGGGTGTGCACCGCGCCGGTCGCCTTTACGCCGCTCTTCTTTGCGCTGTTCCTCGAGGGCCACAGGCGGCAAGCGTTTATCTACGCTCCCATCGACGATTCGTGGTCCTTCAATCAGGGCCGCGTCGATCACCTGGTCCATCGAGTCAACTACAGTGAAGTGGATGTTCTGGCGAATCTTGGCTGGGATCTCGCCCAGATCATTTTTATTCTCCAGCGGCATGACGATATTGTGGATACCGGCATGGTGGGCCGCCAGAACTTTCTCGCGCAGGCCGCCGATGGCCAGCACACGCCCACGCAGGGTGATCTCACCGGTCATGGCCGTGCTTGGACGCACTGGCCGCCCGGTGATGGCCGAGATCAGGGCCGTCGCGATAGTAATGCCGGCAGAGGGGCCATCTTTGGGCAGGGCGTTCTCTGGCATGTGGATATGCAGGTCCATCGTGTCCTGAAAATTGGGATCGATGAGCAGCTCTTTGGCGCGTGAACGAATGTAGGAAAGCGCGGCAATCGCGGATTCGCGCATGACATCGCCCAGTTGCCCGGTGACAATCAGTTCGCCCTTGCCCATCATAGTTGCGACTTCTACCGGCAGCAGGATACCGCCCGATTCGGTCACGGCCAGGCCGATGACCACGCCGACCTGCTGACTCTGGTTGACAGGCATGGGAGTGAAGCGCGGCTGGCCCAGGTATTGTTCCAGACTGCCCGCGGTAAGCCGAACATGCGAGTTGGGTTTCTCGATGATGCGGCGTGCTGACTTGCGCGCAATGGCTGCCATCTGACGCTCCAGGTTGCGCACGCCTGCCTCGCGCGTATAGCCAGTGATGATCTGGCTCATGACCGTCTGCGGAATTTTGAGTTGTTCTGGCAGCAGGCCGTGCTCGCTCAGCACTTTTGGCAGGATATGGCGCATGCCAATGTTGATCTTCTCCTCCAGCATATAGCCAGAAAGCTCGATCACGTCCATGCGGTCCAGTAGCGGACGTGGGATCTGGTAGCGCACATTGGCGGTACAGATGAAAAACACCTGTGAGAGATCAAAAGGCACTTCCAGGTAGTGATCGGTAAAGGTATTGTTCTGTTCAGGATCGAGCGCCTCCAGCAGGGCCGACGAAGGGTCGCCGCGCTCGGATGAGAGCTTATCGATCTCATCCAGCAGGAAGACCGGATTGCGCACACCCACGGTTTTCATGGACTGGATAATGCGTCCGGGCAGCGCGCCAACATAGGTGCGGCGATGTCCGCGAATCTCCGCCTCGTCATGCACACCACCGAGCGCGATGCGCGCGAATTTGCGGCCCAGTGAGCGAGCGATTGAGCGGCCCAGAGAAGTCTTGCCGACTCCGGGAGGTCCAGCCAGACAGAGGATCTGCCCCCGGCTCTCGCCAATCTGCTGACCGCCAGCGTCGGCGCGTTTCTGGAGCAGTTCACGCACGGCCAGGAACTCAATGATGCGCTCTTTAATCGCGTTCAGCCCATAGTGGTCCGCGTCGAGGATCTCGCGCGTCCTGGCGAGATCAAAGATATCTTCTGTGCGTTCGCTCCAGGGCAGCGCCAGTATCCAATCGATATAGGAACGGATCACCGCGATCTCAGCCGATTGCGGCGGGGTGCGCTCCAGACGGTCGATCTCTTTGCGCACTTTGGTTTCAACTTCTGGGGGCAGCGTCTTGGTATTGAGCCGTTCGCGCAGTTCGTTCGCCTCGCTGGTCGCCTCCATGCCCAGCTCTTCCTGAATGGCCCGAACGTGTTCACGCATTTATATTTCTTTTTGGGGGGGGGCCACCTGCGAACGCACGCGACTGCGGATCGTGGCTTCCAGTTCCAGGATCTCGATCTCGTTGCCCATAATCACGCAGATTTTTTCCAGGCGTGCCAGGGGGTCCAGCGTCTCCAACAGGTCCTGCTGTTGCGCGGCATCCGTCACCAGATGAGCTGCCAGCATATCTGAGAGGCGCGCGGCGGTTTTCAGGGCCACAATTGAGCTGATATCTTCAGCCGAGAAGCGCCGATTCAACTGGGCATAACGTTCAAACAGGCTGGTGGCGTGGCGCACCATCGCATCAACCTGGGTGTCTGCCTGTCCATTTCCCTGACCCGTTTCCTCAGGAATATTGATGCTCACGCGTAGAGAGGGATCGAGTTCAAGATACTCCTCAAGCTGGACGCGATGTAAGCCGTTGAAGAGCACCTGAATGCTGCCATCCTGCTGGGGATGCATGCTCACAATCTCGACCAGCGTCCCAACCGTGTAGATATCTTGCGCTTGCGGATCATCAACATCGGGGTCGCGTTGAGAAGCCACGACCAACCAGCGGTTGGGCTGCAGCATCGCCTCCTCCACCGCGCGCCTGGATTTCTCGCGCGCAATGGCCAGCGTCATACGAGTGCGTGGAAACACTACCATGTTTTTCAACGCCACGAGTGGATAACCTGCATCCGCTTCCTGCGTCTCCTGATGTGTTTCAATGCGCTCTTGTTCGCTCACGATTCCGCCTGCTTCCTAATCTGGTCAATAAGGTCGCTTTAAAAAACGGATGAGCCGGCTGTTACGCGGACTCATCTTCAGAATATGCACTGGCTCGCTCGCTGCGTGTAATCAGCAAGGGCTGGTGCTTGTGCGAGATCACCTCTCCGCTAATCACCACCTTTTTGACATCCGCGCGAGAGGGGATCTCGTACATTACCTCCAGCAAGACATCCTCGATGATACTGCGCAGGCCGCGCGCGCCGGTTTTTTGCTTGAGGGCATTTTCCGCCGCCGCTTCCAGCGCCTCGTTGGTGAAACTCAATTCCACACGGTCAAGCTGCAACAGCTTTTGATACTGTTTGATAATAGCGTTTTTGGGTTCCGTCAGGATGCGCACCAGGGCGGCTTTATCCAGACTATCCAGAGAGACGTTCACGGGCAGGCGTCCCACAAATTCAGGGATCAACCCGTATTTTAAGAGGTCATCGGGAATAAGCTGGGAGAGAATGGTTGGCTTCTCGGCATCTTTCTCCGCCGTGGCCTTCTCCGCGCTGGAGGAGCGGAAACCCATGCTCTTGTTGCTACCCAGGCGCTGTTCGACGAGCTTTTCCAGCCCCTCGAAGGCCCCACCACAGATGAAGAGAATGTTGGCGGTGTTGATCTGGATAAAATCCTGGTGGGGATGCTTGCGCCCACCCTGCGGCGGCACATTGGCCACGGTCCCCTCGATAATCTTGAGCAGGGCCTGCTGAACACCTTCGCCAGAAACATCGCGGGTAATCGAGGGGTTATCCGATTTGCGCGCGATCTTATCGATCTCATCAACGTAGACGATGCCGCGTTCGGCGCGCGCGATATCGAAGTCCGCCGTCTGAATCAAACGCAGCAGGATGTTTTCTACGTCCTCGCCAACGTAACCAGCCTCCGTCAGGGCCGTGGCGTCCGCGATACAGAATGGCACATCCAGTACTTTTGCCAGGGTCTGGGCCAGCAATGTCTTGCCCGAACCCGTGGGGCCGATCATCAGGATATTGCTCTTGCCAAGCTCCACCTCGTCGATCTGCATGCCCACGCCTATGCGCTTGTAATGGTTATAGACCGCGACTGCCAGCGTCTTCTTGGCGCGCTCCTGCCCGATCACATAATGGCTGAGTTGCTCATAGATCTTCTTAGGCAAGGGGAGCTTGCCTGTCTGGAGACGTGGCTTTGTCACGGTGGCCTGCTCTTCTTCGATGATTTCTCGACACAGATCGATACACTCATCGCAAATATAGACGCCACCAGGACCGGCGATCAAGCGTTGCACCTGGTCCTGACTTTTACCACAGAACGAGCAGCGATACGTCGTCGCCCGTAAATTCTTTGAGTTTGCCACGTCTTATTCACCTTTACGTGTGAGCAGCCATCCCGCCGCCCGCTATTCTACTGAACTATTTCTCTTTTGCCCGACCCGGCTTTGTCGCGCTCTCCACCAGGAAGAGGCGCCGGGTCCGCTTGGATGGATGAGAAGGCCCTACTCGACGGCCTTCTCTCCCTCCTCACTCTCGCTATTCTCGCTCTCCTCGATTTCACCCTCGGCCTCTATCACTGCCTGTTCCAGAGCCTCTTCCTGAGCCTCAGTCGCCTCAAGCACTTCTTCCGCGGACTCCTCTTTTGCCTCGTCGGGATCGGGATCGGTGGTCAGTTCCAGCAGGCGCGCGACGGTCTTCTCACGTTGCATACTGCTGGCCACGCTCCTGACCTGCTCCTCCGTCTGCGGCAAAGGTTGACCTACCTGCGCGTAGAGATTGAAGAGCTGCTGAACCTCGTCCACCGTGACCTTGATCTCCTCTTGCTTGCCAATCTGGTCGATCACTAATTGCTGCTTCACGCGCCGTTCCGCGTCCGGTTTAAGGCTCTCCTCGTACTCCGCCTGGGTCTTCTTGATCAGCATCAGATACTGATCCATCGACATACGCTGCTGCTCCAGCACATGGCCCATCTGGTGAACCATCTCGTGGGCCTCTTCGTCGATCAGCACGGGATGGACGGTCACCTGGGCCTGCTCCACCACTGCGTTGAGCGCCTGCTCGCGCAACTCGTCGCGCACCTTGCGTTTCTTGCCATCCAGCAATTGATCGCTGATCGCCTTACGCAGGTCTTCCATATTCTGGTACTGGTCGTTGCTCACCTGTAAGGCAAAGGCATCATCGAGTTCAGGCTGCTCTTTCAGCTCAACTTTGTGCAGCGTGACCTCGTAGTGGGTGGTCTTGCCAGCCAGCTTCTCGTTGGTATAATCCTGCGGGATCGTCGTCTCGAAGGTCTTGCTCTCTCCCTTCTGCATCCCAACCAGCTGCTCATCCATGCCAGTAAAGAGGCCGTGGCGCTCGTCAGTCAGCTCAAAGGGATTATCCTTCAGATCTGAAACCGTCTGCTCCTCCACCGTCAACTTCAGATCCACCGTCACCCGATCACCGATCTGAGCCGCGCGCTCAACCTCTTCCCAATGGGCCTGACGCTGCTGCAAGGACTCCAGCTCTTTTTCCACTTCCTCTGAGGTCACTGCCGTCTCTGGACGCTCGAAGTGCAGTGATTTATAATCGCCCAGCTCAACCGTCGGTAGAATCGGCACTTTGATGCTAAAATGGTAGGGCTGTCCCATCTCCAGCATTGGCGCGTCCAGTTCGGGCTGCGTCAGGGGCACAATACTGTGCTCTTTGAGCGCGCCACGATACGTCTCGGTCATGAGATCGTCAAGACCTTCTTGATAAATATACTCTTTGCCTAGCTTGCGCTCCACAATTGAACGCGGGGCTTTCCCACGACGAAACCCCTGGATATCAACCTTCTGCACCAGTTTCCGATACGCCTTATCAGATGCTTTTTCCAATTCCTCCCAGGAGAAATCGACATTTACCACTGCCTCGCTACTGGGCAGCGTTTCAACTGAAACCTTCACGTGTCCCTGCCATTCCTAAACATGCTCAAACCGGCTCAAGCACATTCAAACATATTCTATTTGTCAGCCGACTTACCAGAGTTTGCGACACTCCGAGGATGCGCTGCACACACGTTCCCGGCCTTTTTCCCTCGTTTTGTGCTCACGCATACTCGTCCGCGCTCTCTTGTTGAGATGTCCCCTCATCAAACGCAGTACACTTCTTTGTTACAAGTATACCGCATGGCACGATGCGTCTTCTCCGTGCAGCTCATGGGCGGTGAGAGACTCGAACTCTCACGACGTGAGTCAGCAGATCCTAAGTCTGCCCTGTCTACCAATTTCAGCAACCGCCCGCAATTCCAATGTATTGGAAACGTTCTTAAGAACCAGAGCGAATCATCAACAATTCTCGCATATTCTCCCCCCTTGCGGGGTACCGTTTTGAAAGGGAACGGTCAAACCCTCGGCGTTAAGCCCACCTTGCGGTGTAAGGTGCTCCTTGCGAGTGTTCAATAGGGTTGTCATGGCTTGCACACCTTCGGCTTTCGCGTACCCTTAATACAAGCCCACAAAGCCAGGGACTGGAACAACCATCCCAGGGTGTGATCGCCTATCGAACTGCTGCTTCCGAAAAAGCCCGCTGGTAGCTCCATCATCCCCAATCACAAGGACTCGTAAGACTTTAGGAACTATGGGATAGAAAAACCTCACCTCCAGGATGATACATCACCCTGCTTCGCGGTGTCAAGGCAGTTTTCACGTAACGACGTTTGGGCTATATCCACAGGGACTATGCATGTTTCTCAGCAATGCTAAAGACCCTCTTTTCCCATCCCCTGACCGCAGCGCGCTTCCCACCTACCCTGAGCCAGATCTCAACCAGATCTCAACCAGATCTTAACCATTTGCACCTTTCACATATAGTGATGAGTTTGCAATAATCTATGTATACTTCGTATGCCGTCGGATCAAGCTCGTATACGGAGAGATGCCGCTGCAGGGTGCCATTCTGCCTGACGATATTTATGCGTATAGGACTTACATAGCTCTTTTTGCACCTTCTCTCTAAAGATAAACGATGCTGCGCAAAGGCAAGATGTGCAGCACACGTTGGTGGCGTATTGCGCTGCTGCTTGCTTGCTCTGTCTCTTCACCGCAGATCAATAGACCTGGTGCAAGGATGGGGCGGTCCAGGTTGGGCGCAAGGAAACGAGCTACTCCCGGTCTACAAAGTGCGTGACCCCTCTCAATGTATTGTGTGGATCATTGTGAAAGGCAGTTTTCTTTATGAAGAAACTCAGTCTGAAAAATCGCCTGATCACGGGGAGTACTGGTGTGGCGCTCCTGCTCGGCATGGCGAGCGCGTTTTTTACCGGTGGTGCCGCCGTGTCTGCCGCGCCCGCTTCACATGCTCACGAGATGTCTGTGCATCCCATCTATCAATATGCCGGACAAAGTGCGAGCAAGACCTTCAAGTGTCAGCAACCTGGCTCATCCATCAATTGCTACACAGCTCAGGAACTCCTCAATGCCTATAATATCCAGCGTGTGCACGACGCGGGCATTCAGGGCAAGGGCCAGACGATTGTGATCATCGACGCCTATGGCGATCCGACTATCGCGGACGATTTGAATGTTTTTGACACAACCTTTGGCTTCCCTGCTGCTAAGCTGAACATCATCAATCCCTTTGGCGCCACCTTTAACGCGAGCGACCCAACGCAGGTTGGCTGGACTGGCGAGATTGCGCTCGATGTGGAGTCGTCGCACGCGGTTGCGCCGCAAGCCACCATTGACCTGGTTGTCGCCAAAAGCGCCTCGGACCAGGACCTTGAAAATGTCCTGGCGTATGCCGTCAACCATCACCTGGGCAACGTTATTTCGCAGAGCTATGGCGAGGCCGAGGCCTGCGCGGACCCGGTTGTCATGAAGGCGCAGCATCGCACATTCGCGCAGGCTGTGCGCGAGGGCATCAGCCTCTTCGCTTCTTCGGGCGACAGCGGCGCGGCCCAGGGCACCTGCGACGGCAATTCCTATATGCAGGCTGCCTCTACGCCCGCCAGCGATCCCTACGTGACCTCCGTTGGCGCAACCTCGCTGACCGCAAGCCAGCCCAATGGCACATATGGCAGCGAGACCGCGTGGAACGATCAGTACGGCTCCAGCGGCGGCGGCTACAGTACCATCTATCGCCGCCCGTTCTATCAGAATGGGTTTGTGCGTAACAGCCATCGTGGTGTGCCGGACGTCTCCTACAGCGGCGACGTGAATAACGGCCTGCTGGTGGCCTGGAGCAAGGGTGATCCGAAGCTCGTCAACTCCATTTACATCTTCGGTGGCACCAGTGCCGGTTCTCCCCAGTGGGCCGCGATGACCTCGCTGGTCGATAGCGTGGTTGGGCCGCAGGGCGACATCAACCCGCTGCTCTACCTGTTCGTAGCGCGCGTCGAGTACCATCAGGTCTTCCACGATGTGACCACCGGCAATAACAGCGTGGTCGAGACGGACGTCAACGGCAAATCAGTTCCGGTCAGCGGCTTCAACGCTGCACGCGGCTGGGATGCCGTGACTGGCCTGGGTTCGCTTGACCTCGGCAACGCGCTACTGGGACCTGGGCGTAACAGCTGGTCAGCTACCCCCATCACCTACTAAGCAGCGCTCAAAGAGAACTGCACGCTTGCCCGTAGAAAAGCAGTTGATTTTTGAGGAAAAGCTGAGGAGAGCATGCCATCCCCTTGTATGGCTCGTTCTCCTCAGCCTTTTTTTCAAAACAGGGCTTTACGGTAATGATAGAATGAGCATATATCGACGATTATACGCTTCGCTGGTCTTTAACACGGGGCCACCTGAGCATTATAGGATCACATAAAGCCTATGCAATATAGCTTAACGCCTTCTGTAGCAACCTCCGAACTGGTAAGCCCGGAGACGTATATTAACCGCGAGCTGAGCTGGATCGAGTTTAATCGCCGCGTCTTCAACGAGGCACGCGATCCGCGCCATCCCTTGCTGGAGCGGGCAAAATTTCTCTCCATTTTTGATACAAATTTTGATGAATTTATCATGGTTCGCCTGGCCGGGCTTAAAGACCAGTCGCTCGCGCATGTCACGACCCTCAGCCCCGATGGGCGTACCAGCGAGCAACAACTGACGGCCCTGCGCAAAAAACTGGGTCCGCTCTTGCAGGAAACGCGCCAGTGCTGGCGCAACGAGCTGCTGCCAGCACTGGCCGCCGAGCACATTCATATTCTTGATTATGAACAACTGGACATAGCGCAGCGCAGCGCCATGCAGACCTACTTTGAGAACGAGATTTTCCCGGTTCTCACGCCCCTGGCCGTCGATTCGGGCCATCCTTTTCCACACATCTCCAATCGCAGCCTGAACCTGGCGGTGATGATTACAGATTCGTTGCATGGCGAGCGTCCGGCGCGTGTCAAAGTTCCTCCCACCCTGCCACGCCTGATCCCGGTGCCTCTGGCCGAGAATGAGAACCAGTGCGGCAACCGCGTTTTTGTCTGGATCGAGCAGGTAGTCGCTGCACATCTGAGCATGCTTTTTCCGGGCTTTGATGTTTGGGAATCATATCCTTTCCGGGTGTTGCGCGATGCCGATATCGAGATACGCGAGGACGATTCTTCCGATCTGCTAGAGACTATCGAACAGGGCTTGCGCGAGCGGCGTTTTGGCTCAGTAGTGGACCTGGCGGTCAACCCCTCGATGCCCCAGCGTATCCGCGACCTGTTGCTGGAGAACCTGGAGCTGGAGCCAGACGACCTGACGGTGATCGATGGGCCGTTGGGCATGGGCGACCTGATCGAATTGTTAAAAATTGACCGACCCGATCTCAAAGACCCCACCCTGGTTCCGCGCACCATCCCGGAGCTGCGCAAAGGCCATAGCCAGGACATCTTTCAAACCATTCGCCAGCACGATCTCCTCCTGCACCAGCCGTATGAGAGCTTTGACGTCGTGGTGGACTTTCTCCAGGCTGCCGCGCGCGACCCTCAGGTGCTGGCCATCAAACAAACCCTCTATCGCGTCGGCACCAATTCGCCGATTGTCGAGCTTTTGCAAGAAGCTGTGGAGAACGGCAAACAGGTCGCGGTGCTGGTCGAACTCAAGGCGCGTTTCGACGAAGAGAATAATATCGAGTGGGCCAGAGCGTTGGAGCGCGGCGGCGTCCACGTGGTCTACGGACTGCAAGGGCTGAAGACGCACGCGAAAGTGGCCCTGGTGGTGCGCCGCGAGGCTGATGGCCTGCACCGCTACGTCCATTACGCCACGGGCAACTACAACGTCGGGACCGCGCGCATCTACGAAGATCTCGGCCTGCTGACCTGCCGTCCCGAATTGTGCGCTGACACCTCAGCCCTGTTTAATCTGCTGACTGGCTATTCGCGCCAGAGTTCGTACCGCAAGCTGCTGGTAGCCCCGCTGGGTCTGCGCGCAGGCATGATCGAGCGCATAGAACGCGAGATTGCGGTCCAGCAGCAGTCCGGCAATGGGCAATTGATCTTTAAAATGAATTCGCTGGTCGATCCCAGAGTGATCGCGGCCCTCTATCGAGCATCGCAGGCGGGCGTACAAATCGACCTGATTGTGCGCGGCATCTGCTGTTTGCGGCCAGGAGTGCCGGGATTAAGCGAAACCATCCACGTGCGCAGTATCGTGGGGCGTTTTCTGGAGCACAGCCGCGTCTACTACTTTGGTAACGGCGGCAATGAAGAGATCTTGCTTGGTAGCGCGGACATGATGCAGCGCAACCTGGACATGCGTGTTGAGACGCTTTTTCCGATAGAAGATCCTATCTTGCGCGTGGCGTTGCGCGAAAACCTGCTTAAGCGTTTGCTGGCCGATACCGTCAACGCGCGTGAGTTGCAATCCGATGGCAGCTATGTGCGCGTGCTCTCCGATCCAGGCGAGCCACCTTTCGACGCTCAGGCCTGGTTTATCACGCATCCCCTGCTCGGTCCCGACCTGGGCCAGAGCGCTCCCACGATCAGCGCCATTCCATCGGGTGCATAATAGAGTCCGCATGCTAAAAAAAGACCTGCGAGCGTGCTATGCTCGCAGGTCTTTTTTCTTATGCATCACCTGATCTAGATTGTGATAAACGTCACGCCCGAACCAGGGGAGAACTCGGTATTGACGGCATGCGCGCCGTTTCCAGCCCAGTTCATATTGCTGGCCATCACATGCCCATTACTTAAAATGCGCTCGACTACCGCAACATGTCCATAGCCATACGCGCCCTGAACCCAGGGTTGCAGATCCATAATGGCCCCAACCTTCGGGGTTTTGGAGACGTGCCAGCCATACTGGTGCGCGCGCGTCGTCCACTGCCAGGCGTCCGCATTGCTCAGCCAGGGAACGTAGGCACCGTGCAATGTGTGGTAGCGGTGGTCGGCCCACCAGGTGCATTGCCCATAGGGAACCGGATTGTA
>CAXUEY010000079.1:26097-27109 GCA_964250225.1 uncultured Ktedonobacteraceae bacterium | reverse complement strand
GGTCAGATATCGCGAGGGAGAGCAATGGTAGGACCGTCGATGCTCTAGAAAACTCTGTAGAAAGAAAAATGTCAGGTACGTCAGAACATATCCTTCTAGCGAAAGAAGCGGCTTCTCCTCCTATTCTTACGCCTTCTGGTGAGAGAGAAGAGCTGTACAACAAATTAAAATCGAAAATCTTAGTCAATGCTGCATTAGATCGCTCTTTAGTGAGCAATCAAGCGAATAAGAAATTACCATTTTACAGTTGGTTTAACTATAGAGAAGGGTTTTCAGAACCCTTCATTCGCTATATTCTAGAGCACCTGATCCAGTATCCCAGGCCGGGAATTTTGCTTGATCCGTTTTTAGGATCGGGATCTGCTCTATTTGCCGCCCGCGCGGAAGGATGGCAGACAATAGGCATTGAACTTTTACCTGTAGGAAGTTTTGCAACCCAGATGCGACTTATCGCTGAGAGGGTCGACACGCATATATTTAGTGCTGCTGTTGTAGAGCTTTTACACATAGATGATTTTACCACATATTACAGTCCGGATAATGCATTAAAGCATATCGCTATTACGTATGGGGCATTTCCCCAATCAGAAGAGGAACAGCTCGTTGGATATATTTCTTATTGCAAAAAGCATATTTTAGATGAAGATACCCGTGAATTGCTTTTATACGGAGCTTTTTGCATTCTTGAGGAGATGAGCTATACACGCAAGGATGGGCAATACCTTCGTTGGGACGCTCGTTCTGGACGTTCGGAGGGGAAGAACACTTTTAATAAAGGGAAAATTTATACATTTCGCGAGGCAATAAGAAGTAAACTACAGCAGATTGTACATGATATTGGACCAGCAAATGTAACGCAGAGAACCCTCTTCAATGAAGAGCCTTTGATAGGCATCTCACGCCTACCGCCTGAACTGTACGACGACTCTTGCCTGGACGTCCTTCCGCTTATGGAGAATGACTCAATCGATGTGGTGATAACCTCCCCTCCATACGCTAATCGGTATGATTA
>CAXUEY010000079.1:13505-26047 GCA_964250225.1 uncultured Ktedonobacteraceae bacterium | reverse complement strand
ATTACACGCGTACTTACGCGCTCGAATTGATGTATCTGGGCTGCGACGAGAATAAGGTTAAACAGCTTAGACAAAGCATGCTCTCCTGCACTGTAGAAAATAAAAGCAAACAAGAAATATTGCACAGTTTCTATAAGGATATAGGCAGGGAAGTCCAGTTTAGTATTATTGAAAAAGCTTTCCTTCATCAGAAGGCCTTGCAAGAAATACTAAGTATCCTCGATGATTATGCTGAACAAAACAAACTGAATAATCCCGGTATTGCACGGCTCGTCCGAAATTACTTTTACGAGATGTGCTTTGTAGTGTATGAACTGGCTCGCATCCTTAAACCGGGGGGAAGCATTGTGATGGTAAACGACAACGTTCGCTACGCAGGTGAAGAAATTCCGGTTGACCTTATCCTTTCAGATATGGCCGAGAGTTTTGGGCTGACGGTCAAACGCATCTGGACTCTTGGGCGAGGAAAAGGAAATAGTAGCCAGCAAATGGGCAGCCACGGACGGACAGAGCTACGTAAGTGCATCTATGTATGGGAGAAGGAGTCCATTATGGCCAAAGAACGCGATTTATTGTTAATAGAAGCCCACCAGATAAACTATCGTCTGCGATCCACATTTTTTTATCGCAAAATCAAAGAATACAATGTCCTGGTATTTCCCGCTATGATTGCTAACCTGTTCCCAACAGAAGATCTCTATAACTGGGATGAACGTGCTCATTGGGGCGTTGGCGAGGATGCATTTGCCTACATCAACGATAATGTAGAGCTAAAACCTATACAGGTATTTTGCCATCCACGATTACTACGAGAATATCCGGCAACACTCGCTTATTACAGAAATATTGCTGCCCTCTCCCAGAAATCAGTAGGCTACCTGGCGGGAGTCGATGTAAAAAAATATGAAGTTGGGCCAGATAATACGACGGCGACACTGACAAGCCCACAGATTTTTGCCCTGACACGCTTATTCAACGAGCATATTTCCCTTATCATCGACAGTTCCATACGAAGTCTCACCAGTGAGGAGTTACATGCGCTTCTGCTTACCTCCACAGGAGCACAAATTGATGGGGCGTGGCGCAATGCTATTGGAGAAGAAGCAGAGAGAGTTGTACAGCGGCTACTTATAAAAGAGGCAGTACAACAAGGAGTGTTGATCGCGTTTATTTATCGTCGTGGTACCGATATGGATCGTTACGACCCAGCGCTGTTCGAAGAGCAATTAGGTCATATCGAAAAATATCGGGGGATAATCTTGAACAACCAGACATCACTCCTTTTTTCAAGTGAGCCTGATATTACGCTTGTAGGCGCCAATAGTATCCCTTTGGGAGTGATAGAAGTCAAGGGCGGTACTGATCCTGCTGGCGCGCTAGAGCGATATGGAGCAGCAAAAAAATCCTTTGAAAATACTCTACGAGAGGCACCAGATGCAAAAACAATTTTGGTGGCGAGCTGTATTACTGGTGAAACAAGGAAACGCATCAAGGATGACAAGACAATAACAGAATTTTTTAATTTAGCAGAGTTAATAAAGGATAAAGCGAAATATGATGAATTCGTTTACCTTGTGTTTTCGATACTAGGAGTTGGTTAGACGCGGCTCGCCTCAGCAACCTCTTTCAAATACCTGTTCCTGGTGAGCAGCAATCCTTTCATGTAGCGCGTGAGGAACAGCACCTCAGCCAATCGCCCCAGGATGCCCAATGGTGCGCGAAAGGTGAATAGATCAATCATGAGCGTTCCCGATGGCTGAGGAGTAAATTCATGGACATGTATTATTTCTTGAAACGCGCCACGGGTCATTTCGTCGGTAAAACGCTGCGGGCGTTCGTAGACGGTGATTTTTGAGGTCAGATGCTGTTTGATGCCGAAATGCACCGCCTCCCAGGTCACGCTATCGCCGAGCTTCATCACGCCGGAGGTCACGCCAGCAACCGGGCGCTCGTGGGTGTGGGCAACTGAGTGCTGATGCAAATCGACGTTGAGCGATAGATCAAAGCATCGTTCCGGCGAGGCATCAATTGACGTTTCCAGTCGAATAGTAGGCATACTTTATTACTCTCTCTCTGGCACCTCTCTCCAGCGGAAAAGTGCCTCCTGAGAGGATTATAGGCGTTCTGGCACAAGCGCGCAAAACACCTCTCTATTCAGTCTCGTTGAGTACGTGTAAGAGGGGCGGAAAGTGCATAGCGATACTCATGGCTGGTGCTTCCTTTGAAAAAGTCGGCATTGAGTGTCGTCGCGACTCGTTGGAAACCCAGAGACTCGATCAATTTGATGGATGCCGTGTTGCGCGTGTCGATTTCGGCTGAAACGGAGACGATCTGGTAGTCTTTAAACAGGTGATCCAGGACGCGTCTACAGCCTTCCTTTGCGTATCCTTGCTTCCAGAAAGGTGGAAATAAGATATAGGCAAGGTAGGCTGTGGCGTCATGATAGACAGTCGCTTGCAGGATTCCTACATACGCGTCCTCTTTGCGCAAACGCATGGCCCAGTTAAGCCAGATTTCCTGTCCATCGGGCGACTTCCTGGCAGAGAGTCGCTGGTAGCGCGCGGCAAGTGTTTCGGATGAAGCTGGTGGCTTCTCTGGGAGAAACTCATAGATAGCCTCTGCCTGAAGCGGCTCATATAAGGCAGGTGTATGCGAGGGTGCGAGTGGTTCAAGCAAGAGACGAGCTGTTTTGAGAATTGCTTCGGGTTCAATCAGGTGCAATGGGATCTCCCTCTCTTTGTTCGCCTTTGCTTTATAGATGTTGCTTTTTACTCGCGCTTGATCCGCCCTGCGAGCGGTTGCGACTCTGTCCCGATGATCTATCCGTATTTGATCCGTTCTGGGAACGACCACGACTCTGCCCCGTTTGCTTACCCGCGTTCGATTCACGCCGCGAACGCCCCGGCTGTTTGTCCATGCTCGATCCGCTCTGTACGCGCCCTGATTGCTTACCCGCGCCTGATGCGCTTTGCGCGCGACTCAGGATGGCGTCGGCCTCCTCGCTGTGGTCGTGCTCGATCAGCCACGCGCGCGCTTCGGGGTGCAACTCTTTGAGTGTGGGCGTGCCCGCGATCATCATCCACATGGCAAACTGCGGGTCGGCTGGCAGGCCGGGTTCCCACTGCTCTTCCGCAATCAAAAACGCGCTGACCCGCTGCACATCACGTGTGCGCAAAACGGCGTCTAGACGCTGCCGAAAACTGGCATACTCCGCCATAATATCCTCAATATTCTCTACACTATTTCCGCGCCAGGCCAGAACTGCTCGCTCTCCATATAAGGGGTGAGATAGCCGAGCTAGCAGTTGGTCGACATTCTGACGCGGGCTAATTCAACATGCTCCGGTCAGGGGCATCCTCGCGGTAACGCTCGTTCATAGTCTGCACTTCACGCATAAATGGCACCTCACGCCGTAAGATGGCGACCTCTTCCTCCAGACGTTGCTGCGTTGAGGTCAGTTCCAGCATATGCTGCTTCTGCTCATCCTGCACGTCCATCAGGTGCGCGATAAAATGCGAGAGTTTCTCGGCATCGTCGGACAGAGTAAAGGTCAGCTCTGGCTGCCCAATCACGGACAGCAGGATCTCCAGGTAGGCGCGGAAGAGATGCTGCGCTTGCTGGACGACACTGCTCAAGGGCTGCCCGGACTCGTCCACGTCGCTGTAGGCTTCGACGATGCCCGACAGATAGGGCTTCTCATGGTGCTGGCTGAGGATGCGAAAACGCTGGCCGCCACGCGCAATCAGGTTTATGCGACCATCCTCCAGGCGGTCCAGCGCCTCGATCTCGGCCATTGTGCCAATGGGATAGGGTTGTTCGTGTAACGGCTCACTTTCGGGACGTGCCAGGACGATGCCAAAGGGTCGTTGCTGTTCGTAGCACTCGTTGATCATCAGGCGATAGCGCGGCTCAAAGATGTGCAACGGCAGTTCCGCGCCGGGAAAGAGCACGATACGTAAAGGGAACAGTGGTAACTCAAGTGTCATCTTCAACCTGCCTTTCCGCGTGGGTGAAAAACGGATGGTTGGTGCCCAAACACGCCGCGCATCACTATTTTCACACCCGCTGTTATCAGATCGCACCGTAAAATCTCTGCATTCAAGGGGCATGCTCTTGAGAAGCTCCTGACTCCTGCTTGAGGGAGTGGTTGCCCTCCTCAGGCAAAAATCCTCCCCCGCCAGGAGTGGAAATACACAGAACATCGCCGCTCTGTACTTCTAGTGTCACTTTGCTGGCCAGCGTATAACGTTCGTTCCCGTGTTCCAGCTCGTTCACGCCTGGCATACCTGGCGCGCCACCCCACAGGCCGTAAGGTGCCAGCTTACGGCGCTCGGTCAGCAGAGTGACGGTGGCAGGCGCCAGGAAGAACAGTTCCCGGCACAGACCGTCGCCACCGCGATACTTGCCCGCGCCACCTGAACCAGTTCGCAGCGCGTAGCGCCGCACTCGCAATGGCAGGCTCATCTCCAGCGCTTCGACAGGTGTATTGCGCGTATTGCTCATATGCACGTGTACGCCCGATAGACCGTCCAGACCGGGACGCGCACCCATGCCGCCACCCAGCGTCTCGTAATAGGCGAAGCGCTGGTCGCGCTGCTCGTCATAGCCGCCGAAGGTGAGATTGTTCATCGTTCCCTGTGACGCCGCTGGCACGCGTTCGGGCGCGAGCTTAGCCAGCGCGCCAAACAACGCGTCAACGATCCGCTGCGAAGTCTCGACGTTGCCGCCAGCCACAGCCGCCGAACCCGTGCTCGCCTGGTTGGGACGCTGCGGGTCCAGCAGCGAGTTCGCGGGCACGATGATCTCCAACGGCTCCAGACAGCCCTGATTGGCCGGAACATCTTCCCCAACCAGGCAACGTACTACATATAATACGGCGGAAGTCACGACTGCGCGCACTGTATTCAAACAACCTGCGCTGTGTGGCGCGCTACCGGTAAAATCTACGCGCATTTTACCATCCCGAATCTGTATATGCACACTGATCGGTAGCTTAGTCGCGCCCCAACCGTCATCTTCCAGGTAATCAGTAAACTGCACCTCTGTGTCGGGCAGCTGGAGCAACGCCTCGCAGGTCAAACGCGCGGCATAGGCCAGCAGCGCGTCCGCGTGGGCCTGCACAAGCGTCGAGCCATAGCGAGCGATAATCTCCTGTAAACGGCGCTCACCCACGCGCGCGGTGGCGAGCTGCGCCTCCATATCACCGCGCCGCTCCTCTGGCGTGCGCACATTGCGATAGAAGAGTTCGAGCACCTCCTGGTTGACTACGCCAGCTTTGACGACCTTGAGCGGAGGGATAATCACACCCTCCTGATACAGCTCACGCGACATAGGCATCGAGCCAGGCGAGATGCCGCCGATGTCCGCGTGATGGGCACGGCAGCCCACAAAGCCAAAGAGCTGCCCCTGGCGACCAGCGGAATCGTCCGCGATAAAAACAGGCGCGACTAACGTAATGTCGGGCAGGTGCGTACCACCGAGATAGGGATCGTTGAGCAGGACCACATCGCCCGGCGCGAACTCGGCAAAACACTCGATAGCAGCCTGCACTGACGCGGGCATGGCTCCCAGGTGTACAGGAATGTGCGCGGCCTGCGCGATTAAACGTCCCTGTACATCAAAGCAGGCACAGGAATAATCTTTGCGCTCTTTAATATTGGGCGAGTAGGCCGTGCGCCCCAGCGTTACGCCCATCTCTTCAGCGGCTGAGGCAAACAGATGCTTGAAGATCTCCAACGACACCGGGTCAACGGGATCGCTAGATAGGGGGGATACGGCGATATGTGCGCCGGACGCGAGGAGGGGGTTAGATGTGAAAGAGGCACCGGACGCGAGGGCCGGCGCTACATTCAAGGAGGTCGGTAGCTCCGAGAGTACATTATTTTCCTGCTCTGCGGGCTGGTTGTTCTGGTTGACAGATTGCTCTACAATGAGGTTGCCCCAGGCATCGACGAGACCGTGCCAGCCGGGGGGAAGCAGAGTTGTACTATCCATCTGCACCAGCAGGGCAGGCCCGGTGATACGATTGCCGTGGCGCAGGCGTTCGCGGTCATAGATGTGCGCCGTCATCTCACCAGTGGCGAAGATCATGGTCCGTTCACCGATAAGCGCGTGCTCTGCCGACCCGTCCTCACGCGGCATGACCGGCAGTTCTGGTGTGGGCGGCTGGAAAAGCGCTTTGACACGGATCGAGACGACCCTGACCGGCTGGGCGGGATGGCTATGCCCAAAACGTTGCTCGTGCAGCTTGTGGAAACGTGCCAGCGTCTCAGCAAAAATGCCGCTCTCGGACTCGGCCACTGTCAGTTCATAGGCCTGGCCCACATAACACAGATCGTAGGCGCGCTGCACCACAGGCGTATGCTCAATGCTGGACAGGCCCATCGCCTCAATCTCGGCCTGCATCTCCAGGCGCGCGCGTTCTTCCAGCGCGATAAAATGCGCGTCAAGCGTGTTATTCTCGTTGCCCACCGGATCAAACATCACGCTCTGCACATAGTCTTTCACTACAGGCGCGAGCAGCAGGCCAAGAGCGGAGAGCACGCCGGGATAGCGTGGGATAAAGGCCCGCGAGATGCGCAGGGACTCGGCCAGTTCGCAGGCGTGCAGTGCGCCAGCGCCTCCAAAGGGCAGCAAGGTGAACAGGCGCGGATCGTAGCCTTTTTCCAGTGAGACGGCGCGGATAGCTCGTTCCATGCTGGCGTTGGCCACGCGAATCACGCCCAGAGCCGCCTCGCTCGCGTTCACACCCAGCCGCTGAGCCAGCTCGTCCATCCTTTGCTGAGCGCGTTCGGGGAAGAGTGGGAAGGTTCCCCCCAGGAACGACGTCGGCTCGATACGCCCTAGCACAACATTCGCGTCGGTCACCGTCAACAGATCGCCGCGTCCATAACAGGCGGGACCAGGATCGGCGCCTGCTGAGTCGGGTCCGACGGTCAAGGCGTTGCCGGCGTCCAGGCGCACCAGCGAGCCACCGCCCGCACCAACCGTGTGGATCGCCACCGTCGGCACAGCCACAGGGCAAGCGGCCACCATCGCCTCGCTCGTCTCGACAAGCTCGCCAGGGCAGAGCGCGACATCCGTAGAAGTGCCGCCCATATCGAGCGTGATAAGCTGCTCGTAACCGGCCAGGCGCGCCACGTGAAAGGCCCCGATCACGCCTCCCGCTGGTCCGCTCAAAATCGTGCGCACCGGCTCACCCGCTGCTGTAGCCGCTGAAATACTGCCGCCCGACGATTGCATAATGCGCAGTGGGCCGCGTACATGTTCCTGCAAATTAGCCAGGTAGCGCGCCATAATGGGCTGAACGTAGGCATTGACCGCGACGGTGCTGGTGCGCTCGTACTCGCGGAACTGCGGCAACAGTTCGCTGGCCAACGAGAGATAGACGTGCGGTAGACGCGCGCGCAACAGTCGCGCCAGTTCCTGCTCATGGATGGGGTTGCGATAGGCATGCAGCAGGACTACCGCCACGCTCTCCGGCTGGCACGCCTCCAATTCACGCAGCACACGCTCGTAATCCTCCAGCGTGGGAGCGTGTAGAATTGCGCCCGTATAGTCCAGGCGCTCAGCCAGTTCCAGGCGTCGTTCACGCGGAATCAGCGCGGGTGGACGCTGCTGTTGCAGGTCGTAGAGCGCGGGCCGATCCTGCCGCCCGATCTCCAGTACATCCGCGAAACCTTCAGTAGTCACGAGGGCCGCGCGTGCCCCCTTGCGCTCCAGAAGCGCATTGGTAGCCACCGTCGACCCATGAATAATTGTGTTCTCAAGCGCCACATCCAGGTCCGCGAGACCCTTGAGCAGCCCTTCTGCCGGATTGCGTGGTGTGCTCGGTACTTTATGCACACGCAAAACGCCGCCCGCCTGATAGCTGACAATATCCGTAAAGGTGCCCCCGATATCAATGCCAGAGATGCCTGGCAAACGCGTTGTATGGTTGTGCATAAACAATCCTTTGCCCTATTTTTGCTCGATCTTGTTGTTGATAGTGTAACGAAAATGATAGCAAGTGAGCAAGCTGTACTCGTTATCACTCAGTGCATAAGTCAGAGACTTTTTGGAGAGTTTCACATTGTTTTAGCCAGAGTTCAAGATTTTCTCATACCAGGTAGAGGTTAAGCAGGGAGCGCATTAGCCCAGAGGTCCCATTTCATTGCGTGGCTCAGCAGCGTCGGATACAATAGCAGCAGTCTGTGGGAACTCAACAATAGATAAACCGTGATCAGCGGAGGAAAGATGGTTGATCTGAAACAAACGCTGGGGCGTTTTTTAACGATCCCTGGTGTACGCCTGGCAGTCCTTGTGGGACGGGACGGCCTGATGATTGAAGGCATTGCCCGCGAGGGAAAAGAGGATCTGGAGGCGGTTGGAGCCATCATGACCACCGGCCTGAATACGGCGGAAGCTCTCGGAGCAGAGATCCTGCGTGGCAGTGTCGTGGGCCTGGTCATGGAGTACGAGCATGGGCTGGTAAGTGTCGATCCATTGGGCGATTTCGCCCTGATCGTCACCGTCTTTGACACTGCTGCGAGCATTGGCCGCGTGCGCCACCAGGCCAAGACGAGCCACAGCGAAATCCTTGAAGCATTGGACATGATATAATTTTTTATACAGGTAGATGTAGAGTTTTATTTCAGCCAGCGTGTATACATAGGGGACGGCGGGCACATGGAGCAACTGACAAATCTTATCATTTCGGACCGCGAACTTGCCATCATCTCGACCACGTTGAACAAGCTGATGAGCGACACAAGCGCCACCTCGGTGATGCTGCTAGACAAGAGCGGCCAGGTCATCGCCACACTGGGCGCCAGCACGCGTAAAAACGCGACGGCCCTGGGCGCGCTCCTGGCTGGCGCCTTCTCCTCATCGCGCCACGTGGCTGAATTGCTGGGCGAGAAAGACTTTCGCACCATCTTTCAGCAAGGCGTCAACGAGAATATCTTCACCACGATGGTCGAGGAACAGTGGCTGCTGGTCATCGTTTTTGACAAGTTGACCCATATTGGTCTGGTCAAGATCCTCTCGAAGAAGGCGGCGGACGAAATGGGCCGTATCCTGGAGCGCGTGCGCAGCGACACTACACGCCAAAAATCCTCGGTTCTCAATATCAATTTCCGCTCCTCGGTTGAGGATACCATCGATTTGCTTTTCCGAGATTAGGGGAACACCGGACATGGCGCTTATCAATATCGCAGCTCAGGAGATCCACTGCAAGATCGTCTACTACGGGATTGGCTATTGCGGCAAAACCACCAATCTCCAGCACGTATTTAAAAGTATCAATCCAATTGCACGCGGCGATCTGCTCTCCATTGCCACCGAAACCGAACGCACGCTCTTTTTCGACTTTTTGCCGCTCGATCTGGGGAAGGTGCATGGTTTTCGCACGCGTTTTCACCTCTACACGGTGCCGGGGCAAATCCTCTACGAACGCACGCGTCTGGCCGTGCTTAACGGAGCTGACGGCATTGTCTTTGTAGCCGATTCGCAGGCAGAGAAGTTCGAGGAGAATATTCAGAGTATTACCGAACTGGAACTGAACCTGCGGCGTCTGGGCAAAGACCTGGGCAACTTCCCCCTGGTGATCCAATGGAACAAACGGGACCTGCCCAACGCGCTCCCCACCCCCGTGCTAGAACGCTATCTCAACCGGCGATGTGTCCCCAGCTTCGAGGCCAGCGCCGCCAACGGCAAAGGCGTCTACGCTACTCTGCGCAGTATCAGTAAACGCGTCATGTCGAATTTGTAGCGCTTTATATCTGATCATGCATATATTCGCACTGTACCGCAGGTGCAATTTGCCTTCTTCTGCTAATGCAAGAGCGTGCTTTCAAGAGTCGCCAGCAGAGCCTTAATTTTCCCTGGGTATAGAGATTGTGTGGTGAAATACTACAAAAAAGTGTTGGACATATCGCGCCAATATAGTAGAAATGATCCTCAATATCAGCACGATAGCGATCCCTCGTAAAAAAACCGGCTGTCTGAGAAAGCTCTTTCGCTCGTTCGAACAATGCTAAAACGTCAGCCTCAGTTTCAACGGGCATCTGAAATTTCCCGCCGTTTGGTTGCAGCGGCATAAATTATCTCACCTTCCCTTGAGTTTACGCATACATCATAACATGTACTGTACATTCTTGCGTTGAGTTTGACGGCAGATAATTTTTGATTATTATGGAAAATCGATCCAAGCAACCTTGCACACAAACGCCCGCCTGTGCTACGATTGCTGCGCATAAATATACTTGTCTGATCACTCAGGCAACAATTCCCAGGAGACACATCACACCTTATGGAACACCAGGAACACGACGAGAAGCACCAGCGCACACCGGGCCGTTATGGTATGGACGAGATTGCAGCGAACCAGTTGGAGGCATGGCCCAATGCGAAACCGGAGCGCGACTATGTGACGCATTTTGAGATCCCCGAATTCACCTGCCTCTGCCCACAGTCGGGTTTTCCCGATTTCGCGACGATGGTCATTGATTATGTACCGGATCAGTTTGTCGTCGAACTCAAGAGCCTGAAATTGTACATCAACAGCTATCGCAACCGCCAGATCAGCCACGAGGCTTCTACCAATTTAATCCTCGATGAGCTGGTAGCACTGCTCAAGCCTCGTTGGATGCGCGTGGTCGGCGATTTTACTGTACGCGGCAATATCAAGACGATCATCTTTGCTGAGCATAGCATGCCCGACTATCAGGGGCCGCGCCCGGAGTATCGGCGCTACCTGCCGAGCCAGCTTTAGGTATCGATTGGTAGTGGTTAAAAGTAGAGGTTCCTCAAGCAGCTAGTGGATTTTGCTTTTTTCAGAGCAATTTCTAAACCGAACAAATGCCAGGAGGATAGACTTGCCATCACGGCCCCTCAATGTGCCATAATGCAAGTATGAAAGAACCTGCAACCTTGTATCTCATAGTAGGGCTTCCAGCGGCTGGTAAGACCACAAAAGCCAGGCAATTAGAAGTCGAAGCCTCTGCCTTGCGGTTCACCCCTGATGAGTGGATGAAGTCGTTATATGGAAGAAACGATTCGGCAACACGGGATATCCTGGAAGGTCGTCTGATCTGGATAGCTCTGCGTGCTCTTCAGCTTCAGACGAATGTCATCCTGGATTTCGGATTTTGGAGCAAAGACGAACGGTCGTCTCTGAGATGGATCGCCAAGCAAATAGGAGCGAAAAGCCAGGTGATTTATTTGCCTATTGACCCAGAAACGCAACGGAAGCGCGTCCAAAACCGCTTGGCAGAGACGCCGGACCAGACATGGCAGATGAGCGAAGAAGAACTGACGACATGGCGTGCGTTCTTTAACGGAAACGAACCGGATGAGGCTGAGCTGAATGGTACCATTCTGGAAGACGCTCCTTCTGGATATAGGTCCTGGTCTGCCTGGGCGGCCTCGCGCTGGCCGTCGTTCCCCAATGAGCATTTGGAATGCTACGATGAGAGCCTGCTTGGGATGTGAGGTGTATGGCTGATCATGTTCGTATGAATTGCAGCGGTACTGGCCGTGATTCTTCAGCGTCTCTTGCACCAGTAGCACATTCTCATGTGTGGCCTTTCCTCAACAACCCTCAGCGTTTCAGGTCGCATCGTTACCAGAAAATTGCTAGCCCTTCTGACCGCTCACAGACTGTGTCTCATACGCCAGCGGATCGTGCAAACCAGCTTCGGCGAAACCATTGAGACGCAGCAGACAGCTATCGCAGCCTCCACAGGAATGTTCGCCACCCTCGTAGCAGCTCCAGGTCAATTCATAGGGCACGCCCAGCTCTGTGCCCTTGCGCACAATCTCGGCCTTGCTCATACGCAGCAGGGGCGCGTGGATGTGCATGGCGCGCCCATCCTGAGTGGTAGCGCGGGTGGCCAGGTTTGCCATGTGCTCGTAGGCCTCTAGATACTCAGGACGGCAATCGGGGTAGCCGCTATAATCGATGGCGTTGATGCCCAGGAAAATGTCGTTTGCGCCACTCACTTCGGCGTAGGCCAGGGCGAACGAGAGAAAGATGGTGTTGCGCGCCGGTACATAGGTGATGGGAATATCCTGCGCCATTTCCTCCAGGCTGCGCGCGTGAGGGACGGCGATATCAGCGGTGAGAGCGCTGCCACCAAAGGCGCGCAGATCGATCTTCGCGGTTTTCTGCTGCGTTACGCCATAGTGCCGGGCCACAGCGCTGGCGGCCTCGATCTCGCGCTGGTGACGCTGCCCATAATCGAATGAGAGGGCGTGCAGTTCGTAGCCCTCGGCATGCGCGATAGCGAGAATAGTTGTTGAGTCTAACCCTCCTGAAAGGAGGATGACAGCTTTCTTTGTCATGATGGGGACTTTCCTTTTCCACAATTAGGGTGATAAAAATATCGCAGCGTTGATTATATCACGCGCCACTTCTTGTGTTAAACTGAGGACAAATGAACGAGGTATTAAGTTGCGAAAAGGAGCCTGATGGATGAGTGCAGATAAAACTCTGGTAGCAGAGGAACAAAAAAGCCACGCGCTGACCCTTACTCCAGGCGATCTGTTGATGGGCTTGAGTG
>CAXUEY010000079.1:0-13405 GCA_964250225.1 uncultured Ktedonobacteraceae bacterium | reverse complement strand
GTCTCGACGACGGGGCGGAAGGTCAGGCCAGCAGCCAGCGCTCTGGCGATACTGATGGCGTTGAAACCGGCGCTCTCTGGCTCTTCGGGCAGCCAGAGGGGAACCTGGCCCCAGGGCTGGACCTGCTCGTGGAGCAGAAAAGCGTCGTCCATCCAGGTAAAGGTCGCGGCGCGAGCACTGGCAGTTTTACACGCGTCCAGCACCTGTTGCATGGTGAGCAGTTGCGTGGGACCGGTGGCGTTGTAGGTGCCCATCCGGCCTGCTTCGAGCATACGCATAATCCACTCAGCGAGGTCGCGCACATCGATGAACTGCACAGGACGTTCTGGGCGCCCAGGCGCGAGCACTTCGCCACCACGTGCCACACGACCCACCCAGTAGGTGAAGCGGTCGCTGTAATCATAGGGGCCGACAACCAGACCAGGGCGCACGTTTAAGACGCGTCCAGGCATGACCTCTTGCGCCGCCTGCTCACACAACGCTTTGAGCGCGCCATACATTTCGCGATAGGCCCGCGCTATCGTCCCCATAGCTGGCGGCACAATACTTTCCGCGTCACGCAATTGCTCCGGCGTAATCGTCTCCACAGGCGCGTTCTCATCCATGCCCGGCACGCTCACATCTTTGTAGACCGAGACCGATGAGATAAACACATACTGTTTGACCGCGCCCCCCAACAGACTCCCTGAAGCGCGCACAACGGAGGGGACGTACCCGTTAGTATCGATCACCGCATCCCACTGCCGACTCTCTAGAGCGCGCAAGTCGCCCCGCCGGTCGCCGCGCAACTGCTCGACCTGCGGATAGAGATCGGGACCATGCTGGCCCCGATTGAAAAGTGTGACCTCGTGTCCACTCTTCAGCGCCGCTTCTACCAGGTGTCGGCCAAGAAAGATTGTGCCACCAAGAATCAGAATTTTCATAGCATTGCTCCTTTTTCTCAACAGCATACACGCTCTGAGCCACGCAAGCAAGGGAAAATCAATGCTATGAGCATATCTCACGCGCTAAAGCAAAGGAACAGTGGTGGGTACGCCCTTATACCTCAAATTCCGCCACTACCGGATAATGGTCACTGGGATACACAGGCGGCTGGGCGTCGCGGATAATCTCACAAGAGAGAGGTTGCAGAGCACCCGTAGCGTCTCCATAGAGAATCCAGTCAAAGCGCATGGAGCCACGACGTTTGGCGCCAGAGGACGATTTCTTGCTCCAGCCATAGGAGTGGACGGTGTTGGAGTAGACGTCCTCTGGCTGGCTGATGGTGGCAACAGCGTGCTCGATATCGTGATGGCCGGTGGCGAGATAGGCATCGGTTAACCCGGACGCTGCGAACGTTTGATGAACGGGATCGTCCGGGTTGCAGTTGAAATCGCCGGTGATGACCAGCGCGGTTTGTGGCGTAAGCAGGGCGTGGAGACGCTGCACGATGAGTTGCGCACTCTTCTCACGCGCCTCCTCAGAGATATGGTCCAGGTGTGCGTTCAAATGGAGCAATTCGCGATCAGGCGCGAGTTGAAAACGCGCCCAGGTCGCCAGGCGCGGCGAGAAGGCGTTCCAGGAGCTAGAAGCTACCTCTGGTGTCTCGCTCAGCCAGAAACTTCCCGTCTCCAGCAGAATGAGACGCTCAGGGCGCCAGAAAATCGCGTTATAGGAGGATGGCTCCCCCTCCTCTTCGGGCGGCTCAATCTCCGCGCCCAGCAAGCGGGTATACCCGGAGAGATGCTGCTGATAGGTGAGCAGGTTGCCGCCATCACATTCCTGAAAGCCGATCAGATCAGGCTTGTAACGCTGAATCACCTCGATGCTCAGCGGGGCGCGCTTTTCCCAGGCATTAGCCCCGTCCGCGTGAAAAGAACCGCGAATATTGAATGTCATCACCCGTAACAGCATCTCGTACCTCTCAAACAGTTATCGACACATACGCAGGCAAGGAGCATGTGCGCGCTCTTCTTCAGCCGCTTCGCACAGCACATCCTCATATACCTCGCGCATCTGGCTGGCGACGCTGGCCCAGCTATATTGTATCACTGAAGCACGCGCAGCTCTGCGCATGCTCTCCAGGGTTTTTGGGAAGCGCAGGAGGCTATCGAGGCGTTCAGCGAAAAAGCCGGGACAGCGCGGGACCAGATAACCGGTCTCGCCCTGCTGCACCACGGTCATCAAACCACCAGCGCGCGTGGCCACAACGGGCGTGCCGCAGGCCAGCGACTCAACGGCGGCCATGCCAAAGCTCTCGTGATAC
This sequence comes from uncultured Ktedonobacteraceae bacterium, assembly GCA_964250225.1. GTDB lineage: Bacteria > Chloroflexota > Ktedonobacteria > Ktedonobacterales > Ktedonobacteraceae > Paraktedonobacter. Next base: position 11,160 of record CAXUEY010000079.1, on the reverse strand, counting down.
GACGGCACCACAGTGACATCGGCTGCGCTGTAGATCAGCGGCAGTTCTTCTTGCGGGCGCGCACCGAGAAGGTGAACGCGTTTCTGGATGCGCAAATCGTGGGCCAGTTGACGCAGCTTCTCGATTTCGGGGTCGCCAGCGGCATTGCCACCAACAACGAGCAGTTGCGCCTTCTTCTGCATCAACGCCGCAGCCTGCAAGAACACATCCGGTCCCTTGAAAGGATCGAGGCGTCCCACGAAGAGCAGCACGGGTTGGTCGGGGTTGAGACCAAGCTGCACACGCGCCTCCCGACGTTCGCGCGCCACGAAGCGCTCCAGATCGACGCCGCAGGGAATAACCTCAACCTGATCGGACGTTGCAGCACAGTGGCGCATGATCTGAGCACGCTCATCGGCAGTCGTCGCGATAATGCGCTCGGCCTGCTGAATCAGCCGACGTTCTGTCTCCAGGCGCAGCGTCGGTTCGGTCTGGGTGGGGCTGGCCAGTTGTTTTAGATGTGCCAATGTGTGGAACATCGTAATATGCGGCACGTGCCAGCGGGCCACAAGTCGTTGCGCGACCACGCCAGAGAGCCAGTAGTGGCTGTGCAGCAGATTGTAGCGTTTGTGCTCGCGGCGCGCAAAGGCCTCGATCTGGCGCGTCAACTCAGGCAGGTACTGAGGAAGCTCGTGCTTATCGATGGGTGCGGCAGGACCGGCGGTAATATTGATGACGCGCACACGCGGCGTGAGATAGACCACTTCTGGTTGGTCAGGATGGGTGCGACGCGTAAAGATATCGATAGTCAAGGGGGGACGGCCCAGTTCGCGAGCCAGTTCACGGACATACACATTCATGCCTCCAGCGTCTTTCGCGCTCCCCGGCATGGCCAGCGGGGATGTGTGAACGCTGAGCATGGCAATAGCATAACTCATACAGGTACAAAAACCCTTTCGTTCAATCAATTGTAGGTTATTCATTGCAGATACGTGGCCAGCGGCCTTCGCTCGCCACGTGGATATGTTGCAACATAGCAACCTGCTCCTTTCGGTTTGTCCTTTATTTAAACAATCGGCTCAACAAAAAAATTCTCAAGTCTGACCTTTCTCAGCCACGTGGATTAGGGGCTGGAGGAAGCGTCCTTCTTGCGCGTCTTCTCCACCACCTCATACATCTCCTGCACATCCACGCCCTGGCCACTTGAGATTTCCGTCAGACACTCCAGGCGCGTTTGCAGCGCAGTAGCAAATTCCGCGGGGGTCAGGCCAATCCACGAGGCCAGGTCATCGAGGACCGTTTGATCGGCATGCTCAAAGGTATCCTGGACCTTGTTCCAGCACGAGATCTGCACAGGAACGATTTTGCCGGGATCGGCTGGATCGGCATGGGGCTGGAAGAAGCAGGTGGTAAACCAGCGGCGGCGCAGGGGATAGGCGCGCCCGACCACGCCAATGTTGATAATCAGACCCAGGCGGCGCACATCTTCGAGAGGCACACGCAGGTCATGCTGATACATCGAGATCACATCCTTGATCGTATCGGCATGCACACTGGTCGCCACGTGATAGCCGCGCGCGGGCAGGCTCAGGTAGCGGCGCGCCACGCGCCCCCACATATAGATGGGCAGGTGGTCGCTCACCTCATTGCAGAGGGCGTAGGTCTTTTCCGGCTGAATGTCCTCAATTTGCGTAAAAGCGAAATCTTCATACATCCCGGACATATAGGCCAAAGCAGTGCCTTCAGGCAAAAACTGTAGAAGGGCGTTCAGAGTGGTCGTTTTGCCAATGCCCGGCTGAGGATCAGTTGGACCAGCAACGGTGAGCGAGGCGCCATGTTCCAGCAGCAGCCAGACCAGGGCTACGGTGTGTGCATCGACGCTGCCAAGAGCGATAATCTGAGCCAGCGAAAGTGGCCGACGCGAATCATAGTGCCACCAATAACGTTCATATGGATCACGTGGATCAAACATCGTGTGCTTCCCTTCTACAAAAAAACAAGCGGGTTCCTCTAGTAAAAATTATGCTTTACCATCTACCTGGCCGCCCTGTGGCTCCTCAACATGCGCTGTAGGATCAACATGGGTTGTGGAGTCAACAGAAGCGGGTGGCGCAGGTGGTTTCAACCAGCCAGGCTGAGGATTCCAACCAATCGCGATGACGCGTGGACGTTGCTCAGGCTCCAATTCCACCATACTCACCGAGGCATTATCGATCCAGAGCAGTCCGGCGCGCGCGGCCTCCACTTCCATATAGTGAGCTAGCAGCAACTTGACCACATCGGCGTGCGCGACAAAAGCCAGATACGCGCTGTTCGCCTCCTGCTGACGCCAGTGCTCGACGGAGGCCAGCGCCCGCTGCTGCACCTGGGGAAAGGTTTCCACCCCCTCTGGTGCAGTGCTGGGGTCGCGCACAAACGCTTTCCAGGTGGGATCGTTTTTCTGCAACTCATCATACTTCTGCCCGGCCCAGTGACCAACGTTCGTATCCATCAAATTGTCGTCGAGCCGGAGCGGTAGATCACGTGGGCGCGCGAGATATAACGCGGTATCGCGCGCGCGCTCCAGTGGGCTGCTAATAATCGTCGTGATAGGAAGAACGCTCAAAGCTGCGGCCAGACGTTCAGCCTGCGCGCAGCCAGCCTCGGTTAAGGGAACACCAGGGAGCTGCCCTGGTAAAAGATGCTCAACATTCCAGGTTGTCTGTCCGTGCCGAATAAAAAGCAGGGTTTGTTTCATAGGTGTGTGTGTACTTTCCATAAGTTGCGCAGGATGGTGCCAGAGGTCCAGCCGCCAGCGCCAGAAGCGCCAGGTGGCCTTCACAGAGTTCCAGAGAATCAACGCGAGATTTTTACTCAAACCAGCCAAAACGTTCTCATACCCTCCCTGAACGCTTTTTTCTCTTCTGGCAGCCAGCGCCATTCCTCAATCAATCCAGGTGTGCTTTATTGTACCAGCCCGGCCAATTTTGCCGCAAGCGGGTCCAGCTATCTAAACCATTCTCAACAACTCGATAGAGAAGCATGCTGGTTATTTATCCGCACCGCATACAATCAGCAAACATAGGCCAGAAGTCTTATTTTTCATATGGCTTGTCTTTTCGCGATTTTTCACGCGATTTTAATGGCTTTTTTTTGATTTTTGTGTAAAAATATATAGGCCGCCGCATTCGAGGGAATGATGCAGGCAGCCACATTCTGGGAAGGATACAGGCAGCCCTATTACGTAAAAAGTAGGACAATGCATGGAGAAGACATACCATCTTGATTTGAAAACGCTCCTGGAGTTCATGCGCAGCAAGTCTGCCATTCTACGCACGACTCTGACCATTCCTAAGCAACGCAACGCCTGCCAGGGAGTACTCTACCTCAAAAAGGATGGGTCCGCCCACGGCTTTATTTTTACCCAGGAAGGCTTGTTACTGTTCAGTGGCGCAGACGCGCACACAGCGCTCAGCACCAGCACCGAATGGCTGGTTCGGCTCGATACAGAGCAAGTTGTCGAAGCAGAGCTGCTCGCGTTAGCACGCAGGTATGGTCTCGCGTTGGGTAACTCTCCCAACCATGCAGTTGGAAGCTCGCCGCCCTTCGTCAATCTCCCGTCGGGTAGCCCCCCCAATCATGCAGTTGGAAGAGCACCTCGTCCCAAAAACCCGCTGGACCAAACAATCTTGCAACGCTTCTCAGCCAGGCAGAGCCTGACGCTACGCACGGTTCTGGCAATGGTCAATGGCACGAGATCAGTCGAGCAAATCAAAGCCCAACTTAATTTGTCGCCTGAACTCGTCGAGGAAGCACTTGAAGTTCTGCGTAATATCGATATAATTGAATAATGCATTCGCACACTGTGAGAGACTGGAGGAACCCATGAGATCCTTACTAAACTGGTGGTATGCCATCTCGCTTCCCCAAACTGGTCCCGATAGAACGCCGGCTGCACGAGAACGCACGCGCTACAGGCGCCTGACAGCGGTTTTTACCCTGCTGCTGCTGATTATCAGTGTATGCTTCATTCCATTTATTCTCCTCTCTGCATACAATAACACCCTGGTGCCAGTCATTGCCTTCATTGGCTTAGGCTGTATCGTTGCCGCCCTCATCTTTAATAAACTGGGATTCAATATTGCCGCGGCAAGTATGCTCGTGCTGGGTGTGAGCGTAAACACAATGGGCACGCTACTCACGCGCAGACTCGACCCCTGGATGCTACCTGTGATGAGCATCCTGATCATCCCGCTGATCCTCTCTGGCTCACTGATGCCGCCTGTGGCAGCGCTCATAGACGCGTTCTTCAACGCTGCATTCCTCCTCCTGATCGGGGCATTCGGGCCACATACCAGTTCGTATAGCGATATGATGAGAAGTGGGCTATATTTTCTCTCCATCCTTCTACCTGTCGCCATTCAGATTGTTGTCTCGATCCTTCTGTACGTGATTATGAGCAACTTACTGGCCACGCTGCGCCGGGCTGACCGCGCGGAAGAGATTGTCGAACTGCAAAAATCCATTGCCGAATTTGAAAACGCCCAGGCGAGCGAGCGCGAACATCTGGAAGAGGGCATTGCTATGATCGCGCAGGTCCACGCGGAAGTGGCCAGAGGAAACCTCAATGCGCGTGTCCCACCAGGCGCTGAAAGCACTCTCTGGCAAATTGCGCTGCCCCTTAACAACTTGCTCAACCGCGTTCAGCAGTGGAAAGCCAGTGAAGATCAGGAGAAGTATACCCAGGCTGCACTTCACTATGCCATACAAGAGTTACAAAACGCGCGCAAGCTCCAAAAAGCCGTTGTATTTCAACAACGCACAGGTACGCCCGTCGATCCCTTGCTGGCGGAAATTAACGGTCTGGCCAGCCAGGCGTTCTCCTTGCCGCGCTCACCTTCTGGAAAAACACGTCAGGAATAACCCCGACGACACCAATGATCACGCGGGCCACGCTGGTAGCTGAGCATGGATTAGGAATATCTAGCCATCCGGCACCAAATCGCGCGGTCCCGTCGTCTTATATAATAAGTGGTATGGGGGATGAGCCTGGCCAGGGAAAAGGCTCACTATTTTCTTGAACGGTAGGTACGTCATATGCAGTTTTACGCACTGGTCGAAGAATGGCCGAACGAGAGCATTGTCTTTTTCCGCGAGCTACCAGGCTGCTTCTCATCAGCAGTCACGACGACGGAGGCCCTTCAGAACGCGCCAGAGGCCGTTGCAAACTATTTTCGCTGGCTCAAAGCCAATGAGATCGTGCTGATTGAGGCGGAGGTTACTCCTATCAGAGTGGTGCTCAAAGAACAACTGGCCGCTGAGGAGAATACCGGGCCATGCTTCGCAGCAGACCGGGGGGCACCGAACGATCTGGAGATCGACAATGCTCTGAATGTTGCAGCCACTGCGCGCGCATCAATCATTGAGTTTATGTCCGAACTGCCCTCAACCCTGCACGATGCGGTACCAGCCCAGGGCGGCTGGTCGCTCACCCAGCACCTGCAACACCTCATGGAGTCCGAGAGTTGGTACGTGGAACGCCTGCAGGAACACCCGCTGGAGCACCAGGAAACGCCTCCCATGAATGCTGACGATATCTCCATGAAGATGTTCGGCAATGCGATAGATAACGAAATGCTCTTGCGTGACCTGACACCTGCGCAGCGCAGCCAGGTCTTCATGCACGCTGGTGAAACGTGGACCGCTGCCAAAGTGCTACGCCGCATGACGCACCATTTGCGCGAACACTACCCCTGGATGCAAGAGCTTGGTCGTCAGCTCGCCGTCCAAAATTAAGCGGCTCGCACGCCTACAATGCACATTAAAGCGGTAAGAGGTAGAGAAATCGGTATGATCGATTTCTCTACCTCTTACCGCTTCTAGCACTTGCTAGCGATAGACTGCAAAAATGCTGTCACGACCCGCTCAGTCTCGGCGGGATTCTCCGTCTCCATCAACTGGATACGCAATTCCTGCGCGCCCCCAAAGCCGTTGGCATAGACCTTAAAAAACTTGCGCAGCGTCGGGAAATGCTTGCGCTCCCCCCAGGTCTCCTGCCAGAGCCGCATATGCTCAAGTAGCAGGTGCATCTTCTCCTGCGGCGTCTTCTCGTCCAAGACCACCGTTTCGGAAAAGAAGTAGGGGTTCTCAAAAATGCCGCGCCCGATCATCGCGCCATCTGCCCCGACTTGCGCCGTTTTTTGTTTGGCCTCGCTCAGCGATTTGATATCCCCATTCCCGATAATCAGCGTCGCGCTCTGCATGGCGTCGCGCATCTCTACCACCGTTTTCAGCGCATCCCAGTGGGCCGGGACTTTCGACATCTCGGCGACGGTGCGCGCGTGGACAGTCAGCACCGTCGGCTGCTGTTCAAGCACAAAATTGATCCAGTCGAAGTCGATGTGCCGAAAACCCAGCCGCGTTTTGATGCTAACGGGGATGATTCCGCCAGCCCCTTCTCTGGTCGCATCGATAATCTCTTGCGCCAGTGGCCTGTTATTGATTAAGCCCGAACAAACTCCGCGATGGACCGGTCCTTGCGCGGGACAGCCCATATTCAGGTCGATCCCGTCAAAACCCATCTCGATCAGCTTTTTTGCGGCCTTGAAAAAGTTTTCGGGCTGGCTGCCCCATATCTGCGCGACCAGGGGCCGCTCTGCCTCGGTATATTGCAGGCGCTGGTTCACCAGCCGCGCTCCTTTGGAAAACATCCCTTCGACGTTGGTAAATTCCGTAAAGAAGACGGCGGGCTTCCCACAACGGGCGATTACCTGCCTGAGCACGGTATCGGTCACGGCCTCCATCGGCGCCAGGACAAAGATAGGTTTGGCCAGGGTCTGCCAGAAATTACTCGGCTCACGGTTCTCCACTGTTGCTCTCTTCCAGATTCTATTGCTTATAGTACAGTTTTCCCAAATTCATTTGCTCACTTGCTTCTGCTGCAACTATTTCAAAGATTGCTTTGGGCGGCTCTGGACCGCCTCGATCAAGGTCTGAAAAAGCTGCTCCTCTATTATACTGGTTGCTGGCAAGAAGAGCACCCATACTCCCCAAATCGTATATCTGACTAATCTCAAGCCCGCAAAATCATTCCCCACTAGCCCAAATGGACCAGTTAGATTGACGTATCAACATGTTTCATTATAATTCATATTGACGGGTTTGCACTGGCCTCCCACTCTCCTCGTTGGAAGGCTGCCGCGTGCCAGGAAATGGTTCCGCAATTTCAGGAAAGGTACCTTTTTGTACCCTTTTTTAGTCCTGAGCAATCTCCGTCATTGAAGGCGTTTTTTGTACGTTTTCCAGCGCTTTATAAAAGGGACTTCACTGGCGCTCCTTAATGGAAGGAATGTTCTTTATGAAACAGCGCGCCCGCGTGCTACTGACTTTGTTTTCCGCGTCCTTGCTGATCTCGTGCCTCTCGCTGGCTCTGGGGCCGATGGCGACTTATGCATCCACACACAAGAATGCATCGAACCATCAATCTCCATCTACGCAGACAGCCACAACAGCCCGACGCGACCATGATGACGATCTTTTGCCTTTGCGGAATTCGCATTTTACGCTGCATACGATGGGCAATGGAAATAACCTCGGGTATGGCGGCGGACCCGTCATGACTGGCACGATGCACACCTACGCTATTTTTTGGGAGCCAAACGGCAATGTCGATGCCCATTACAACAGCCTGATTCAGCGTTATTTCGGCGATATTGGTGGCAGCCCACTCTACAAAATCGCGGGCCAGTACAAACAGGCCAACGGCGCCTATGCGAGCAATTCCGTGCACGCCGCCTCCTGGGTGGACTCCCGGCCCTATCCCCACCAGACGGTGCTGGATGGCGATATTAAGAGCGAGGTTAGACACGCGCAACACGTCAACGGCTGGCACTCCAGCCTGCACAATATGTTCTTTGTGTTCACTGGACGCCACGTGAATGTGTGTACGGACAGCTCGCACTCACAATGCACGAGTAACGGATTCTGCGCGTATCACAGTGCCTTTAACGACAATACGACGGTTTACGCGGCCATCCCCTACATCGCGAGTTTCCGCTGTGATCCCTACGGCGGTCCTAATCACGACGATGTGGATAAGACGATCACCGGCGTTTCGCACGAGCAGATGGAGGCCGCAACCGATCCGCTGGGCAATGCCTGGCTGGACTCCCAGGGCAACGAGGTCGCCGACAAATGCGAGCAGTACTACGGCCAGCCCAACGCCCAGGGCGCCGATGTGATCTGGCATGGCGATCCTTACAGAGTGCAGGAAGAATGGGACAACCATAGCAGCAGTTGTCGCCTGACTCCTTCATCGCATCATCAGAACTCACCATCGTACCCATCTTATCCGTCTTACCCTCCTTATACCATCAACTATGGCATAAGCAGATAAACAGCCTATAGACAGTGGGAGAAGTTATACCAGTGTTCACGAGTATAACTTCTCCCACTGTCTATATCTGCAATTGTCCGCGCCTCCAGGTCGTCACCGCGTTCTTCACCTGCTGAATATAGGCTTATGAGAGGGAGCACGGCGTTTATGCTGTTTATAGGCCTTCGGCATGAAGGATTGTTCTCCGCATCCTGACGAAAAAAGAGATCATCTTTCTCTATCTATTCTACTCAATTTTACGCTGGAAAGTGCGTGAACATTGCACAAAAAAAGGGAGATCATCTACAGATGTGGTATTCCACCAGCAAGCAGGCGCGAACATGCTATAATAGCCAGTAATAGCTACACTGCTCATGGCCAGGCAACTTATCATCGAAGATATGCAATCCAGGGATACGCTACGCCCAGGCCACTACTCACGAAAGGCAGACACTTTCTATGGCTGATACAATCGCCTCACGTCCGGTGCAGATGCCGCCGGCCACCGATCTCTATAATATTGACCACCTTCTCAACGAGGAAGAGCGTATGGTGCGCGATACCGTGCGCAAGTTTGTGCAGGGGCGCGTGCTGCCCATCATCGGCGAACACTTTGAGGCCGGCACCTTCCCACGCGAACTGATCCCCGAACTCGCCGCAATGGGCCTGCTGGGCATGCACCTGCATGGCTACGGGTGCGCCGGGATGAGCGCGGTCTGTTACGGCCTGGCCTGTCAGGAGTTAGAGGCGGGCGATAGCGGCCTGCGCTCATTTGTCTCGGTGCAGGGGTCGCTGGCGATGTTCCCGATCTGGAAATTTGGCTCAGAGGAGCAGAAACAGCGCTGGCTGCCACAGATGGCCAGCGGCGAGGTCATTGGCTGCTTCGGACTGACCGAGCCGGACTCCGGCAGCGATCCGGGCAGCATGCAGACAAAGGCCCGGCGCGATGGCGACTCCTATATTTTGAATGGAACGAAGATGTGGATCACCAACGGCGGTATCGCCGACCTCGCGGTGGTCTGGGCCAAAACCGAGGATGGGATTCGCGGCTTCCTGGTCGAAAAAGGCACGCCCGGCTTCACAACCAGCAACATCCACCAGAAGCTCTCCCTGCGCGCCTCGATCACCTCGGAACTGCACTTCGCCGATTGTCGCATCCCGGCTGCAAACATACTGCCCAACGTCAAAGGACTGCGCGGACCCCTCTCGTGTCTGGACGAGGCGCGTTTCGGCATCGCCTGGGGCGCGAACGGCGCGGCGCGGGCCTGCTATGAGACGGCGCTGGACTACGCGAAAACACGCGTGCAGTTCAACAAGCCTATCGCCAGCTTCCAGCTCGTGCAGCAGAAGTTAGCTCTCATGGCCACCGAACTCATCAAAGCGCAACTGCTCGCTCTGCATCTGGGGCGTCTGAAGGATGAGGGTCTGCTGCATCCCGTGCAGATCTCCATCGCCAAACGCAACAATGTGCGCGAAGCCATCCACATCGCCCGCGAGGCCCGCACAGTCCTGGGCGCGAATGGCATCACCCTGGAGTACCCGATCAGCCGCCACTCCAACAACCTCGAATCGGTCTTCACCTACGAAGGCACCGACGATATCCACACCCTGGTGATTGGCCAGGCAGTGACGGGCATCAGCGCGTTCGCGTAAAGCACTTCCCTTTCCTCGATACGAGATGAAGATGTAACCTTGATATGTTTCCAAATAGGATCACATCCTCATCTCGTATTTCCTTCACCCCCGCACGTCGATTCTCCCCTCTGCTTGCATTTCTCTTGCCATTGGACTGTTACCACAATCTGCTCTTTCTGGAGAGATATCGTTCGGGCCTTGAGTACTGCTCACATAATACATAAAACCTACTCCTTTCCTGACACCCCCTGTCATCTTTCACCCGTATACTCAAGGTATAGCTTTGTATATACTCGTGGAAGGAGCTTTTCTCAATGAAGTATGGTTTTATTCTCACAGGCGCAGCCACTGATATCGTCGAAATGGCTCAGGAAGCGGAAGAGGCTGGCTGGGATGGCGTTTTTCTGCCCGATGGCTGGATGAGCGCCTGGATCACGCTCACAGCGGTTGCCATGCTCACACAGTCTATCCGCCTGGGCACCATGCTCACACCGTTGCCGGAACAAGACCCCTGGTACGTTGCCGCGCAGACTGCTACGCTCGACCAGCTCTCACGCGGGCGTGTGATCCTCACGGCTGGTCTGGGCGTGCTGGAACTGGATAAGTTCGGGATGCAGGAGAACAAGATACGCGCACAACAGCTCGATGAAGCGCTGGAGATCATTGAGCGCTGGTGGCAGGGCGAGTCGATGCGCGCATTTACGTACAGCGGGCAACATTATCACCTGCAACCAATGAGCGCCGATGTGGACTGGACCACCCACACACCCATCCAGCAGCCGCGTATCCCTCTCTGGGTCGTTGGCGGCGCGAAGCAGAGCCAGTTACGTCGAGCTGCCCGTTGGGATGGAGCGGTGATCGGCGGAACGCCCACCGAACTGCGCGCGCGTAAAACCGCCATCGAAGCCCTGCGCGCAAGTCCAGCGCCCCTGGATATTATCTGCGAAGGGCAAACGCCCCACGACGACGTCGAACGAGCCGCCGCGCTGGTCCAGCCATACGCCGAGGCTGGCGCAACCTGGTGGCTGGAGAGCATGTGGGACGGGACGCCGCAAGCCATGCGTAGACGCGTGCGCTCAGGACCACCGCGTTTGTTGTAACCACGACATGTACCGCCACATATTTATATGGATCAGCTCCCTGGGCGTTGCCCTGCACGCTATCCGGCGAGAGGAACACGCCGGCCACCGGGT
>CAXUEY010000078.1:0-27527 GCA_964250225.1 uncultured Ktedonobacteraceae bacterium | reverse complement strand
CATTCTCGCGAAATCTGACCTGAGCATCGATACGGCTCCCTTTCTACACCGAAAATCCCCTTGCAAGTTGGCTTGATGTGCGCTATTGTAGCGTATCCTTCAAGCCTTTACAAGGGGACTGGCAGCCAGTTGACCTCTTCTATTGCTATCCTATTCACAAGAGGACATAGTTCTTGCGAACAGGATAGCACCCTGTTAGGTCTTTGTGTCCTCGCGCTATTTGCTGTTCAATTCTGACCTGACTGAGTGGGTATTATGCCTGTCTCCCGCGTGCCTGGCGATAGCGACGGATGAGCGCGTTGGTCGAGCTATCGTGCTTGAGCGCGGGTACGTCGGCGCTTTCCAGTTCGGGGATGATGCGTTGGGCCAGCACTTTGCCGAGTTCGACGCCCCACTGGTCGAAGGAGTTGATACGCCAGATGGTGCCCTGCACAAAGACCTTGTGTTCGTAGAGGGCGATCAGCTTGCCCAGCGCGGCGGGCGTCAGGCGCTCCAGCAGGATAGTGTTGGTGGGATGGTTGCCCTCAAAGGTGCGGTGCGGCACCTGGAAGGCCGGGACGCCATCCGCCGCGACCTCCTCGGCGGTTTTGCCAAAGGCCAGGGCCTCGGTCTGCGCGAAGAGGTTGGCCATCAGCAGGTCGTGATGGTCGCCAAGAGGATTGAGCGTCTCGTTGAAGCCGATGAAGTCGCAGGGAATGAGTTTTGTCCCCTGGTGGATCAACTGATAGAAAGCGTGCTGGCCGTTGGTGCCGGGCTGCCCCCAGATAATCGGGCCAGTGGAGTAGTTGACGCGCTTGCCCTCCAGGTCCACGTGCTTGCCGTCGCTTTCCATGTCGAGCTGCTGGAAATAGGCGCTCAGCCGGTTGAGGTACTGATCGTAGGGCAGGATGGCCACGGTTTCCGCGCCGAAGAAGTTATTGTACCAGATACCGAGCAGGCCCAGGATTACGGGCAGGTTGCGCTCAAACGGCGCGGTGCGGAAATGCTCGTCCATCTCGTGGAAGCCGGCCAGCATCTCGTAGAACTGTTCAGGTCCGATAGCGATCATCAGCGAGAGGCCAATGGCGGAGTCGTAGGAATAGCGCCCACCGACCCAGTCCCAGAACTCAAACATATTGGCGGTATCGATGCCAAATTTCGCCACTTCTTCCGCGTTGGTCGAGACCGCCACAAAATGTTTCGCTACCGCGCGCTTGTCCCCCAGAGTCTTGAGGCACCAATCGCGGGCCGAGCGCGCATTGGTCAGTGTCTCCAGCGTGGTGAAGGTTTTGGAGGAGACGATAAAAAGCGTCTCAGCCGGATCGAGGTCGCGGGTGGCCTCGACGAAATCGGTGCCGTCGATATTGGAGACGAAGCGCGCCGTGATGTTACGGTCACTGTAGTGTTTCAACGCCTCGTAAGCCATCGCCGGGCCGAGGTCGGAGCCGCCGATGCCGATATTCACAATGTTGCGGATACGCTTGCCCGTGTAGCCCAGCCACGCTCCGCTGCGCACACGGTTGGAGAAATTTGCCATCTTCTCCAGTACCGCGTGTACTTCGGGCACGACGTTCTGACCATCCACAAGAATTGACGAGCCTTTGGGTGCGCGTAAGGCCACGTGCAGCACGGCGCGTTTCTCCGTGACATTGATCTTCTCGCCGCTAAACATCGCGTCGATGCGCTCGCGCAGATCTGCCGAATCCGCCAGCTTGAGCAGCAGGCTCAGCGTCTCGTCGGTCACGCGGTTCTTTGAGTAGTCGAGATAAATACCAGCCGCGTCGAGGGTCAGGCGTTCGCCGCGCCGGGGGTCATCGGCAAAAAGGCTGCGCAGATGGGTTGCGTGTATTTTCTGAAAATGGTCATCTAAAGCTTTCCACGTGGGGCGCTGTGTTAATGGTGTTGGAACTGATTGAGTAGACATGTTGTGATTTCTCCTTAAAACATTGTATTTCAGGCAGAGCGGCGGCGACGAGCGTACTCCTCTGCAAATTCATATTTATTATGAAACATGCGCTTGCCGCAATAGATATTACGCCTGGTGAATGGCTCTGGCGTTTGCTGGATAAGGCGCTCACGTACCTGAGACTTATGCGCGCCGGGAGAGTCGAACCAGGGTTCAGCTAATGAATAGAGTGGATTGTATACCCATGAAGGACAGGTTATCCCATATTTTCCACAGAGCCATTCAACCGAGGCCGCGCAAAATGCTGCCCAGCGTGCCATCTCATTATCTGGCATCGCAGGTAGAGATATTGGTTCAATTACCAGTTCAGTGCGTCGATCTTTGGCATAATCGAACCAATCGTTCATAAAGTTGCCCAGAGCAATCCAGGGTTCTTCTCCCTGGCAAATTTCAGCATAGGCCACAGCCATCGTTTGAAGCTGGTCGCATGTTTTCATCGTTCATTCCCTTGCAGGGCGTCTCGTGCCTGTACGTGATTTGCTGTCCCCATTGTATCACAGCAGATGAAAGAAACGGGCAATATGGATCAGCTAATATCTCTTGATGCTAGAAGAATTCATCAAGTGTTTCATGCAGATCACTCAGTTGCTGCAATTCTTTATCGGGCTGATAGAGGCCAACCAGGTTTTGAGCCTGCTCACGCGTTTGAACCTGCAACTTCTGACAGAGAACGCACAATAGCAACAAGCAAATTGTCTCAACGTCAATTATAATGGAAGGGATCTGTTTCCTGTACAGTAAAGGAGAGCCATTTTATGGAGCATGCAGAACGATGCGCGCTCAGTTTTAGCGGGGGCAAAGATTCAGCCTTAGCCCTGGATCGCGCCATCCGCCAGGGGTTACAGATAGATTACCTGGTCACGATGTATGACGAGGTCAGTCAGCGTGTGCGCTTTCATGGGGTACCCATCGCGCTCATCCAGGCGCAGGCAAACGCGTTGGGGATACCCCTCCTGGCATATCCCACGCTGCCAGAAACATTTGAGGCCGTCTTTCTCCAGTCCTTGAAGGACCTTTGCCAGGAAGGGATCAGCACCCTGCTCTTTGGGAATATCCATCTGGCCGATGTGCGCGCCTGGTACGAGGAACGCGTGCTGGCTGCCGGGCTGATTCACCGCGAGCCACTGTGGGGTGAAGCGCCGAGCAATCTGGTGCGTGAGTTTCTTGCTCGCGGGTACGCTGCTGTCCTCACCTGTATTGAAGAGGCCCACGCGAACCCGGCCTGGCTGGGCGCGCCTCTCACGGAAGAACTGATCCAGGCTTTTGAACGGGCGGCCATTGACCCGTGTGGCGAACGTGGCGAATATCATACTTTTGTGCATGCCGGTCCGCTTCTCTCCGCTCCGCTTGCATTTCGCCTGGGCGAGCGTGTTTCATCGTCGGGTTTTCAACAGATTGATGTGCAGTCACTGTCCGCCGCTCAGCGAGAGGAGTAGTTATGACCTCACCGGTTTCAGCGCAGGGAACGGCTCCCAATACGATTTCTCTGCTACTCGGTCATCCCGATCCGACCACGTTGCTGATGTCCGATTTGCGCGAAGCTATGGAGCACGTGATTGCTTCACCTGACGCTCCTTCTATGCTGCAATATGGACCAGAGCAGGGCACGCAGCCTTTGATCGATGTGCTAAGAGAGAAGATTCAGCGCGACCAGGGGTGTGCGCTGCAAGCCGCCAACTTGATGATTGTGGCTGGCTCAACCCACGCGGTAGATATGCTCGCGCGGCTCTACGCCGGGGCAGGAAGTGTCGTGCTGGTTGAAGCCCCGACGTATGCGGACTCCTTGCACGTCTTTCGAGATCAGCAGGTCGAGTTGTGCGCCGTCCCTATGGACGCAGATGGCCTTATGCCAGAGGCCCTGGAGCAGCAGCTTGCCCGGCTCCATGCACAGGGCATCGTGCCTCGCCTGCTCTATACCGTGCCAACCTTTCAGAATCCCACGGGCAGAACGCTGCCCACAGCGCGGCGTCTTGAGATTATCCGCCTGGCGCGTCGCTATAACTTCCTGATCGTGGAAGATGATGTCTATCGCGATCTCGCCTTTGAGGGTGCCGTTCCCCCCAGTTTCTACGCCCTGGCGCAGGGTGAGCAGGTATTAAGTATTGGGAGTTTCTCAAAGACGCTGGCGCCTGGTCTACGCCTGGGATGGTTGCTTGGTTCTGAAGAGGCTATCCAGCGCTGCGTCAACAGTGGCACGACCCAGATGGGTGGGGGCGCGAACCCGTTCACCGCCCACATGGTCGCCGAGTATTGCCGCAGGGGTGCCTGGGAGCGTCATATCGCGCGTATGCAGTCGCTCTACACAATGCGCCGGGACAGCATGCTTTCCGCGCTGGAGCGCTACATGCCCGATGGTGTGGAGTGGACACGACCCGCCGGTGGTTTTTTCATCTGGCTGCGTTTGCCGGAGCACATCTTCGCGCAGCAGGTCAAACATCTGGCTCTGCAACAGGGTGTGGCAGTGGCAGCTGGTGAAGGCTTCTTCGCGCATCCCGCCGCTGGAGAGCACTATCTGCGCCTGGCCTATAGTTGTGCTGTTCCCAGCGACATAGACGCGGGTATCTCCCTGCTCGCCCAGGTAATTCATCGCTGTTTGGCAAGGTAACCGTGAAGAGACCTCTTTCGTTCTAGAGGTGTCCGGTCATGTACCGGGCTTTGTGGAGTTGTTCACCGTCAAGGCACCGCGCCGCGTGGGATCGACGCGACCAGTTCCATCTCGTTCTGGTAGCAAGCGCCCGTGCCCGCGCGATGCTTCAGGTGACGAAGCTCCTCTCAGGTTTGCTGATCCCGTCAGGGACCGGTCTTCCGCTGCGCTACCCCGCTCAACTCTTGAGTGGGGTAGCGCTTTGTGAGCAGGTGAGTACAAGATAAGCAGACCTTTGCCAGTTAGAGACCCTGTTTCTTGCGCAGGAATATGAAGCCATACCATCCAGCTCCGAGACCCATCGCTCCAATTCCAACGAGCAGCAAAATCCCCAGCCAGGTAGACGACAGTAGAGCGGGTGTTGCATCCGGCAAAAGATTGGGATTGCTGCCGGTATTCGGCAGATGCGGCACCCCCGGTACCTGGGCCGTGACAAACTGGAATTTCTGGGGTCCACTCAACTGGCCAATCACAAACACACTGGTGACCGTCCAGGGTTTCAGCATCGCGGAGAAAGTCGCGTTCGTTGGTTGAGGCGTCGCCTTCAGGTCGAAATGATATGGTCCCGTCTGCAACGGCACATAGTCGCTCGCCTGTGGATACGCCAGGCCTTGAATGATGCTCTGACTGCCATCGGTGATGCTCACCGAACCCGTTCCAGGCGAAAGGTGATACACACGCAATTTTGCCATATCCCCGGAAACTCCATCGTTATCAGTAAAAACAGTGAAGGACAACCCGCTGGCGTTGGTTCCAAGTACGGCAATGGTAGAGGTGCTGTTGGCTGGCATGGTAATGGTTTGCGCCAACATTGTCGCGTTCGGCCCTTTGCCCAGCAGTGCAACCTGCACGTTGTGGGAACCCGCGGGCAACGGCACATATTCCGTAACGGTCGCGAACTGAAAACTGCTGAGGAGTTTTCTTCCATCAACAAAAACGTCAACAATGCCTACATCGGGTGAGGCATGAATAATGCGTACAAAGGCCATGTTATCCGTGGCAGCAGCTTTAGGAAAGGTCCAGCCGCTTACGATGAATAGCAGGGCAATAACTCCAACCATCTGAATGAGACGGCCCACGTGATCTCTATGTTTTTTCATCCAAGACTCCTCATGTATAACGCAAAAATTGAGCATTACCAGCGCTTGGAAGGGGGTGGACTTCTAGACGCTGGTAGCTTTATTGAAGGATACGCAATTTTTTAAGATTTGGATCTATCGAAGTAGATAGAGAACGCAAGTAATCCAAACCTCCCCGCCTGGCGTTATACCATGAGGAACCTGATGTGTCCTCTTTCTTTGACGACATGGTTTAGACCCTTTTCTTTTTGACGTTGACATAGATGATTGCAAATGAATTTATGGGAAGGTCAGCAGCTTGACGGGTCAACCGTTGGGGAAAGTTCGGCACGTTGCTCATTACGAGCTTTACATGGAAGGATATAGAGTCATGAATTCGACATTTCCACGTTTCTGTCCCCAGTGTGGGGTATCAATTGTTGGGCAACCCTCTGCGTGTACGCAGTGTTCAACTTCCTTTGATGAGCGTTTACTGCTTCCTACCGATCACACCTTGCCGCAGGAAACAAGCGCGGAGGCTCGCAAGGCTACCGACGTCCTGCTGGCATCTTTTCCCGCGCAGCGTTCGCGTCGTGCTTTGCTGAAAGGCGCGGCAGCCGCCGGCGGATTTGCCGCGGTAGGTGCGGCGGGCGTGCTCTATGGAACGAAGATCAGCCAGGCCGCGCTGCTCCCAGCCAGCGCGCCGCGAAGCATCTCTCATAAGCAGCTGAATCCTGGTAACGTGCAGGAAACCATCGTCTCCATTCTCACCGTGGCGCGTACGGCAGAACAGCTGGCGGTCACGTTCTATAGCAATGGTATTGCCAACGCGGATAAATTGGGGATTTCAGGGGATCAATTGGAGTATCTCAAGGCGGCGCTTGTTGAAGAGCAGATCCACCAGCAGTTCTTCACGGCCAACGGCGGCCAATCCCTGGCCGATACCTTCAGCTTCCCCAATGGCGCGCAAACCTTTACCGATTTGACAACCTTTATCACGACCCAACAGCAGCTCGAAGGTGTCTTCGACTCGGCGTTCCTCGCGGCAATCGTGGAGTTCGCCCAGATTGGTCGCCCCGACCTGGCTCAGATTTCGGGGCAGATCGCGTGTATCGAGGCCGAGCATCGCGCGCTGGGACGGGCTATCGGCAAACTTGTACCAGCAGACAACTGGGCCTTCACGCCCGTCTTAGTTGGTGCAGTGGGCGATGCCCCTGCACTGGTGAAGAAGGCTGGCTATCTAAGTCCAGTCGCGGGCAATACCTTTACCTATCAACCGGTCAGCACCGACGATGCAGGGGTAGAACAGCGCACGCCGATGGCGGTCAAACCCACGACTGGCAACGGTTAAAGCGCAACGGCTGAGCACCCACGTGCTTCACACCGCTTTTTCATCAAATATGTAGGATAGTTTGTCTTGTAGAGCTGAGTATCTCGCCTCTACAAGACATTGCTGATTTTCTCAATACGTCACATTCAAGCCAGGGAAGGTGTTTTCAGGGAAAAGCTCTATGAGTTTTAAAAAACAATATTATGAAGAAAATGACGCCACTGTAAGGGTTGTTGCACAGCCAGCACAGCTCTATTTGAGCGCGGTTGCAGAGCAACAGGCCAGAGCAAACGACGCCACTGAGAAGGTCCTTCCTCAGTCAGCCCAGAGCTATATACAGGCGCTTGTAGAGTCGCCCGCCGAGGTAGTCGATAACGACCTCACGATCAGAGTACCAGGCCGCAAAGGGGCGCATCTGTACAAGCAGCTGCGAGCGCAAAGGGAGAAGCCCGACTCACTCTCGACAGCAACCAGCGCGGGGTCAGTAGCGCCTGAGCAAAAAAAACGCTCCCGGCGTACACTGCTGGCTCTCCTCCATCTCGTGGCAGATATGTTGCTTCTGGCTCTGCTCATTTTTGCCTGTATCGCCGTGTACCTCCAGTACGCACGGATGCAACGCAGCCAGCACGATCAACAACACATCCATCAGGCCCAGCAGTACGTTCAACAACAGCAGAAAACGCTTCAACGACTTGGCGATCAGAAGTACGCCGCGCAGGTGCAACACGAGGCCCGCGCGCTGGTGCAACAGTTCCACCAGGAAGCAAGTAGTTGGGGGCAGGCTCATCTCTATCATGATACATATGACAGACATCAATATGCATTGGATAGCGGATATATGCAACCAGGTATCGGCGGGTTGATCGACAAAGATCTGGCTGAGGCGCGTACCACA
The DNA here is from genome assembly GCA_964250225.1 of uncultured Ktedonobacteraceae bacterium. Classification (GTDB taxonomy): domain Bacteria; phylum Chloroflexota; class Ktedonobacteria; order Ktedonobacterales; family Ktedonobacteraceae; genus Paraktedonobacter. The sequence goes on along the minus strand of CAXUEY010000078.1, from coordinate 19,655 downwards.
ATTGATTTCGAGAATATTGTCAGTGAGACGCAATACGGGTTGTTTAATCTTCATATGTTGGAGGCGGACTACACCGATACCACTCCCTATAACCAGGTACACGCCAGCGACCTGCGTATGCTTGAGCAGTACCATCTCGACACGAAGATGGTGCTCATGGTCTCGCTGGTTGGGCAAGCCATGCGCGTGTATCAGCAAGGCAAACTGGTACAGGCCTTTGCTGTGACCACCGGGCGCTTTGAACGGCCTTCGCTGCCGGGCGTCTGGAAGATGCTGGACCGCCAATCACCGTCGATTTTTGTGTCGGCAGATCCGCCCGGTTCGCCATACTGGTTCCCGAATACGCCGATTTCCTATGCACTCCTCTATCATCAAGGTGGCTTTTTTGTGCATGACGCCCCCTGGCGCGTCAGCTATGGTCCTGGCACGCAGTTTCCCCACCAGGATGCCAGTGGCAACACCGCGTATAACTTCGATGGCAGTCATGGCTGCATTAACTTGAAAAAAGCTGACATGGCCTGGGTCTATCAGCATACCGACTGGAACAGCGTCATTGTGATTTATTAGCCAGGCTTGCAGAGCCTTCTCTTCCTGAATTGAGCGAGGAAACAGCATGGAGCAACCATTAGACATGACGCGCCCCACCGGGACGCTTTTACAACAACGCTATCTGGTCGAAGACCTGCTTGGTCGCGGCGGCTTCGGTGCTGTCTACCTCGTCAGAGATCAGGAGTTAACCGGCAGATTTGCGGCCCTGAAAGAGTTACGCGAGCGGGATGGCAACGAGAAGCAGCGTTTGCTGGCGGAATGTGAAATCCTGCAACGGCTCGACCATCCCTCGTTGCCCAGAGTGCAGGGTGCCTTTGAACAGGATCAGCGCATGTATATGCTTATGGAATACATTGCAGGCCCGAATGTAGAGATTCTGCGCAAACAACAGCCTGAGCAACGCTTTTCCTTTGCCGAGGTCGTCCAGATCATGCGGCCCATCATAGAGGCTGTCACCTATCTGCATCAACAATCCCCGCCTTTGATGCATCGCGACATCAAACCAGCCAACATTATCGCGCCAGAGAACGGGACCAGAACCATCCTGGTCGATTTTGGGATTGCCAAAGAGTATCAGACGGACGCGACCACCACGGCTATTCGTCACTGTTCGCCTGGCTATAGCGCCCCGGAGCAGTATAGCAGCATGGGGACAGACCCGCGCGTGGATGTCTACGGACTTGGCGCGACCTGCTATAGCTTGCTCACTGGCGCGCCGCCTGTTGATGCCCTCCAGCGCCTGACGCGTCTGGCCAGCCGGGGACTGGACCCGCTTCTTCCCATCGACGAGCAGGCTTTCAATGTTCCATATGGGGCGGCAGCAGCCATCCAACGCGCTCTGGCCGTCAATTATGAGCAACGTTTTGCTACTCCAGATGAGTTCTGGTGTGCCTTCATAGGCAACGATAGCATTCACTCCCCATATGAGCGTTCTACGCCAGGTGAGCTACGCGCAGTCTTACTCCCCGCGAGAAAGCTCAGGCCAGCTCCAGATGTGGCCTTAAAAGCGCGCCGTCGCCCTGCTCATAAAGCGCGTCTTGCCCTGGTTGCCTTGCTGCTTCTGCTCAGCGCGGCTTCGGTGCTGGGCTTCTGGGCATATACCTTGCACTCAAACGCTTCTCTGGCCACGAGGCCCGCGCATCCCAGACCAATCTTGACCATCACGGCCAGGTCAACGGCTGGAAACTACCCACGGCTTGCCACGTCATACGCTGGCACGCTCAATAATCTGCTGACCCATACCACCACCACCATCAAGTTCATCACTATTCAACAGAGCACGCAGAGCATCACAGGCACCTTTATCGAGCGGCAGGTGCATAGACAGCAGCCGTTTTCCGGTGTGGTTGATGCCTCAAAACGGCTCTTATTCACCATCACAGCCCAGGTCGGCCAGAGCGCGCTCTTTTTTGAGGGCACGATCCGCTCGGATGGGAACCTCGTGGGCAACTATTGCAGCGTTGATAGCAGCGGCCAATGCGCCAACGGCGAGTATGGCTTGTGGAGCGTCTCACCATCCTCCTCATGATCGCACAGCTTCTCAGGGCTTTGTCTTTCTCTTGTTTCATCGATACCACAGCATCCCCTACATTGCTCTCCATAGGGATTGATCATCTTGCAGAAGGCCACCTGAAGGCGTTGGAGGAGCCAGAGGCCGTAGAAGGTAGGATATCAGTTTTGGATTTGGCGGAAAGAATCATCGACACCCTTTCCAAGATGCTCTATAATGGTAGGGTTGAATACATGTAAGAACAGGGGTTTGAGCAAAGTATATCACAAAGACGGGCAAGAGAATGCAAAGGCGACCAGGTCGCCACATATCAGAGAGGAAGCGGTCATATGGAAGAGGAGATCAGACTGGTCACACGCGAGCAGTATGTGGAGATGCTCGTTGAGGCTTCGTTCAGGGAAGCTGCCGAGATGGAGAAGGGCTTGCTGCCCTGGAGTGAAAAGCATGTTCCTGAGTGGCGCGCCCAGGGCTATGATGAATTATGGGTTCGCCAACGTATCAAGATGGCACAGTCCACGCGCAGTTTGCACCGCACCCTCAAGCAACAGGGCCGGACCTTGCTGGAGATCCGCGAGGAGTTGCGCAAGATGTACGCAGATTGCCCGGAACTCTATGATCTGGCGCTCGCGCATGAACGTCTCCACCCTGGCCTGTTGCGCTATCGCGGCAACACGGGTGATCTGCGCCTCCGCTATACACTGCGCGTTCTGCTCTATGAATCTGATAAGCTGGTGTATGAGCAACTCCGTCGCGCGCGCGGCCTTCCCGCTCCAGATCCTGAGGCAGCTTTCGTGGAACAATCAGGCGTGCGGGTGATACGCGATCTCAGCAACGTTGAAGAGTTGGAACTCATGCTGGCCATGAGCAAATACACGCTCCATCTTGTGACGACCGTAGAGCACCTACCCGATGACGAGATCGCCTCTCTCATCAAAGCAGAGGGTGAACGATTGCGCGCGTGCTTTCTGACTCAGCATGGCTATCTGCCAGAAGACTCGGCCACCCCCTATGTTCCGGTCTCCGTCGATGGTCCCCAGGATCACGGCGCGTATTACGCCAAAGAATACCCAGAACATTGAGATCGAAAGCCATCCATAATGCGTTTGACAGCAAAACGGTGCGAAAGCGTGAGAAAATGAGCGATTTCTGGAGAGATGAAAAGCGTCTCCAGCGGCCTTCCTTGTAGGTCACTGGAGACGCTTTTCATGGTATGGATCATGCCGGTGGAGGGATGTGACGGATCTATCCATAGTCGTTCATCCTCGTTCTAATTGTGCTTCTCAGGCCGTTTCACGTGATGTTCTGTGACGTTTTTTCCGTAGTGTATCATGGGCGCTGCTGTATGACTGCTGTACAGCAATGTTCGTTCAATGGGTAAAATTATGGTTCTTTGGGCAACCGTGCTAAAATTTGCTGAGCTATTGATTTCAGGTCGGCCACATCAGTTTTCAGGCCGGTAATATCTTCGCGTACTTCAGTTTTCAGGCCGGTAATATCTTCGCGTACTTCAGTGAACTGCTGACGGGTTTCAGTTTGGAGTCTCTTCACATTTCCATCTAAGTCAATGATCTGGCCTTGTAGGTCTGTCATGTACTGGTTGTGAGTTGTCCCTTGATTAATGAGCACGTTGAAAAGCTTACCGTTTTGTTCCTGGAATTCTTTGATAGTTTCCTGTAGTCTTTCAAATGCTTCTTTTGAGACAAGAGCGCGTACCGCAATAGCAAGCATCTCTTCAGCTTGCTTGCGAGCGGCAATCTCTTGTATGAGCGTCTCTTCGGTTTGCTTGCGGGCGGTGATTTCTTGCTCAAGGGCTTGTACCCGCTCTTCAAGGGTTGGCATGGGCATTCCTCCATTATGTGCTCGGTGAGAGGCTGGTCTTATTATACCATAGATTGTCGCTGTTTCGGGATAGGAATGTGATAGTTCTGTTCATGGTTGTTCATCCCCTGTACATATCCTTTTTGCCTTTTATGTAGGGCAAGCATGCGCCCCCGAATTGGAGACCATCTTTGCATTCCCACAGGTCTATTTTTTTCATGTACTTGGCGTAGCTCAGGATATGGTTAATTTGTGCTTCTGCCTGGCTCTGGTTCTTGAAATAGAGGGGGCAGGTGTAGCACTCTTCGCCAACCGCGTAGCTAAACACCCACAAAAACCAAGTATCGCTTGCCATTAAAGTTTCTCCTCTCCATGTCGATGTAGTATGTGTCCCATGTGTGGTATTCCATATAAGGAATACCACACATGCTTAATTTTGTCAATCAAGCAGGGCTGTTACAATGGCGATGTATTATTGCGAGAGAAAGTATAAAAGGTATGCTGCGGCTGCGTGTTAAAGAGATTGCCGAGGAGAAGGGCTTTAATCAGTCCTCATTAGCAAGAGAGTCTGGTGTCGGCTTTACGACTATAAAGCGGCTTTTTCGTAACTCTTATCGAGAAACTTCACTAACTGTTCTGGAGAAGGTTGCTAAGGCGCTAGGAGTGAGTATTCACGATTTGATCGAGGAACTCTCGGATGATGGCAATAACAAAAGCACCTAATTGTGGGGTTAGGTGCTTTTGTTCGTTTGGTCTGGTGATGGGGTTTATTCTTTTTTGCTGGTTTGTTTTTGGTGGTGTTGAAGCTCGGTTTTATACTCGTTGATAAGTGGGGAGTTTGACTCGTTCACAATGAGTTCATAAGGCATGTAACCCTCTGTTGGGTTATCTAGCTCAACCATAGCTCTGAAACCTAGTTTCCTTGCAAGCTGGTTTCCTTTCGGTGATGTGGCTAGGGCGTAAACTGCCCTGAAATTAATGCCTCGTTCTCCTAATTGTGCGATAGTATGGGCGAGTTCGGCTAATAAGCGTTGTGCATGGTGTACTGCTTTCTCTTTATCAGTGGTTTGGTCAATAATTAGGTCTCTGATGTAAAGGTCTAATGGTTTGTTGGGTGTAAACGGATAAATTTCTTCTATAGGTACGTCCCCTATTCTAACCTCGTCCTTTAGCACCTTCTCTAGCCAATTAGTGTTTACTGGTAAAATGCAGGCATATGCCACTACTTCCCCATTTTCTCGGAGTGTATAAAACGACTCAGGATTGCGTTTTATCCATGTGCGTTGCTTTTCTAGAGGGGTGACTCTCGGCATATTTCTAGAGCACATGACAATTATCTCTGGTAAATCTGCCTGGGTTGCTTGTTCAAATATACTCTCGTCTTTTGTATATTGCTCAAGCGTGGCGTTAATAGCGGCAGCAAGCCGATTTACCTCTATCTGGAGATACATACCGTATTTTCTGTCAGGCAGAATAACTTTTTTGATAAGTCCTGTTCTTACCATATACTGGAATTTATCGTCAGTTACTCCTAACTTTTCTCTAGCTTCTTTAGCTGTGTACAGACCTTTCATATTATTTCTCCTCTTCCTCGCTGGGTTCTTTTGCACAAAAGTGCTATACATTAAGCATACCAAACTTTGGCGATAATTACAAGATTTCTCAGAAAAAGGCTTGACATCTGGCTGTATTCCGTGTATATTTAAATTGTCGCCAATATCGCAAATTTGTTGCTTTCCGTAGGAGGCGGCACAAGGAAACTGGCCTGAGTGTTAGCGCACTCGGCCAGCGAGTGAGAACATATGGCAAGCCATTTGGTCGGATTGCGCAGCTCTCCTGGTTAGTATGCCGGGGCTGGACGCGGCTTGTCAAGCTCAAGGAAAGAGGTTTGATATGCACAAACACACAGCAACATTGGCTGATTTACAGTTGTCTTCTTGTCGTGCGGCTGCGTATACCTTGGGACCGATTGATAGCGCGACTCTGTGTGAGTTGCAGGTGCGTTTTGATGAGAGCCATGTTTTTCAGTTGCTCACACCTGGGCCGGATGATCTGCCAGTGTCTCTCCTGGCTGATCCTGATTTTCGTAAGGGCTGCCTTTTTGGGTATGGGAACAGTGAAGGATTCGCTTCGTTCTCTCCTGTTCAGTTGGCCAACTATCTTCATCGTGATTGGTGCGCTAACTTGCATGCCGGTGATGCTTCTTACGCATGGTGCGCCGGTCATACACTCGGCCTGCTTTCAGGCATTGCAGAAGAGGACCGCCTGCTAGCCCTGGTCGGGATTGCGCATTTCTGCTTCCTGCTGGCTTGCGTTCCTCATCGTTCTCATCCGGCGTTTGATCGGATGCTGCAAGAGGTGAGTTTTCTGCATAACATAGCACTACGGGCGTATCGTGAGCGCGTACGGGCATTGAAAGCGGGTGGGATGGCGATTGAAGAGGCGTGGCGGTTGGCGTTATGTCCTCAATGGCAAGCTGTTTGAAAAAAGGAGGTGAATCTATGGGAATACTGATGGTCATTTTAGCGATATTGGTTGTGTTTAGTGCATGTACGATGTGGGTGAGAAGCGCGGGATTGCATGCACTCCTGGCAGTGTGCTTTTTCGTGGTAGCGCTGCTGGGTTTTCTGGAGTGGATAGGTCGGCTGCACATCTAAGGCTGCCGTATACGGAACCGGTACGTGTGGCCGTAGAGTGCTGTCGGACGCGTACCGGGCGGCGGTGGGTCGGGAGCCGTGAGGCTTCTCAAGCATCCTTGGGAGCTTGAGGGCAACGTTGGGTGCTGGTTCTGTTGCTCCCGGAGAGCAGGCGGGGCAAGCGACGCCGTGCATTGAGGTTTGACTGAGCGAAGCGGTGGGCGGGTAGACTCGCAGAGCGAGAGCGACCTGGTACGGTGCGTGCTCCTCTCAATGCAGTACCAGGTCGCTCTCGGTGCGCAGCACTCGACCCGCCCCTGTCAAACCCGGCGTCGCCCGCCTGCTCGACGGACGACCAGTGTGGATCATGTGGAGGGGTGGCGTGGTGCGTCCTGGTGGTGGGGAAGCGGTGCGCCGCAACGCAGGCGGCGGCGGCGTGGAGTCCCTCCACCGCTGCCGCATCGCCGCGCAAGAGAACAAGATGGCAGGGTGGAAGCATCCTGCCTGGGGCGCGAACTAAGTAGACCGCGCCTATAAAAAGACAGAAAGGGGGAAATGGTGGCTGTTCTCGCTCCAGGCAGGGAGTGGAGAAAAGAGCAGAAAAAAAAGGAGGTGGTGCGTATGGGAAACCCAACAATCGTCAATCGGGGTGTTGATACATTGGTGGTGAATGCCTATCATGTGGACCTGGGTGGCAAGCCGCGTCAAGGAGAGGTGAATGATACACTGGTCAGGCAGCTTGAAGAGTGGAAAAAAGCGGCACAAGAGGCAGGGGAGCCAGTACCAACGGCGTGGTTGTTTCAGGGGGTGCGCTTGTTGATGCGTCCGAATGGGGCGGGTCGTGGCCATTGGCAATGGCTGTTGATCTCGCGGCTTGTGAATATCAGCATTTCGCGGGGCCGATGGAATGGAGGGATAGCACAGGTACGGTTTGCCTCGGAATACCTGTGGGCTTCCAGTAGCCTGCACGAAGCTATCGAACAGGTACATCAATGTCTTCATCAGCTTTTCGGGTGCGAACTGTTTCTGCAAGTCTCAGAAGTGCATCTGTGTGTGGATGTGGCGGGCTGGTCTGAGATCAGGTCTGTAGACCATCGGCGTGATTTTGTCTCACGTGCTCGTCAGCGGCCAGTCCATGAAACGGCGGATTGGAATTTTGAGCCAGGGGAACACATGGAGGTGAAAGATTTTGCCTATGGGCTGGTGCGCACAAGCCTTAGCTTTGCACCGAAAGGAACGCTCTCCTGTCTCATTTATGAGAAGTCACGGGAGATGAAACGCTCTGGCAAGGAGTGGTTTGAGGACAAATGGCTTGCCAATGACTGGCAAGAGGGGCAAGCGGTCTGGCGGGTGGAGTTCCGTTTTGAGCGAGAGGCGTTACACGAACTGAGCCAGGGGGACGCCTTTCATGGGCTGGAAAATGTCTATGATCTGCCTGGAAAAATCCCGCTGTTATGGGCATATGCGGCGGGTCATGTCGGCGGTGGTGCGGATGGCTTGCCCGATGGCTGGTTGCGCTATGTGGTGCCACAACAGAGCGATGTGAAGCGTTCGCGCTGGCCGGTGCATCCAACCTGGGAATTGATCCAGGGAGCGTTTCAAGAGCCATGTGGGACACCGGGGCAGTTTGGGGAGATTGTACGTAAGCGGCATTATGAGCATAACATACGAAAAGGCTTAGAGGGGATGATGGGCTATGCGACGTCTCTGGCCTGTTGGGTTGGTGGTGAGGTAGCTGATCCTGGCGCTGACCTCTCAGTGTTTCTGCATTGGCTTGCTATTCATGGACAGGCGTACTTGAGTGAGAAAGACCTGAGCTTTGGAGCAGAGGTACAGCGTAAGCGGCTCCTTCAGGGTGTTCAGGAGTAGGAAAGAAAGAGGTGATATATGAGTATACACAAGGAAAAGAGTCAATGGGTGCTAGTGAAGTGTGCGGACCTGCCGAAGCCGTCAGCACAGGAGCTAGAGGCGTTGCGGCATCAGTGGGTGGGCGCGTTGGTCCGGTTTTCTGTGGGCGCTGACCAGTGGCGACGGGGCAAGGTGTATGAGATCACGAAAGCGGGAGACGTCAAGATCGCGGTCTGGCGGGATGGTGCCTGGGTGCATCAGAGGGCCATACGATTTGAGTATATTCCTCGTGTTCTACGATTAGCGTAGGTGGTAGTTTGATACAACGCTCAAGAGAGAAAGGAGGGGTTATTAGCCCTAGTGTATGATGGTTGGCTTGCCATGAATGGAAAGGAAGGTGTGTCTATGGAAAAGAAACATCAGGAGGAAATAGAACAGCCCTTGTTGCTCAAAGTAGAGGCGGCGGCAAAGCTGCTGAGCCTGGGGCGCACAAAAATGTATGCGTTGATTGCGTCGGGTGAGGTTCCGGCTATTCGCCTGGGGCGCTCGGTGCGGGTGTCGAGGACGGTGCTTCGTCAATGGGTCGAGGATCGCTCGAAACAGGGCGTGTTGGTGTAGTTGAAAGGAGGGAACTTCGATGGCAAAAAAGAGAGTACGCGCCAATGGCGAAGGGTCGATGTATCGGCAAAAAGAGAATTTGTGGGCGGCAAGTATCACAGTCGATGGAAAGCGAAAATACTTCTATGGAAAAACGCAAAAGGAGGTAAAAGAGAAGCGTGAAGCCTTTTTGCAGGATGTGCGTCAGGGTGTTGCGGTGGACGCGAAAAAACAAACGGTTGAGGATTTTCTGAAAGGCTGGTTAGAAAATTCTCAGAGGCAGAGTGTACGCCCCCGTACCTATGAGCGATATGAAGAGGTCGTTCGGCTGCATATTGTGCCAGTTCTGGGTAAGTATCCATTACAAAAATTGTTACCTCAGCATGTGCAGGCTTTTTACACACAAAAGCTGGAAGAGGGCTATTCTCCTACAACGGTGTTACATATCCATAATGTGCTGCATAAGGCTCTCAAATTGGCTGTAAGATGGGGTTTAACTGCTCGTAACGTGTGTGAGTTGGTAGATCGTCCTCGTGCTGCGAGATTTGAGGGTCGGGCGTTGACTCCTGAGCAAGCTCAGAAGCTGCTAGATACGGCTCGTGGTCATTCTATGGAAGCGCTCTTCAGCCTTGCGCTTGCTACCGGTATGAGGCGGGGCGAACTCATGGGCCTCAAATGGCAAGATATTGATTTTGAGCACGGCATTTTGCGGATACAGCGCGTTCTTTCAAGGGTTCCCAGTAAGCTCCCTGGAAAGGGGTATGTTGAGGCTGAGCCGAAGACGCGAAAAAGTAGGCGTGATATTGTGGTTGCACCCTTTGCACTAGAAGCACTGAAAAAGCACCGTGAGCGGCAGCTAGAGCTTCGGGCTAAAGCTGGTGAGGTCTGGCAGGATCATGATTATGTTTTCTGTACATCAATAGGGACGTATCTGAATCCAACGCGGGATATTCTCAACCAGTTGAAGCTTTTGCTAAAGGAAGCGGGTTTACCAGATATCCGGTTTCATGATCTGCGCCATAGTGTCGCGTCACTTTTGTTTAAGGCGGGTATTCATCCGAAGATCGTGCAGGAGATACTTGGGCATAGCAACATTAGCATTACGCTAGATATCTACTCTCATATGCTCCCAACTATGCAGGATGGTGCGGCGGGTTGGTTAGACGATCTTTTGGGAGAGTAGGGTGCTATTCTGGGTGTCCTGTTGTACGGTTGCTGTACAGGAGAGTTTTAGAAAGTGTATCGGCTATCTCGATTAGCTTCTGTGGCTGGTCGAGGTAGCCGATACGTTGTGTGGGTGCCGGTGGAGGGATTCGAACCCTCAAGCCCGTATGGGCAATTGTTTTTGAGACAATCGCGTATACCGTTCCGCCACGCCGGCCTGTAGTGCGCCTTCAGGGGATTCCCTGCTACGCAACTTTCATTCATGAGAATGTATTTCGCACGATTACAGGATGTAATTCTCAGGAATGCAGGGGTAGAATACCATAGATCCCGTGTGGATGCAAGCCCCCATTTTTCGGATTTTCGGAGGTACCCGTATCCTGGCTGGTGGTTCTTTTTACTACTTTGCCAGCATCTCCTGATACACTTTGAACGTTTGCCGCGCGATGCGCTCCTGGGTGTAGTTCTCCAGTACGCGCTGGCGGCCTCTGGCGGCAAGGGTGGCGTAGAGTTGGGGGTCGTCGAGCAGTTGGCGCACGCGGGCAGCAAGTTCAGCGGCGTTGCCTTCGGGGAAGATCAGGCCGGCGTCTCCGAGCACGTGAGGGATTTCCCCGGAGTCGGAGCCGATGACGGGCGTTTCACAGGCCATCGCCTCGGCCAGGCTGCGTCCGAACTGCTCTTTCCAGTTGGGAAAAGTCCGCGAGGGCAGGACATGGACATCGAAATCTGCGAGCACGGCTGGCACTTCATAGGTGTGCACGCTCGGTTTGATGATGACGCGTTCACTGACGCCCAGACGCGCGGCCTCGCTCTCCAGGACGCCGCGCATGGGGCCGTCGCCGACAAAGACGGCCTGGCAGCAGGCAGGCAGGTACGTCAGAGCTTCGATGAGGGTGGGAAGCCCTTTGGTTTCGACCAGGCGGCCCGTAAAACCCAGCGTGAAAGGGGCGTCTGCTTGACGCGGCGGACGGGGCGCGCTGCGTTTGTAGATTTCGGTGTCGAAGCCAAATTGTGGGATGACGCGCACGGCTTTGGTGTAGCCCTTGTGACGCAGGACATCGACTGCCTCGCGGTTGCCGGTCAGGGCGATGGTGGCGTGTTTGTAGTTGTAACGCTCCATCTGGCGAAAGGGCGGCGGGTAGTCGCGCACGAGATTTTGCCAGGTGAAGAAGAGCGCTCGTGCTTTAGAACGTTCGGCCAGACGCATAGCCTGGAAGGTCGCATAGTTGTAGGGTTCTTCGTCGATATGCACGATCTCTGGCCGCACCTCGCGCATGATCGCGCCCAATTTGGGATATGCGTGCAGATGATAGTTGCCGTTGAGGATCATGGGCGTGACGATCATCTGATAGCCGGTGGTGTAGAGCTTCTCCAACGTCAGGGTGGCGCCGTTATCGTGGTGCCAGCAGGGAGGCGTGACCAGGGTCAGTTCAACATCGGGGCATTTGGCGATCTCTTCCAGTTTGCGTTGCGAGGGGCCGGAAACCAGGGCTTTTGAGAGCATGAGTACGCGCATGGAAATTTATCTCTTTCTACGAGCAACAGCTTCTTGATAGACTGCGAGCGTCTCACTGGCAGTTTTGTGCCAGTCAAACAGTTTCACGCGTTGCAGGCCGCGCACGCGTAGATCAGCGCTCAGTTCGGGATTGGTGAGCACAGTGTGCATGGCGTCCACCAGGGCCGCCAGGTCGTCGGGGTCGAGGCTGATGGCCGCGTCTCCCACGACTTCGGGCAGGGATGTGCGGTTGGAGCAGATCACGGGCGTGCCACAGGCCATCGCTTCCAGAGGGTCCAGCCCGAAGCCTTCGTAGAGCGAGGGGAAGACAAAAACGCTGGCCCCGCTATAGATGACCGCTTTATCCTCGTCTTCGACAAAACGGTAGAGAATCTGATCGTTCATACCCAGGTCGGCGGCGACAGGACGCGGATCGGGAAAGAGCGCGCCGCGCCGTTTATCGGGATTACCTGAGATGAGCAATTGCAGGTCGGGATTGCCCAGACGCTTGTAGAGATGCGCAAAGGCACGCGCGAGTTGCGGGACGTTTTTGCGCGCATCCAGGCCGCCCAGGTAGAAGACGTAGGGGCCGGTGATGCCGTAGCGCGCGCGTGCCGCAGCCAGTTTGACAGGATCGGTCACTGGTTGCATCTCGTCGCTCACAGCTTCGTAGATCACGCGGATACGCTCGGCAGGCAGCTTGAGCGTCTCAATAATATCCTGTTTGGCGTGCTGTGAAACCGTGATAATCATGGTTGCGTTGTGAGCGGCGCGGGAAACCACGCTAGAGTAGACCTTTGCTCTGGCTCTGGCCTGATAGAGTGGCAGGCGCAACGGAATCGCGTCGTGAATCGTCGTGACCACTGGGACCGAACCGGTGAGCAGAGGTGGCGCGAAGTGCGGCACGTGGAAGACATCCACACCTAGACGGTGGGCTTCGCGCGGACCTGTCCACTGCTCCCAGGTCATCTTTTCCAGACTGGCGTTGCGTCCCAACGGCCCGCCCACAGCTCTGGCATGGTACGTAAAGGGTACATGCAACTGCCGGATCACCTGTGCGGGCAGAGGGTCAGGGCCGATCAGAACGTATTCATTGGTGGTATCTATATCAGCCAGCGCGTTCAAAAGGTGGATGAGATACTGACCGCTCCCGCTTGCCGGATGGCGGAAGAACAGGGTATTGATGCCGATTTTCATGAAAAAATTGCCTCGCCAGAGAAACTGGTAGCCCCATTATACAGCCTCTCATAAGTATCCAGCATCTTTCTGGCCGATTTGGGCCATGTGTAGAGCCGGGCGCGCGCGTAACCCTGCTGACGCAGGTTCTCACGCAATTTTTCATCGCCGATGATATGGGTCATTGCGGCGGCGAGTTCGGCGGGTTCGTGGGGATTGATGGTCAGCGCGGCCTCACCCACAACTTCGGGGAGCGACGAGGTGTTGGATGTGATCACGGGCGCGCCGCAGGCCATCGCCTCGATGGGGGGCACACCAAAACCCTCGAAGAAGGATGGGAAGGCGAAGACATCCGCCAGGCTGTAGAGAATGGCCAGTTCCAGGTCACTCACGCGGCCCAGAAAACGGACTTTTTTCTCCAGCTTGAGGTCCGCGACCAGTTGTTTGGTTTCGTCGTAGAGCCAGCCGCCGCCGCCTGCCAGGGCCAGCATAGCCGGACGATGGCGTTTGTTGCTCTGTGCCTGATGGAAAGCGCGGATCAGACCCATGTGGTTTTTGCGCGGCTCCAGTGTCCCCACCCCGAGCACAAGGGGATGTTTCAGGCCAAATTTATGGGTGGTCGCGCCCAGCAGGATGGGGTCGGTGATGCGCCGGAAGTGTGGACGCAGGCCATTCGGGATGATAGTGATCTTTTCAGGCGGCGTTGCGTAGTGCTCGACCAACGCGCGCGCAGCATCTTGAGAGACCGCGGCCACGACATCGGCCTCGGCCACAGAGATCGGCACAATCTTGCTCAGATACGCAGCCAGCCTGGGTGCAGCGTATTCCGGGTGTTTCAGAAAGGACAGGTCGTGGATGGTCACGACTTTGCGCACCTTCTTGCCCAATGGGGGCAGCACGAAGTCCGGGCCATGATAGATATCGACGTTGCCGGTGAAAAGCAGCGCGGGCAGGGGCGCGCGCAGACGATACCAGAACATATTGAGATAGCAGTCCGGCAGAAGCAAGCTGCGCCCGCGCACATTGGCCGCGCCAGGAAACGGACGCTCCCTGGTGGGGCGTCCGCTTGTGAGCAATGTGTATTCGTTTGTGGTATCCAGCGCTAGCATCGCGCCAAGCAGACTGCGGACATAGTGGCCTATGCCAGCCTCTTGACGGATGCCCGCGGTATAGTCCAGGGCAATACGCATTACAGGTTCCTTGAATTAACCCGGCGGCCAGCCAAGTTTGCGCCCACCAAGCAGGTGGAAGTGCAGGTGAAAAACCGATTGACCTGCATCGGGACCGACATTGGTCACAAAACGGTAACCACGCTCCTCCAGACCCAGCTCGCGAGCAACCGAGGCCGCGGCACTGAAGATCTTGCTGAGCAACTCACCATCCTGGGCAGTCAACTGAGCCATGTCCGCGACATGCCGACGTGGAATGAACAACACGTGCTGGGGTGCCTGCGGATTGATATCCGCAAACGCCACAACGTCCTGATCCTGGTACACAATTTTGCCTGGAATGCGCCCATCGGCGATTTTACAGAACAGGCAATCTTCCATAGACATCATCCTCACTTACAACTCTATGCACACTTACGCCTGCTCAGCGTCTTTTTCACGCTCATCCTCAATTGCTGGGACCGGCGTGGTCGGAACCTCGATAGCGGGAACTGCGTCGCTTGCAGGCGTACTCTGGACTTCCGCACTTAGGTCTACGTCAGTGGCGGCCACTGCGTTGCTTTCGCCTTCAACGGTCAAAACCTGTACTGGTGCGGTTGCTGTGTCCGCGGTGCTTTCGCTGGCGGCGAGTGCTGCTTTGGCCGCTTCTTTGGCTGCTTTCGCCTCACGAACTTTGCGTTGGATTTCGGCGAACTCCTCCTCGTGGAAGGTGGGATCATTATACTGAGGCAGGTTCAGGTCCGTGCGAATGGCCTTAATGGCCTGATAGACCAGGCCAGGCTTGAGGTCCAGTTCATCGGCGAGCTTACGATGGACGCCTACGGGTGGCACGGGCAGATATGGTTCGTAGGCCACCTTGATTTTCTCTTTCTCCTCGCTATCGCCTTTATACGTCTGTGACTCCCACCAGCTTGGAATGTGCTCGCGATCACGTAGCTCTTTAATGATATGTTTCACTGCCTTTTTCGGAATCGTCAGTTCCTGGGCAATCTGCGTGCGGATGCCGTCAAATTCGCCGGAAACTGCTAGTTCGAGATAGCGTGCCTCCACCTGGGCGATCTGCTCAGGCGTAGGTTTGAATGGCTCTGGCGGTGGAATTTTCTCGCGTTTGGGCTTGGGAGCTGGCGGTGTTCTGGGCTTGCCCATCGGTTTGCCGCCACGTGGACCACCGGCGCGATAGGTAGAGACGCGTGGGCCACCGGGGCGTGGCTCGCGTGTTTGCGGACCACCCGCACCAGGCTGGCGTGGCCGTTGTCCAATGGTGCCGCTCAAGGGGGCATTGTGGTACGCGCCAGGCCCTCGGTAGCTAGCAGGGCTGGTAGGTCGTTCAGCGCGCTCGTCGCGGTAGCCGCCAGGCCCTCGGTAGCCACCAGGGGCGCGCTCGTCGCGATAGCCGCCAGGGGCGCGGTAGCCCGTCCCTCCATGTGACTCGCGGGTAGGGGAGGGTGGAAGCTTAGGACGCGGTGGTGGGTCCGGCTCGCTGATCTTCACATCGCTGACAGAATCAAACCAGTGGCCGCCACTGGCGGCTGGTTTTGGTCTGGGGGGTAGAGTGGAAGGGTGAGCCTGGCCCCCTGAGCCTGGCGTTCCCTGTCCAGCTATTTTTTGTGCAGCTGACGGAGCTGCTTTCGAGGCCAGTTTATCCTTTTTGGCCTTCTGCACACACTCTGGGCAAGTGACTTCTTTCGCATTAGCCGACTGGAACCACTTGCCACAGGTGATGCAGCGCATTTTAATTTTACTCATGCGCGTTCTCCCCTGTCTTTTTTTACAAAACGCTCCTGGCTGCCATTCTCTGCCAGGGCCAAAGTGTCGGAATGCCCCCTTATTATAACACACGTTGTCAGATACCGTGGTCTTTTGACGCAAGGCTTGGGTCTAAGTTCCATTGCAACTCAGCGTATCTGTACAGACGCGCTGTTTTGTTTTGGGCGCTTGACCCATCAAGGCGTTCCGACAACACTACTCCAGTTTCACGGATGTGTCAAGAAAATGAAAATAGTGAATAAACAAACGTGTATCTCTATACTTATACAAAAATGTTTAAAAAGGTGCCTCTTCCTCATCATCGTCGGGTTGGAAAAATTGCGTGACGCTGTTCAGGCTGGCGGTGCGGCGCGCGGGCGGCAGAGCGAGCACAATCTGTTTCCCGTAGTTTTTGGTGTAGAGGCGCGTATCAAGAATGGCCATCACGCCGCGATCTTCGTGCGAACGCAGCAGACGTCCCAGACCCTGTTTCAGGCGCAGCACTGTTTGGGGCAGGACATAGGTACCAAACCAGTTCTCGCCAGCGGCCTTCATCTGCGCCACACGCGCTTCGTGGACGGGGTCGTCGGGCGGGTCGAAAGGTAATTTGTCGATGACAACCAGCGAGAGTGCCTCGCCGATGATGTCCACGCCTTCCCAAAAACTCTTGAGGCCAAAGAGTACGGCCCCGCTGCGTTCGCGGAAATTGCGCACCAGTTCCATGCGCGTCATGTCTCCCTGGCGCAGCAGTGGGAAGGTCAGGTGTGCGGGCAGCTCGCGCTGGAAGATCTCGAAGATTTCATCGAGCATACGTTTGCTGGAGAAGAGCAGGAAGGCGCGCCCACGCGAGGCCTCGACCAGGTGCATCATCTCCTGCGCGATGGCCTGGGTATATGCCTGTGCCGCCGGTCCCGTCCCGTAAGCTGGCTCTGGGAGATGGCGCGGCAGGTAGAGCAGGGCCTGGCTCTGGTAGTCGAAGGTCAGGGGCAGGATGCGCTCCTGCACATCGGGATAGTCCTCGGCGCCCAGACCAACGCGGCGCCGGAAATAGGCAAAATTGGGGCCTTTGGCCTCAGGGTGCGCGGGATCGGGTCCAATTGTGGCCAGCGTGGCCGAGGTGCAGATGATGTTGGATTTATCAAACAACTGCTCTTTCAGCCAGCCTGTCACCTCTAAGGGGGCTGCTGAAACCTCCAGTTGCTGCAAGCCGCGTCTGCCCCCGCTGTTCACGCGCTCGACATAATACACAAACCTGCCAGCTTGATCGACGGCGAAGACCTTGCGCACATCATCGGCCAGATTTTGCGCCCGGCTGAGCAGCTTATCGTACAACTGATCGTCGCGCTCGCTCAGATCTTTGGGGCGATCTGTACGCAAGGCGTCCGCCAGCCTGGTGAGCACGGTAGAGAGGCCCAGACCTTCCTGCAATGGCTCTTTCAGATTAGCCCGTCCCTTGAAACCGGGATCGGCCACCACCAGGAGCCGTTCCCAGGCCAGCGCCATCGTCGCCCTGGCCTCTTCTTGTAGCGCGGGCGGCGTATGCTCTTTCAGCATATGCTGAGCCAGCAGCGTGACCACCTGGCCCTGGCTGACCGTGACAGTAAACGCGCGCGTCGCCTCTTCTTCCAGATGGTGCGCCTCATCCACCACAATCACATCGCGTTCAGGCAGTAGATAGCCCTCCATTAACGCATCCAGCAGTAAGAGCGTGTGGTTCACCACAATCACGCTGGCCTGGCCCGCGCGCGCCTTCATCTTCCGCACATAGCAGTCCGAGAAATAGCCACACTTACTCCAGGTACACTGGTCGCGGTCCGCGTTAACCTTGCCGCGTATATCCCCTGGCAGCGTGAAGCCCAGCGTCTCAAAGTCGCCTGTAAAGCGCTCATCGCTCTTCTCAATGCGTTCCAACAAGCGCATAAAGTCGCGGTTCTTCACATAATGCTGAATGCCCACGCGTTCCTGTTCCAGGCGATCCAGGCAAATATAATTGCTCATCCCTTTGACCAGAGCTGCGTCGAAGTGGCGAATATGCTTCTGCACAAAGGGGATATCCTTGAAGAATAACTGCTCTTGCAGGGCTTTGTTGGCCGTGCTGATGATCGCCACTTTGCCGGAGCGCACAACGGGGATCAGGTAGGAGAGGCTCTTTCCAGTCCCTGTGCTGGCCTCCACAACCGCCGGGACATTCTCGTTTAGCGAGCGCGCCACCAATCGGGCCATCTCAATCTGGGCCGGGCGCTCTTCGTAGCCGGAGAGCGAGTTGGAGAGCGCACCACCCTGGCGCAAATCGGCCTCGACGCGGTGCTGGAGGTCCGAGGATGAACTGGGGAGCGGCGCTAAGGCGATTTTGATCGGTTCGGCTGCTGTGGCTGCGCGTTTCGTGACTGTGGGTAGTGTTTGAACGGGTGTGATGGGCACCGATGGTTTTTGCGCTGCTACTGACTGAGCCGTTTGTTTGGACTGTTTTTGCGCAGATAGTGGCTGTGTGGCAGCGGCTGGCACAGGCTGATCTGATCCTGGCAGTTTTTGCGTTGGCCTGGTGTGTGCAGCGAGGGGAGTAGCTGGTTTGCTGCCTCTATTTGTCGTGCCCTCGTGGCGTATCGGATAGGCGAACGTCTGGTCAGATGGCGTTTGCGACTGCGTGCTGTCCGCGTGATTCTTGGTGGCTGTTTGTGGGATAGAGGTTGACGGGACAGGCATACCAGGAAGCTTGTTCTGCGCGGCGCTTTTTCTGGTTTGGATGCTAGATTGCGCAGATTGTGCTGCTAATGCGTTTGTTGCTGGCTGAACGTGCATGGATGACGTAATGTTGTTCTCAGGTGGCGCGTCGGGAACTGGCGTGATGGTGAAAGATCGACCCATCAGGGCGTAGAGATACGCGTCGAAGAACGTTAACATGTGGGGAAAGCGCGCGGATGGGTCGGTGGCCAGCGCTTGCAGCAGAATCTCCTCGATACGCGGCTTGATTTGTGGGTTAAGGCTGCAAGGCGTGGGCAGCGGCTCATGCTCTTGCTGGAAGATCAACTCTTCTGGCGAACTGGCCGAGTAGGGACGGCGTCCGCAGAGCCACTCGTAGACCATGAGGGCCAGGGAATACTGGTCACTGGCGGCGCTGACCGAGCCGCGCACATGTTCGGGTGCGCGATAGAGCGCGGCCTGTGCATCTGGCATGGGAGATGCTTGAGTAGGAAGAGAGAAATCCGTCAGAAAAATATCTTTCCCTGCCTGCAAAACATTGCCGGGGTGCAGATTGCCATGCACCGCGAACATCTTATGCGCGTATTGCAGCGTATCGGCGAGGGGGAAGAGCGTAGACCTGACCTCATCGGGTGTGTAGCACTGGCCGGGCGCGAAGCGTTCACGGATTGTGCTGCCCTCGATATATTGGACGGCCAGGTAGCCATAGTCGTCGGCGGGGTCGCCTGAAGGGAGCAGCCCGTAGTCCATCACCTCGCTCATATTGCGGTGCTTGAGCTTTTTCAGCAGCTTCGCGCGGGCCAGAAACGCCTCTTTTTCTGTCAGCGTAATCAGTGGGGCGCGTGTGAGCTTGATGACCACATATTTTTTGCGTTGTTCATACCTATAGAGATGTGTGAACGTGGTCGGTCCCGCGCCCAGGGACCGCACAGGCGTATAGAGACCGATATGTGGCAGTTCTACTTGTAGCATGGCAACGCGTACTTCCTCCCAATCAATGAACGTATGTTTGTTTTGCATGAGCAGTATAGCACACGTGAGGCAGCGATGGGTACGCTTTGAGAAGAAACGGCCAGGGTCTGTGTGCCTTATGCTTTCACAAAGCACACAGGCCCTGGCTAGCTGATTAACTTTGTGAGACGCAACCGAACATTCCAAAAGTAAGCGCAACGGTTGGAACGACTGTGTGGTTTAAAGGTGTGACAACCAGCACATCGAAGCCTGGTTCAGAATAAAAGCGGGCGGTG
>CAXUEY010000077.1:0-27573 GCA_964250225.1 uncultured Ktedonobacteraceae bacterium | reverse complement strand
CATAAGGAGCATCGCTTCTTTGTTGTTACCACACCAGTTCCATCTCTTGTGACGTGTCGGTACATCCGCACTGTTCATACACAGAGCGCCCCACTTCTGTCGGATGAAGCCAGATGCGCCTGGCAGGAGTAGATCTTACAAACGCGATCAGGTCCTGGAGTAATGCCGTTGCCACTCCTTTGCCCCGCCATTCAGGCAACGTATACATGTTCATCACATACGCTTCCATTCCAGACCTATTCGCTCGCGTTGGGGGCTTTTCAAAAAAGACCAGTCCGCTGATGCCGATCATCCTTCCCTCTGCCTCAGCTATCCAGGAAATGAAGTGATTCGTTGGCAAATTGGTGGATACATAGCTCCGGTTTCTTTCGAGCAGATCAGAGGAAAGTTCATCGTTACGCACATCGCCAGTTTCGTAAAACAGTTTGAGACGCAATTGGAGCAATTCCTCAAGGTCTTCCAGGGTTGCCCTCCGAGTTGAGAAACGAGGCATGGCTCTACTCCTTCCTTCGGTCTTTCTTACACGAGAGACGGTAGCACATTACTTCCGGGATTGTAGTACCAACCCCAGATGCACGAGTTGAGGGGCATTCTTGTAGGTTGTTTGTGCAAGGATGACAGAGCGCCTGGCACTATCTGCGATATTACTTTCCGATTGGATAGCCAGACATGTCTGTAAAGCACCAAAAGCAGAGGTTGTGGCTGCATCATCGCTTCCTTCTCTTGTTTGGGAGCAAAGATAGCTCGTCTATGACGACCTTTTCACCTGTGTGTATGGATGTATTAGCGGCAATCCCAACAAGCAAAGAAGCAGCGCCATCAAGATGGGAGGCCGCTCGCTGGAAAGGGTCAGAGGGAGGACGGGGCGAGAACAGGTGCTCCAGCAAGTTTGCATCAGCATCAACATGTCCCCCTCTGCTCTCTGCCATCTCGACATTATAGGGAGTGCCGAATAGTGGATAGACCCGGATACGCACGGATCTGGAAGGCTCCTTACTGATGGTAGCAGGAGCTGTTCTGTTGCTTTGCACATTGGGAAGAGGTTCGGCAATATCCATCTCAAGACGGCCCTGTGTGCCCGTGATTGCTACATGGAGTCCTTCCCAGGGGGCATAAGCAAGCAAGGAATATGATAAGAGCACACCACTGTGATAGCGTACGATCACACACATCGTATCCTCGATGGTAATAGATTCACCGAACACATTGCGGTCACGCACATAGCCCGTCTCTTGCTCAGCAGCCAGGTAGAGGCCGCGCAGTTCCTCACTTGTATCAAGATGAAGCGCGAACGGATCATCCACAGCTTCTGGGACACCCGTGTAGCGATGATAGGGATACTGCTCGCCACGCGCCTGCGCATTTTCTTTGCCATAGAACTGGAGAGCCCCCATCGCGAAGACCTCCTGGGGGGAGGAATCGATCCACCAGTTCACCAGATCGAAATGATGCGTGGCTTTATGCACGAGCAACCCGCCACTATTCTGCTTTTCACGATGCCAGCGGCGAAAATAATCGGCGCCATGGCTGGCATCGAGTATCCAGCAAAAATCGATGGCGAGCGGTGTACCTATCACTCCTTGCAGAAGCAGTTCCCGGAAGCGGGTATGCACAGGTTCGTAGCGGGCATTGAAGGTGACACGTAGCGATCTTCCCGTGCGTTCGATAGCCTGCAGAATCGCCTGCATGTTCTCGAGGTTGGTGGTCATGGGTTTTTCGGTGATGACATCAACGCCATGTTCCAACGCTCGTATGATGTACTCGTGATGTGTGGCATCAATCGTCGTGACAATTACGGTATCTGGATGTGCCTCGGCAAGCATCGCGTCAAACTGGTGGGCAGGGTAGAGCGGGAGTGGTCCCAGGCCGAGGTGGTTGTGTAGGCGCCGCTGATGCCACTGCATACGCGTCTGACTGATGTCGCACAGGGCGACCAGTTCTGTGCCATCGCGATAGCTCGTTGCTAGGGCATCGAGAAACATGCCAGCACGTGACCCTGTGCCAACGAGTGCATACCGCTTTTTATGCATCAATTGTCCCTTTCTCTTCTCTTTACCACCTTCTCTGTACAACTCTGGCCCCTGCAGCAAGAGCAGGAGTATGCTCGCCCTTACTCCCCTTTGTTTTTACCAATGCATCGTCAGTTCATATAAGTCACTGAGTGCTGCATCATTGGGCCAGAGCGCTTCTATAATGTCATAACCAGCAAGGACCGCCTTAAAACGTTGCTCACTCTGCAAAGCTCGAGCACGGAGTGCTCCAGTCTTCCATAGGTGCAGCGCCTTTTCTTTGTCGCGCCTGGGATTCTTTAGTTCTGCCAGTGCGGCATAGTTCAGTACCTCGATAGCTTCGCGCTCAGGGAGTATTTGCTTGAACTCTAGTGATTGAGAATCTAGGTGAACGAGTTGACTCAATGATTGCAATGCTTCTGTATATTGCTTCGCATCATACTGTACAATAGCCCGTTGCAGTGGATAAGAGGCTGGTGCAAAACCACAATAGGCCGGGGTCTCGCTCACACGAGAGAATTTTGTAAGGGCAATAGAGGAGTTATGGAGTGATGAAGCGATAGCCTGACCTTGTTTTGCTTGCATCATGGCATAGGTAAAGTATGCCTGGCACTCGATCAATGCAGGCAACGGCTGGTTGTTTTGTTGTAGGAGCGTAACGGCGCGCTGACTGGAAAGCAAACCATCTTGATAGTGCTGGCTATAATAACAGGTCCAAGTTTTATTGGTTAAAACTGCAACAAGTAACGCTCTATCTCTGGCCTCTTGAGCATACGTTACTGCTTCATCTACAGCAAGGAGGGCCTGGTATGGACTCTTCAGGTGCCAGGACAATGTTGTTTTCAACTGTAGTGCTTGCGCAACGAGGCTAGCAGCTTCCTGACGATAGTACGAGAAATCTTTGACAATGGCTTGCAGTGGAGGCACATAGGCTGAAACGCCATGCAGCGCTGTCACAAAGTCGTCGTGTTCGGCACTCTTCAAGAGTTCTCGACAAGCGGCAATGCCAAGGGCATATTGTGACAAGGTGCTCTTCTCCATTGGCTGTTCGAGTAAGCCCGATGGGTTGAAATTCAGCAGTGCCGGGGCAAGCGGCAACATAACCAAGCGTTGCAGTGCCTCTCGTCGCTTGATGTGGTGATTCGGAATTTCGGCGTGCATCGTATCATAGTCCTTTAGAGCCAGGAGCAGAGCATCCTGTAACGGTTCATGTCCGCAGTAGGGCTGGAAAGCCAGGGGCCAGAGGCAGGTAAACAGGTCGTGTGAAGCAAGTGTCGAGAGATGACGGAGATGCTCTGATGGCAGGAGAGAAATCGTGTCGCTTTTGCTCCCCTTCCCGCCATCAGTCTCCTCGGGAATACCCAAATCTGCCAGGGTGAGCCCATATTTCTCTCGAAGCAGCAGAAGACTTTCCCCACGTGGGATCACCTCGCCTTTTTCCCAGCGATGAATGGTGGTCAGCCCAACAACAAATTCCTCTGCTGCTCGCTCCTGTGTCCAGCAGAGCCGTTTGCGTGCTGCCACCAGTTTTGTCCCATCCATGTACCTGCCCTCGCATTCTCTCTTTCAGACTTTCTCCATCATCAACGCTCTTTGGTTCGACATCAGTAGTATACCCTGCACATCTCTCCTCGTCGAGAGAAGGACAGATAAATGAAAGCGAGATGGAAGGAAAGTGGAAGATGAAATGAGGAGCATTTAACTGTTTTCAAAAATATATTCAAATGTATTCATTTTGAACCAATGTCCTAAAAATGGAGTAGAATTTAGGCGTAAAAAAGCCACTCAAGTAGGAAAAACTATTTGAGCGGCTTTTCTCGTTATTTGTCCCGGATGCTTATCAAGAGTTATAGTCCCTCCCACAGACTGACTAATACACGAGCTTCAATGCCCTCTAGCCTGGCTACCTCGTCTTGTCCATCCATGCTGCTTACTTTTACATGAACTTGATCGAGGTCTACTCCTAACCCTTCAGCAATGTTGTGTTGCATTTCGGGAAGACGTTTCTTCATGCGCGGTTGTTCTCCACAGAGGATGGTCACGTCTACCGTACTGAGAATGAGGTCATTAGGTTCAATGAGACGGCGGTGCATTTCAGGAAGATAGTCAATTGATCTCACGCCGGATTCCCCCTTGTCAGGAAACCAATCATCGATATCTCCCTTGTTGACTGCTGCTGCCAATGCCATCACGATTGCATGTGCAACGACATCGCCATCGCTTCTCTTGGTGTTCGGACCTTTAGGGAAGGCGTCGAATGTGACACCTGCCAGTGTCAGGTTTCTTCCCTCAGCAAAGGCATGAAAATCTGAGGCAAAGGCAAGCCGTTGTTTTTTTGCAAGAGTGAGCGCAATTTCTCGTACCAGTGCTGCGCGAGTTGCTTCATCTAAGTGTGTCATTTACTGGCCTCCTCATCTATATCGTATGCATAAGCAAATTCGTGTAGCGCACCATTTGCTACAACATGGGTGTATTCAAACAACGTTTCGTCATCCCCCCTTACCCAACGATCCATATCAATGACGGGCTGCCCTCTTGAGATATTCAGAAGGCTTGCCTCCTCAGCAGATGGCATGCGGCAGTTGAGGCGTTCTCTTGCATGTGCCGCTCTTATCCCGGTGTGTTCCCGTAGCCATTTGAAAAGGGGAATGTGTCCCTCATCCTTACCGAGCAAATCACCGAGCAGGGAAGCAAGGTAGTAACTGTCTAAGATGCGATAGGGAACCCGGTCCACAAGATGAACGCGATAACGGCGTAAGACCGATATGTTTGGGTCGATATTCATTTTCGCGCCTATCTCATCGCCAGATAGAATGATCGAGGATGGTTCAATAAACCGAACAAGTGTTTGCCTTCCCTGTTGCTCCATAGCACGAATGAATGAGCCTGATTGTTTCAGTTCTGGCCCACTGGCTATGATCGCCTTTGCACCTGGAGAGCGCACAAAAGCCCCACCTCGTGGAACGATATCAAGAATATTTTCTGCTTGAAGTCTCAGCAAGGAGGCTCGAACAGTGACACGACTTACATTCAACTCTTCGGCTATCTCTCGTTCTGAGGGAAGGCGCTGGCCTGCTGCGTAAAATCCTTGCAGGATGCGCTTTTGAAGTCCTCCTACAACCTCATCAATTTTTGTCTCTTTCTCAGGTGACATAGATGTGCTTTCCCTCAATTCTAGCAAAATTCTGGTAGCTACCACAGGTATACCACAGGAAAATATTTATTGCAAGGAGAATTTTCGTCAAACTCGCCGTTTCTGGTATTGACTCGTGGTAACTACCAATATATACTTACTACCAGTGGTAACTACCAATAGCGTCTTTCGCACCAAAGAAAGGTGTTTATGAGTCAACGATGGCAGGCGGCGAAGCGGGAGAGTGCCTCCAGTAGCTATTGAGAGAGTGGGAGAGCGAGAAAGGACCATCAATGGAACAACGCCAATGGATCGCCCGCTGGTGCGATTATAATCTGAACCAGCACGAGTACATCTTTATCGACCCCGATAACCGGGTGATAGCGCGTATCGACTTTCAGCTCAAGCTCATGGGACAGGGCAAAAAAGTCCCAGCATACTTTGAGCTTGAAGAGGGACGCCTGATCAACCGCGTGGTCCCAAGCGTCGCAGAGGTAGCTCGAAAGGAGCAGCGATAATGCTCTACGCCCTGCTTTACCACACGGACGAAATACGCGTGGGCCGCCCGGTTTCTCACTGGTCCTTTTTCTACGCGCAGGATCAGCAGACGGCAAAGCGCATCGCTGAGGAAAAAGCGAAAAGTGCAGGAGTATGTGAGTATGAGGTGCGCGCCTTCCCCGATGGGTTTACACTCAACCAGGAGAAAATACCAGGGGCTGATCTCAGAGAGTGAAAATTGGGTATTGCATACGCCTCGGACCTGTGGTATTATGTGGGTGTCCTCCCCCGAATGGAGCGGCGTACACTTACAGACGTGTGAGCCAGGCCTACAAATCTCGCTTTTTCTGTAGGGTACACAAAATCGTGGGGGGCAAAGAGATACCATATTTCTGAGTGTCTTATCTGATCCCGTAGCTCAGTGGATAGAGCGACAGTTTGCGGAACTGTAGGTCGGAGGTTCGAGCCCTCTCGGGATCGCTTCTCGTTCTCAGTTAGCTTCTCAAGCTAACTGAGAACTTTTTTATTTTGCCTCTTCTCCATAACAACATGATTTGGTTCCTTATTCTCGCAGCAAGCTTGCTTAATCTATGCTGTACATGGGATTGGCTAACAATCTCATCCCATTCTTGCTCTTCAATTTCTTCAGCAATTGCTTGTTGAAATGCAATATTCTCTGTAGCGCTGGCCATGCTTGCTCCTGGGATAATGCTTGTCCCATTTGCTTTGATCGCTAGCACTTTTTTTGTTCCCACAGAAATCCCTGGGCGAATATCAACGTGCTCAAGCATTGGATTTGGTATCCTCACTATAATCGAGAAAAACGAAAAAGGCAATTGTTTTCTTCTGCTGATTTGCCCAACCTCTTCTGAGAATCTGTGCTATAATTCTGGCAGGCAAGTAGAAAAAACGTAAAGCAGATGCATTCAGGAAGCTATTCTGTCTCGTGCAACATTTGATCTCAACAATTCAGATCTGGCCAGGACAGGCACAGCGCGCGGGCCGGGCCAGGGTTCGCCACATTTCCTTTCTGTCACAGACGCTCTGGGCGCGACTCGCCACGCTCATGCTCTGCGTGTACCTGCTCGTGTTGAGTAGTTGCAACACAGTCAGCGCTCCAACGTCAGGTACACACACACAGACCGCACTCGCTACACTGACCTATGTGGCGATTGGCGCGTCCGATACCTTTGGCATTGGCGCGAGCGATCCCTACGTGGAGAACTGGCCCACCGATTTGAGCAACCTGCTCGGCTCCCGCACGCATCTCATCAATCTGGGAGTGCCGAGTATGACCATCCATGTGGCCCTGAGCGCCGAATTGCCCATTGCGCTCGATAGCCATCCCAGACTGGTGACGATCTGGCTGGCGGTCAACGACCTGGCCACAAATGTCCCGGTAGCTAGCTATAGCCACGACCTGGACACAATGCTCAGCCGCCTGCAAACAGCCGCGCCGGGTGTGCGCATCGAGGTGGGCAACGTGCCGGATCTGCTCAGCGTGCCGTTTTTCCAGAACTATGACCAGGCCGCGCTCAGCCAGAGCGTCGCCAGCTATAACACGGCCATCGCCGGCGTGGTCCAGCGTCACCACGTCATTCTAGTCGATCTCTCCGGCCAGGGCTACAATCTGCAAGAATTTCCCGAATATATCAGCCGCGACGGTCTGCATCCCAGCGCCATTGGGTATTTAAGGCTAGCCCAATTGTTTTACGACGCCCTGCACAAAGGATAGGTTTGCATGACAGATCTTTTTGGTATACCACTCGATACACTCACCACGATCCTGGCTATCGCAACGCTGGTGATCCTGCTCAGCGTGGGCACGCTGGCCGTGAGCAACCTGATCTTTTTTAAGATTGGCACGCGCAACATTCTGCGCCGTCGCAGTCAGATGCTCCTGATTATCTTCGCCCTGATGCTCTCAACAACCCTGCTCACCAGCGTCCTGGCCACGGGCAATGTGCTGACCGCGACGGTCCAGACCGTAGCTGTGGACAATGTGGGTTCCGTCGATGAAACGGTCCAGGGCGGCTTCGGGGATATTGGCCGCTTCGATGAACGCGTCTACTACCACCTGCGCAACTCCATCCAGGGCGATCCCGCTATCCAGGGGCTGGCGGGTGTTTTATTTGAACATAATCTGTTACTGGCCGATCTGTCTTCACGTCAGGTGCGCTCAAATGTCAGTTCGCTGGCCGTGATGCCAGGCACCGAGCAGGGTTTCGGTGGCCTGCTCGATAACACCAATGGACGCCTTCAACATCACATCGCAGACCTGGGCCTGAACCACGTCTTCCTCAATAAGACACTGGCGACGCTAATCAATGCCCACGCGGGCGACACGCTCTATCTCTACTCGCAGCGCTGGCCAGGACGCCGCTACATGATGCATGTAGACGCGCTGGTCCAGGATGGCGGCATAGTTGGTCAGTTGCCCTTTCTCATCAGCAACATTACGACTTTTCGCCAGATTGAACATACCATCGATGATTTAAACGCGATTTATGTTGCCAACCGCAATGGCGTCGGCGCCACAGAAGAGGTTTCAGACACGTTGAGGGATGCGATCCCACGCAACTTTGTCCACGTCATCGAGCTAAAAGAGCAGGGCGTGCAAGTCTCGCAACAGGCGAATAATATTTTTACGCGCATCTTCTCGCTTTTCACGCTCTTTGCCCTGGCCATCGGGCTGCTGCTAATCTTCCTGATCTTTGTGTTATTGGCGGCTGAGAGACGCGCCGAGATGGGCATGGCGCGCGCTATCGGGGTCAAACGCCGCCACCTGGTGATGATGTATCTGTTCGAGGGCACAATCTATGATCTGCTGGCCTCGTTTATAGGCGTGCTGATCGGCGTGGGCATCGGGGCTGTGCTGGTCTCCTTTCTCGGCCCTATCCTCGCGCGCTTGAACTTCCCACTCAAGCTGACTCTGCAACCGGGTAGCCTGATCCTGGCCTATTGTCTGGGCGCAATCTTTACCTTTGTCTCAGTCGCTGGCGCGGCCTGGATTGTCAGCCGCATGACCGTCGTCGATGCGCTGCGCAATCTGCCGGAGAGCGAACGGCCAGCCCTGACCTTGCGCGAACTCTGGACGAGTCTGCAACTACTGCTAGCCCGCGCACGAGCCACGCGACTGATGCGCCGCTTCTTGCTTGAACAATTGCCTGAGATCGTGATTGGCTTTATCGCAACTATCGCTCGCATTGGCCTGCTGCCACTGTTAGCGGGTTATATCTTGCTGCGCTTCGGCCTGGCCACGGCCCAGATCACATCTTTCTCGCTCGGCCTCTCCCTGCTGATTATCGGCGTGGGACTGGCCCTGAAAACGGGCGCAGACTGGCTGCTGACTCGTATGGATAGAGGAGCGTGGAAGCGCTATACCCAGCAGATCTTCGCGGGGCTGGCGGGCCTGATTATCGCAGCCTACTGGGCCTTGCCGTTTGATGTGCTGGCGGGGCTGGGTCTGCCACGTTTTCAGGGGGGCATCGAGATCTTCTTCGTCGCGGCAGCCATGATGGTCTTTGGCGTCACCTGGGCCTGCATGGCGAACGCTGATCTGCTCGCGCGCCCACTGCTGGCTCTCTGTGCGCGCTGGCCCGTGTCGGGCATGGTTACGCGGCTGGCTGCGGCCTATCCGCTGCACCATCGTTTTCGCACAGGTCTGGGGGTGACCATGTTCAGTCTGGTGATCTTCGCTATGACGGTGATGGCGGTGATTACCAACGCCATGCAGAACACCTACGCCAATATCGGCCTGCAAACTGGCGGCTACGATATTCAGGCTGTGGCGTATTTTCGTCCCATCCCGGATTTGCGCGCGTCCATGCTCCAGCAGGGCATTGATCCAGGGAACTTCTCTCAGATCGGCTCCAGCATCACCACCGATATGGGGATCATTCAGCCGAACGCCCCATTCCCGTCCTGGCATCTCTATCCAGCTCAGGTCATCAGCGGCAGCCTGCTACAAGGCAACGGACTCAAGCTGGTCGCCAGGGCGCAGGGCTTCAACAGCGATAGCGCCGTCTGGCAGGCGTTGCAGACCCATCCAAACTATGCCCTGATCGATAACACTGCTCTGCCCTATCGACCCGATAGTCTGGTCAACGCGCCGGTCTACGACCCCAACTCGCCCAGTCCCGCGAGCGCTGGCGCGCCGGTCTACCCACCCGGCCTGGACTCCTACTATTCCTTTGGACTGAGCGGCGTCTACCAGGGCGACACCAGCTTCGCGCCCGTGCCCATCTGGACCCTCAATCCGCAAAACGCCAACGTGCAGGCCACCATTGCTGCGGATGGCGGTGCATCGAAAAATCTGCTCCAGCAGCCATTGGAGGGCAACGACCTGGGCAATCTCAACGCCGGGAAATTCACCATCATTGGCGTGGTCGATAACAGCGACAGCAACCATTTCGGCCTCTATCTTTCGCAGGTCGCCTTCCCCCATCTCCAGGTTAACGCCAGCGTGCCCAACCAGCAGACCTACTTCCTGAAAGTCGCGCCAGGCCAGGACAAACGCGCGCTCGCCCTGAAACTGGGGTCAGCCTTCCTCGACAACGGTCTGGAAACCACCGTGCTGGAAGATGCCGTTCTCTCGCTACGGGGACCACGCATCCTGCTCAGCGACGTGCTGCTGGGCGTGGTCGGACTGACCCTGCTGCTGGGAGTCGCGGCCCTGGCTATTACCGGCACGCGGGCAGTGATTGAACGCCGCCAGCAGATCGGCATGCTGCGCGCGCTGGGCTGCAAACGCCATTTAATTCAAGGCGCCTTTCTCTGCGAATCCTTCTTTGTTGGTCTGGCGGGCAGCCTGAGCGGGGTCGTCCTGGGCCTGATCCTCTCCAACAACATCTTCGCCGTCAACTTCTTCGAGCAATTCCACACCGGTCTGACCTTCAGCATCCCCTGGGCCGAACTGGGCCTGATCGTCGCCATCGCCCTGCTCGCCTCGCTACTCGCCGCCCTGCTGCCCGCGTGGCAAGCGGGGAGGGTCACGCCGATAGAGGCGCTGAGATCGTGATGCAGTAGATGTATCTACTGTTGGTGATGCCATAGATATGTACTGAAGACACCATATTCCTGAAAGCCGATGCGCCGATAGATATTGATGCCCATAGGAGACGCACTGAGCACGCTCATACGATAGCCCTGTTTCTGAGCATCGCGTAGCGCCGCTAGTGCCAGGGCAGCCCCGATGCTCTGGCGTCGATACTGAGACAGGGTGTTAACCCCTCCCAACAAGGCCACGCCGCCCCCAAAGAACACTTCCGAAGTCGCAACTGGCTTCCCATTGAGCGTTCCGAGGAACAGGTGCAGTGGACCCCCCGGCTTGAAGCACAAACCAGCATAAAAAGTAACCCACAAATCGATGAGCTCCTCTGAGCTTCCCACCTCACCGATATGTATCCATTGCCGCAAAAGCTCATAGGTGTTTACAGGAAGGATAGCCAGTTGGGGCGCCACTTCAATCTCTTCGTTGAGCCTGAGTAGATCCACAGCCATCACCGGCTCAGTTTCATAATGGGTCAGGCCATAGCTTTCCAGAATGGATTGCTCATTCGTGAGGTGAGAAGACGCGCCCATGTGCCAGAGAAACGGCATACTGCGCTGCTGAAAATGGTCGCGCACACGCTCAAGAGAGGCAGGAAAAACACCTGGATCAAGGCTCGTCGGCATAGCTCTATTGAATATATCATGGCGAATCCCCGTCTCAAACCAGAATACCCCTGGTTCAGTGTGGCAGGCTACTGTGGGCAAATGGCCGAAGAGTCGCGGCCAGAATGCCCTGAGATTCGCATCAAATGCCAATGAGACCGCTGCTGGTGAGAAGTCTTGCAAAATTTCATTCATGGAGATATGGGCCTTTCTTTTGATGAGGTGCTCAATATATATACCATAAATTAAATACAAACGCCAGATGCAAGCAAACAAAACCAGGCGAGATGGTCATTACAAAAACACTGCTTGCTTGTTGGAGTGCCGAATACACTATAAAGTAGAAGGTCTGCATATTTCTACGCATTTTCATAAATATAGGCAGAAGGGTAATGCACAGTGCATTACCTTTTGCGCAAGGAGGAGTCAGGTGGAGGATCAAGAGGAATTCCAGCCCATACAAGAAAAATTTATACAGGAGCAACAAATCATTCAGTGTCTCACGCGGTTGGGAGAGGAGTTAGAAAATCTTCAAGTTCAGCAGCCTATTCGTATTTTGATGATTGGAGGTGCGTATATGATTACGCAGATCAAAAATCGCAAAACGACCAGAGATGTTGATGTGCTTGTGCATATTCATCGTGATACAGACGATTATATAAAACTTCTCATTGCGGCAAGTTTTGTTTCAGTGGAGATGCACGTGAGCAACAAGTGGTTCAGTGACGGGATTGGGGATTTGATGCAGGTAATTGGCGAAGTACCATCTGGCCAATTATGGCTCAAACATGGAATGCTTGAAGTCTACGTACCTGAGCCAGAGTATATTCTCGCCCTCAAATTGTTAGCCGGTGGTCGTAAAAAAGATGCTGGAGATGTAAAGGCACTTTTCCAACTATTTGGTATTTCAACCAGGGAACAGGCAGAAGAGCTATTGGAGAAACATTTTATCAAAGAAGCGCTGGAGGCGCATACTCTAGAGATTAGCAAATCATTGAAAGCCTTTGTGAGAAAGAGCAGAGGCAGAAGACTGGATTCTTAGGTGCCTTTTTCTTTATAATGAAAGTGAGAGGAGGCATATATGTATCTTGGCCATTACCAGACCATGAAATTGTCCTTTGAGCAGATTTGTAAGGGTGAGCAACCGTGGATTCCTCTGGGCAATTTCATGAATGATTGGTATGCGTATCATTTTGAGGAACGTGAGCGCCTGATTGTCGATCCTCTGCCTGACATCTACGCTGAAGAGTTCCAGCAATGGGCAGCCTTCTGTGCCGCATCGGTGCGCTGGTTCTGCTCTACGTATGAGGTACCGTGTCCATCATGGATAGATCATCCTTGCTATGTGCTCTCTAAGCCGTGGTATATGGACGCACCCCGTTCACTCTGGCAAGAAGAACGCAGGGAAACCGCCCCAGAGTTCGCGCAGCATAATATTTATTGTGGGAATCGCGTCTATATCAATAAATACGAGCGGGATGAGCAGAATCTTCCTCTCAGGGCGCATCCTGTTGAGCTGCAAGAGCGTCGCGCGCGAGTTCGGATAGCTGATGCCCGTTTGAAACGAGAATATGCGCGTTTAGAAGAGATATACAAGAAATATGTACCACTGCGCCATGCTCTCCAGGCTTCTAAGGATAATTTACGACAAATTGCGCAGTAGGAAGGATACCAGGTGCAGGATACACAACCAATCATTCAGGCTCAAAATGTCAGGAAGATGTATCGTAGCGGGCAGTTGCGTGTGGAGGCGCTGCGCGAGATTGATCTGGACGTGACACGCGGCGAGATGGTCGCGATCATGGGGCCGAGCGGTTGCGGAAAGACGACGCTGCTCAACTGCCGGGCCGGACTGGATACGATTGATGAGGGTGAAATCTTTATTCAGGGCGATAATCTACGTGATCTGACCGATAACGAGCGCACAACCTACCGCGCCCTGCATATGGGCTTTATCTTTCAGGACTTCAATCTTCTGCCCATGCTCAGCGCGTTGGAGAATGTCGAGCTGCCCATGCTCGTCTCACGCGTGCCCAGCAAACAGGCTCGTCGGCGCGCCCTGGAGTTGTTGGAGCAGGTAGACCTGACCCAGCGCGCCCACCACAGACCGGCGGAACTCTCAGGCGGCCAGCGCCAGCGTGTCGCCATCGCCCGCGCCCTGACCAACAAGCCTGCGATCATCTGGGCCGACGAACCCACTGGCAATCTCGATAGCGAAGCCGCCAACGAGGTTATGGAGCTGCTCTGCCGCTTTAACCGCGAACTGGAGCAGACGCTGGTGCTGGTCACGCACGCGCCAGAGGTGGGCCTGCTTGCGAACCGCATTGTTCGCATGAAGGATGGGGTAATAGTTTCAGAATAGACGAAGGCGGGTAGCCTCGAGGCTACCCGCCTTCGTCTATTTGGCAAAAGAAGTACCTAATGCGCCAGTTTATAGCTCTGCACAGGGCTACGCACAAGCTCGCGCGCGACATCTTTGATATGCGATGAGGTCAGACCGTAGAGTTCTTTGAGGATTGAGGGCGCACCGTGTTCGATGGGGCGGTCCGGGAAGCCGATGACGCGCACGTCGATATGGCTCAACTCGTGCGCCTCCAGTAGTTCCAGCACCGCGCTACCAAAGCCGCCCTGCACACCATGATCTTCGACGGTCACGATGCGGCCCGTGCTCTTTGCCAGGCGCAGAATCAGCTCCTCGTCCAGCGGTTTGGCCCAGCGGGCGTTGACCACAGCGGCGGAAATGCCCTCTTCAGCCAGTTCGCGCGCGGCTTTCTCAGCCTGCGCGACGGGTGAGCCATAGGCCAGGATGATACACTCGCACTTCTCCGCCTCATCTACAGTCGCCGGGCTGAGCAACTCGGCCTTGCCAATCTCCAGTTTATGCATCTCACTGTCCATAGGCACGCCCAGGGCCTTGCCGCGTGGATAGCGCAGGCTGACCGGGCCGTCCATAGAGATGGCGGTGTAGAGCATATGGCGCAGCTCGTTCTCATCTTTGGGAGCCATGACCTTCATGTTCGGCAAGATGCGCATAAACGCGATATCAAAGAGGCCGTGCTGGGTGGGACCGTCCTCGCCGACCACGCCAGCGCGGTCCATCGCGAAGACCACGTGGAGATCTTGCATGCAGACATCGTGAAACACCTGGTCGAAGGCGCGCTGCATAAAGGTCGAGTAGATCGCAGCGACAGGTTTCAGACCGCCGGTGGCCATGCCCGCGGCAAAAGTGACCGCGTGCTGCTCGGCGATGCCCACGTCGAAGTAGCGTTCCGGGAAACGCTGGTGCATCTTTGTCAGGCCGGTACCCTCGGCCATCGCCGCAGTGATGCCCACCACCGAGGAGTCTTGCTCGGCAATCTCCACCAGCGCATTGGCAAACACCTCGGTATAGGATGGTGGATCACCGGCGTTCTTCTTGATTATGCCAGTGGCGTAGTCAAAGGCGCCGGGACCGTGCCACTTGGTCGCATCCTTCTCCGCGACCTCCCAGCCCTTGCCCTTCTTCGTCACCACCTGCACAATCACCGGCCCCTCGATGCGTTTAATATTCTCGAATACGTCTAGCATTAAAGGCAAATTATGGCCATCAAAGGGGCCGAAGAACTTGATGCCCAGTTCCTCAAAAATCATACCGCTTTTGCTATGCA
The DNA here is from genome assembly GCA_964250225.1 of uncultured Ktedonobacteraceae bacterium. Lineage (GTDB taxonomy): Bacteria > Chloroflexota > Ktedonobacteria > Ktedonobacterales > Ktedonobacteraceae > Paraktedonobacter. The sequence goes on along the minus strand of CAXUEY010000077.1, from coordinate 12,631 downwards.
TTACAAAATTTTTGAAGCTCATCTCAGCGCGTCCGGCAGCTTCGCGGGCTTTATCGCCCACGACAGGCAGGCGCTCAATGGAACCTTTAGCCACCTCGCGCAACTGGCGATAGCTGCGCAAAGTCTCCACATGGCGCAGTTTGCCCAGGTAGTGGTGGAGCGCGCCCACGTTATCGGAGATAGATTTGTCATTATCGTTGAGCACAATAATCAGATTTTTCTTCAGGCTGCCCGCATTATTAATGGCCTCCAGAGCCATACCACCGCTCAGCGCGCCATCGCCAATGATTGCCACCACCTTGAAATTTTCGCCATGCAGATCGCGGGCCACAGCCATCCCCAGAGCCGCGGAAATCGACGTGCTAGCGTGGCTGGCCCCAAAGGTATCGTAGGGACTCTCATCGCGCCGCAAGTAGCCTGAGAGTCCTCCAAACTGGCGGATCGTATGAAACTGCTCGCGGCGACCGGTCAACAATTTATGGACATAGGCCTGGTGTCCAATGTCCCAGACCAGCAGATCGTGTGGGGTATCGAAAGCGCGATGTAGAGCCATCGTTAATTCCACGACGCCAAGATTTGGCGCCAGATGACCGCCGTGGGCCGCAACTTTTTCGATGATTTCCTGCCGAATCTCTTCAGCCAGTTGGCGCATCTGTACAAGTGTGAGCTTACGCAACTGCTCAGGGCCGTCGATAGTGTCGAGAATCCTCGCCAATGTGATTTCCTCCAATATGTTGGATATCCTTATCAGATGCTCTATACAACGAGATACATCGCATCTTCAATAGTATTTTTTGCTACTACCCACTCAGAGTAGCCCACAAGCCCGCCTATCAGTATCGATACCCAGGAATAAATTTCTCCCATCTCTACCAGATACGAGCTACCAGATCCAGAGGGTTTCAAAAGAGAAGGTCTGAGTGTATTATAAGAGCGTTTGCCAGTTGTGCCAATACCTCGACCAAAAAATTCATGCACCTGGGGGATTGACAATGCCTCGATCAGCCTGACAAGCCGCTTGATGTAGCATGGATGGCACCTTGACAGCGTGCAACTTTCTTCTTATGATACCGGAGAGATACTCTCTACAGCATCTCATCCTTGTAGAGGTGCTTTTCATGCGGCAAAGCTGCAAAAAGTGATGCAGTAACTGTATATACATGGCCTGTGACGGCCAATAAAAAAAGGTGGAATTATGACAAGGAAAGATAGCGAGAAAGACGCAGAGCGACCACATTACTATTCCCAGTTCTGGCTGGATATCGCTGCGGGCCGCCGCGTGATTGGCGGACCCAGGCCAGAGGACGAGGCTGGTGAAGCGGAAATACCTGAGCTTCCTGTGGCCCCAACCCTGGCCCGCAAAGCCGGACGCAATAGCACTGCCGATGGGCATAGAGAGACACGTGCCGCTGCTGTGGCACCAGTCGTTGAAGATGAGGAAGAAGATGAAGAGATTATTGAACCTGAAGATGAGGAACTAGAGCAGGAGGATATGGTCGAAGAGGCTGAGATCCCCAATATTGTCCTGGATGAAGTTGAACAAGAGGCGCCAGCAACAGCGGAAGAGGAGCCTGTTGAGGCCGAAGAAGAGTTCTTCGAGGAGGAGGAGGAGGAGGAAGAAGAGGACGACGAAGAGTGGGGCAGGCGCGGGCGCAAGAAGGCCAAGCCCAGCCGACCCGTCAAACCGGTCAAGAAACCCAAACCTCGACGCAGCTTCTAAATGGAAAACACCTGATTCTGCGTACAATGCCATCAAACATTGTACGCAGAATCACCTGATCCGTGAAAACCAAACGGTCTGCGTGGAGAGCCTTGCTGTGAAAAACATGGTCAAGAACCATACGCTTGCGAAAGCTATCTCTGACGTTGGGTGGTCTGAGTTTGTGTCCCAGTTGGAATACAAAGCGAAATGGTACGGGCGTAATCTGGTCAAGATTGACCGGTTCTATCCGTCGAGTAAGCGTTGTTCCCATTGTGGACACATTCTGGACTCCTTACCTTTGGAGGTTCGACAGTGGACTTGCCCTGAATGCGGTGTGACCCATGATCGGGATATCAATGCCGCGAAGAATGTACATGCCGTGGGGCTCACGGTATTTGAAGCCTATGGAGAGGCTTGTCAGACCAGGGAGGGTGAAAGCCCGATCTGGCAAGCCTCTGCGAAGCAGGAAACCCTAGAGGTGACTCTAGGAACCCCCATAGCTTTCAGCTATGGGGGAGGATGTCAAGGATAAATACCGCGCACCTGGGTGGCCTCGGCAACACGGGCAATGGCCAGCATATTCGCGGCCAGGCGCAGATCGCAGGAATACTGATCGGCTTTTTCCGCTACTGAATCAAAAGCGCGATTCATAATGATCTCAAGTCTCTGTGTGATCTCCTCAACGCCCCAGAAGAAGCTCTGGATATCCTGCACCCACTCAAAGTAACTGACAGTCACACCGCCAGCATTGGCCAGGATGTCCGGCACAACCTCGATACCCTTCTCAAAGAGGATTTTATCTGCGGCAGGGGTGGTCGGCCCATTAGCGGCCTCGGAGATGATGCGCGCCTGAATTCGGTCAGCGTTGGTAGCGGTAATCACGCCCTCGGTAGCCGCGGGGATGAGAATATCGCAGGGAACTTCCAGCACATCCTGCACCCCGATGGTATCGGCCTGGGGATAGTTGATGACGCTGCCCCGCTCCTGTTTGTGGCGTAGAACAGCGGCGGGGTCCAGTCCGGCGCTGTTGTAAATACCCCCACGAGTATCGCTGACGGCCACGACCTTACAGCCCTCGTTGTGGAAGAGGCGGGCCGCGATAGCTCCGGCGTTGCCATAGCCCTGGACACTCACACGCGCACCCTGCAAGGACATGCCAGCGCGTTCAGCCGCCCGGCGCGTCACAAAGAGCACGCCCGTCGCGGTGGCGTCGTTGCGTCCCTCACTGCCACCAATGGAGAGGGGTTTGCCGGTAACGACAGCAGGAATAGAATAGCCGCCGTGCATCGAGTAGGTGTCCATAATCCAGGCCATCACCTGGGAGTTGGTATTCACATCGGGCGCGGGAATATCACTATGAGGACCAATGATAATAGAGATCTCTGTGGTATAACGGCGCGTCATGCGCTCCAGTTCGCTGGGACTCATCCCCTTTGGATCACAGATCACGCCGCCTTTGGCACCTCCATAGGGAATGCCAACAACCGCGCATTTCCAGGTCATCCACATCGCCAGGGCTTTCACCTCATCAAGGGTGACGTCAGGACTGTAGCGAATGCCTCCTTTGGCGGGGCCACGGTTGACGTTGTGCTGAACGCGATAACCGGTAAAAGTCTTAATGCGCCCGCTGTCGAGTCGTACCGGAAAATTCACCGCCAACTCGCGTTTGGGCTGGCGCAAGATCTCGCGCATGTCTTCGGAGAGAGCCAGCTTATCGGCAGCTGCCTCGAACTGTTGAACCGCCATGTGGTAGGGATTGAGGGAATGACTTTCTGCATGCATCATTGCACGATTTCCTTTCTGCTTAGAAAATGCGGCACCAATTGGAATCCATAGCCAGCAGTGAGGAGAAGGATCAATCCCACTCCTCGCTTTTATCTAGACAGCAGCCAGCAAGGTGAAGAAAAGGCGGGGGTATAGAGCTTACGCATCCATGCCCTCGTCCAGTTTCGCCAGCAGCATCGTGCGCACGACATCTGCTCTGGCCTGGCCGCGAGTCTGCTTCATCACCTGGCCGATCAGCGCCTGTACAGCGTTGACCTTGCCAGCCCGGTAGTCACTGACAATCTTGGGATTCGCGTCAATCACGCTTCCAATAATCTGCTCCAGCGCGGACATATCGCTAATAGGCGGCGCGAAGCCCTTCTCTTTGACGATCTCTTCCGGCATCTTCCCAGAGGCAAACGCCTCTTCCAGCACGTCTTTCGCCTGTTTGCCGGTGATGCGCTCTTTATCGAGCAAGTCCAGCAAATTGGCTGCGGCGGCAGGCGTTAAGGCACAATCTTCCACTGTGCCGTTCGTGATCCGTAGCACCCGCATCACCTCGTTGAGAATCAGATTGCTGGCAGTTTTGGCGCGTGCCTTGCGATCCGCGCCCTGCGAGACTGCCACAACCTGCTCAAAGTAGTCGCCCAGCGCCCTATCCTCGGTCAGCACATTGGCATCGTGCGTCGCGAGGCCGTACTCGCTGATGTAGCGTTGGCGGCGCGCGTCGGGTAGTTCTGGCAATTGTGCGCGCAGTTCTTCGACCAGAGCCCGACTGATAACCAGCGGGGGCAGGTCTGGCTCTGGGAAGTAGCGATAATCGTCCGCCTCTTCTTTGCTGCGCTGGGAAACCGTGATCCCTTTTGTCTCGACCCAGCCACGCGTCTCCTGGTGAATCTTCTGGCCAGCGCGCGCAAGGGCGATTTGACGCTGCGCTTCGTAGGTCAGGGCGCGCTCGACTGCGCGGAAACTGTTCATATTCTTGACCTCGGTCTTCACGCCCAGCTCTTGCTGGCCGCGTGGACGCACCGAGATATTCGCGTCACAACGCAGACTGCCCTCTTCCAGACGCCCGGATGAGACACCTAGATACACGAGAATCTCACGCAATTTTTGCATATAGAGACGCGCCTCTTCGGGATCGCGCATATCCGGCTCGCTGACAATCTCCATCAGCGGCGTGCCAGCGCGGTTGATATCCACCAGGCTATAGTTGTCGTGGTGCAACAACCGCGCTGTATCCTCTTCCAGATGAACGCGCGTGATCCCTATGTGTTTGGTCTGGCCGTTGTGCTCAATCGTCACATAGCCATGATTGCTGAGCGGGATATCGTATTGCGAGATCTGGTAGCCCTTCATCAAGTCGGGATAGGGATAACTCTTGCGATCAAACTTGGAATACTCAGGGATTGCGCAATTGAGCGCCAGGGCGGTCATGATGGTATAGGCAACGGCCTGCTGGTTAATCACGGGCATCACGCCCGGCATACCCATACAAACCGGGCACACATGTGTATTGGGGGCGGCATTCGCGTAATCGGTGCTACACGAGCAAAACATCTTGCTGCGCGTCAGCAATTGAGAGTGAACTTCGAGGCCAATTACAACCTCAAAGTCGGTATCAACGAGGGCATCTATCGCCATGTTCTTCTGCCTCATCTCATCTATAATTGAAGCTTTTTTATCTCTCTAGCTTGATGTCTCTTAGTCTAGCTGTTTCAGGAAATTTCGTCAATGGCAAAAGGTCTATCTGGGAATCTGGCGCTAACGGGTCAGGCGTGAAATAAAGGCCGCGTTTCCTGTGTTGATACATGACGAAAGGACAACATTTCAGAGAAAAATCCTATCCAATAGAGCGATAGCAGTGAAGAAGGGATAAGCAAGCATCATGACAATGTCGAAGCGATGCATTCCATATACCCCACGCGTGCGCGAACTGCATGAGACGATTTTCGCACTGGTCACGACAGCAGGCGTTCACCTGCGCGACCAGGAGGCATTCGATGTGGGCGGCGACAATAGCTGGCGCGTCATTCCAGGGGGGACGCCTGTGGAACAACTCATGGTCACGCACGATCATTACGATCACCGCGACGCCGACCGGGATATTAATTGTGTCTTTCCTATCGAGCGCCTGTGCGAACTGGCAGGGGAAGGCGTGATCGCGGGTGTGAGCGATAAACATCTCGGCTTTATGGGCTACACCCAGAATTTCCGCGACCTGTACGAACGCGCGGCCCCGGAGATGGCGAAGATCATGTTACGCTCAAAGGCCGATGGCGTGGTGCTCACCGCTGGCTGTCCCCTCTGTCATCGCGTGGCAGCGATTATTCAGCGCGAAATCGAGATGGCTGGCATTCCCACGGTTCTGATTACTGCCGCGCCTGAACAATCGATGCAGGCCGGGCCGCCACGCGTGATCGCTCCCCATCACTTTAAAATGGGGCATTCGCTGGGCGGTCCGTTCCAGAAGGATCTCCAGCGCCAGGTGCTCCTGGATGCGTTGCGCCGCTGGGAGACGCGTGAGGAGCCGGGCAAACTGTGGGAGATCCCTTATGCCGCTTACGATAGCAGCGATTGGCAGCCGATTGAGTTGCAAGAGACCTGAAATCCCGCATTGTTTTTTCGTGATTGGCATGCTATGCTATATCTGACAATAAAATATCTCGTTTGTCTTCGGGGCAAGGTGAGGGAAACAGCCGTTTCCCGATTCCTGATCGGCGGTATAGCCCGCGAGCGGCTCCCAACGTTGGGAACTGCAGACCTGGGGAAGTTCCAGGGCCGACGGTATAGTCCGGATGGGAGAAGACACGTAGAGACGCTTGAGGACAGGACGTGGCGTACGTGCCCACGTCGACTGTACTCTGTTTCTCGCAAGATATGTTCAGAACGCAGGATCATGCTCTCTCAACACAGGGCTGTAGTATCCTGTTCTGCGCATATATCTCCTCCTATCCTCTTAGTATACCTCTGATCCTTTACCTGCTCCTCTCACCTGGTATTGTATGCAAAAGGAGATCCTGGTGATGGATGATCACATAGCGATGCAGCAAGCACTGGTCTGTGCGCGCAGCGTTGAGGGGCGCACCAGCCCACGTCCTCCTGTTGGCGCGGTGGTGGTCAAGCACGACACCATTGTCGGGCAGGGAGCGACCGCGCCACCCTATGGTCCCCACGCCGAAGTGCTGGCTCTGGCGCAGGCGGGCGAGGCAGCACGCGGCTCTACCCTCTACGTGACCCTGGAACCGTGCTGCATCTCTGTGCATACACCTCCCTGCACCTCGGCCATTCTTGCCGCTCAGGTCAGCCGCGTGGTGGTGGGGACGCACGATCCCAATCCCCGCGTGTGCCAGATGGGAATCGCGCAGTTGCGCGAGGCCGGCGTCGAGGTCGCGCTGATGGAGAATAGCCCCCAGGCGCGCGAGGCAGCGGAAATTGTCAGACCATTCGCCACCTTTGTCACGCGCAAACGTCCGTATGTGAGCGCGAAATGGGCGATGACGCTTGATGGCAAGCTGGCTTCCCAGAGTGGCGACGCGTTCTGGATCAGTGGACCGGATGCGCGGTCATGGGTACACGACCTGCGGGATCGGGTGGACGCCATTCTGGTCGGGGCAGGCACCGCACGCGTGGATAATCCCCAATTGACGCCACGTCTCGCGCCAGAACAGGCACGCTGGCAGCGCACACCTCGTATAAACGCTCCCTTGCGCGTGGTGATGAGTGCCAGTGGCGACCTGCCCACGCACCTCGCGCTGCTCCAGCCCGAACTGGCCAGCGGCACCTGCATCATCGTTGGCCCAGCCTGCCCGCCCGAAGTGCAACGACGCCTGGCGAAGTGTGGAGTCGAGATGATGAGTGTTCCACTGCTCGCGCCTGGTCAGCTCGATCTGGACGCCGCGCTACATCTGCTGGGAGAGCGCGGATTGATGCATGTGCTCATCGAAGGGGGTGCGAGCCTGCTGGGGAGCGCGTTCGATCAGGGGTGCATTGAGCATGTCGCGGCCTTTATCAGTCCCAAATTGATAGGCGGGCGTGGTGCGCCGTCTCCTCTGGCGGGTCGGGGACTGAAAAGCATGCAGCAGGCGCGTCAGTTGTGTAATGTACAGATCACCCAATTTACAGCGGATATGCTGTTTGAAGGCGACCTGCTAGATGAAAGCGAGAAGAGAGCATGAACGAAACAAGAAATCATGCAGGGGCTATGCTCACTATGCCTGAAGCGGTGCGTGAGTTGCAGGCCGGGCGCATGGTGATTTTGTGCGACGACGAGCAGCGCGAGAACGAAGCCGATATCTGTCTGGCCGCGCAGTTTGCCAGCACCGCAGCGATCAACTTTATCGCGCACCAGGCGTGCGGGCTGATCTGTGTCGCGCTGAGCGGCACCCGGCTGGATGAACTGCGCATCCCGCTGGCCACGCGTGGCGGCGAACCACTGCAAGATACCGCCTTCACAGCCTCGGTGGACGCGCTGCGCGACACTACAACCGGCATCTCAGCACGTGACCGGGCCACAACGATTCGCGCCCTGGTCGCGTCCACCACGCGGCCAGCAGATCTGGCGTATCCCGGCCATGTGTTTCCGCTGCGCGCCCGACCCGGCGGCACACTGGAGCGGCGCGGCCATACCGAGGCGGCAGTTGACCTGATGCACATCGCTGGCCTGGAGCCTGGAGCCGTGATCTGCGAAATTCTGGCCGAAGACGGCGAGGCCGCGCGTGGCGAGCGTCTGCTGGAGATGGCGCAACGCTGGAAGCTGGGTCTGCTCTCCGTCGAGGCCATCGCGCAATTTCGCGCGACCAACCGCGTCAGCCGGGTGAGCGAAACGACGCTGCCCACGCCAGAGGCGACGTTTCGACTGGTCCATTACAGAGAAGTAGCGAGCGGGCTTGATTATCTCGCGCTGCTGCTCGGCGAGGTGCAGGAGGGCGCGCCGACGCTGTTGCGTTTGCATTCAGCCTGCATGACCGGCGATCTCTTTGGCTCGCAGCGCTGCGATTGCCAGGCCCAGATGCACGCGGCCCTGCGTGAAATCGCGGCGGAGGGACACGGCGCGCTGCTCTACATGCCCCAGGAGGGACGCGGCATCGGGCTGGCCGGTAAGCTCCAGGCATACGGCCTGCAAGAGCAGGGCTACGACACCGTAGAGGCAAACGAGCGCCTGGGCTATCCCGCCGACGCCCGCGACTATCAAAGCGCCGTCGAGATTCTGCGCGACCTCGGCATCACCTCCACGCGCCTGCTGACCAACAACCCGGCAAAAATCCAGGCCTTGCGCGAGCATGGCATCCGTGTCGAACGCGTGCCGCTCGAAACGTCACCCACGGGAGATAACAGACACTATCTGCAAACAAAACGCCAGCGCTTCGGACATCTTTTCACAGATTTATCCGAAGTTGCAGCACTGACGCAATCATAAGATTTAAAGAGATAATATAGCTTTAGGGCTTATGATTGAGAAAGAGAGCTTCTAATGGATATGAACATCCCAACGCCCGTAGAAGAGCCATTGAATGGTCGTGGGCTGCATATCGGCATGGTTGTGGCCCGCTACAACTGGCAAATTACTGGCGCGCTCTGGCAACTGGCGCGTCACGAGCTGATGGATATGGGTGTGGAGTCGCACGATATACATACTGTGCTTGTGCCAGGAACATACGAGTTGCCCAGCACTGCCCAGGTTATGCTGCATAGAGGTATGCCGCGTGGAGGCAACTACGACGCGCTGATCTGTTTCGGGTGCGTTATGAAAGGTGAGACGCGTCACGATGTCGTCGTGAGCGATGCCGCTGCCCAGGGCATCATGCGCGTCTCCCTGGATACGCACGTTCCCATTATCTTTGGCGTCATGTGCGCCGAAAATCAGAGCCAGGCCGAGGCACGCATTCCGCGTGGCAGCGAGTGTGCGCGTTCAGCCGTAGAAATGGCGTACACAATGCGTGTATTGCGTAACGCATAATAGAAGAAACGGGGTAAAAGCATGTTTACAGGCATAGTTGAAGAAATTGGCACACTCTTGCGTGTTGAAGAGGATGGTCTGGTCATTCAGGCCGAACATATTTTGCAGGATGTCGCGGTCAAAGAGAGTGTCGCGGTTGACGGTACCTGCCTGACGGTCACGGCGCGTGGCGAGGACTGGTTCCGGGTCGATACGATGCCGGAGACGTTGCGCTGTACGCGCCTGGGCAGCCTCGTACCCGACAATCTCGTCAATCTTGAACGTTCGCTCTCTGCCAATGGGCGTATCGGTGGGCATATGGTGCAGGGCCATGTTGAAGCCACTGCATCGGTGCTCGCGCTCACTCCCGACGGCATCGGCCTGAGCGTCGAGATCGAGCTGCCCGCGCAACTGGCCCCCTTTATCATCGCAAAAGGCTTTATCGCGCTGAACGGCGTAAGCCTGACCGTGGTTGAGCGGCTCACGGACCGTTTCTCGGTGGCGCTGATCCCCTATACCCGCGAGCACACCAACCTGGGCCAGTTGCGCGTGGGCACGCTACTCAACCTGGAAACAGATGTCGTCGGGCGCTATGTGCTGAGCATTGCGGAAAATATCGTGCAGCAGCAGATCAGCGGGCGCACATAGCAACCATCGGGAGAGATGTGCCTTGCCTTCTGGCGTGCTACTGCGTCCACGAGAACATTACGATGAAGTGAGAAGCGTGCCGTTGTCTCCCACCGCCACAAGCCGGGAGTTGCCTGATGATATCACCGCTGCAAGGTTGTTGCTGGTAGGAGACTGCTGCAGTGTCCAGGTGTGTCCATCCGGTGAGGTAGCGATCAGGCCATTGCCTCCCACTACCACAAACAGGAAATCCGCCCATGCCACCGCCTGAAGAAAGCTGGTGGCATGGGGCGGAGGCTGTTGGGCCATCCAGGTGCGTCCATCGGGTGAGGTCAGGATGGTGTTATTATTTCCGCTAGGGTCACTGGCTCCCACTGCTACAAACTGGGAACCGCCCCAGGTCACACTCAAAAGTGGGCCGGTGCCAGGCGATAGGCGGGTCCAGGTATGCCCATCGAGTGAGGTCAGGATCACGCCGCTTTCCCCCGCCTGGCCGCCGGCTCCCACCACCACAAAGCGGGAGTCGCCCCATGCCACGGACCAAAGGGCAGCGCCTCCGACAAGTGGCTCAACTGTCCAGGCATGCCCATCGGGTGAGGTCACGATGGTACCGCCATCTCCCACCGCCACCAACTGGGAGTCGCCCCATGTCAAATTCAAAAGATTAGAGGAGGCACCAGAAAGCTGAGTATGCCATATCTTGCCAGTCCTTAGAACGGCTCCGGTTGCTGCCGCTTGAGCCTGAGCTGTCGCGGTTATCCTGGCCCGCGCCGTATTGGTTATTTGCGCCTGAGCAGTGAGAGCAGTGTTTCTTGACGTATCTACTCTGGCTTGTTGACCTACCATAGTGATGCCTACGCTCCCTCCGACAAGCAGGATAACAATAAGCAGAGCTATGGCGGCAGTGGCCAATACCGGGCGCCGACGAAAGATCTGGCCGGGATGCGTCGATGAGAGTAGTGGGACAAGGCTCGGTAGGAAATGGGCTGCCTGCGTATCTGGCACCGACGAGAGTGTAACCGAGTCGGGTGCAGCGCGAGACAGGCGCGGGAGGGTTGCCTCTAGCGACTGTTCGTCTATCTCCTGCGCTGGCGAAAGCCCTGACCCGGCAACAAGCTGCTGGTCCGTCTGGGAGTCGCGCGGGAGTAAGGCAACCTCGCTGGCCTTTGCAGGAAGCGCTGCGAGCGTCTCGGCTCCTCCTGCGCGCTCGTCCAACTTACTCTCAAGAGCCTCCTGCAAAGTGTGAGCAAACTCGGCAATTGAAGGGAAACGCTCCTCCGGCTTCTTGGCAAGCGCCCGCTGCACCACCAGGTTCACCGCCGCTGGCACCCTGGGATTACGCTCGCCTATTGATGGGGGCTGTTCCTGAAGATGACCAAACATGATGTTCATGGGCGGACCCTGGAAAGGTGGGCTGCCTGCGAGCAATTCATAGGCCATGATTGCCAGCGCGTACTGGTCACTGGCAAATGTCGGGTGATTGGCCCACTGTTCTGGAGCCATATACGTGGGTGTTCCACGAATATCCTGGCTGAAACTGGCGGTAGTCATGGCCAGGCGTGCAATGCCAAAATCGCTCAGCAGCAGGGCAAGCAGTTCATCTGAGCCTGGACGCTTCCGAATCAAGAAGTTGGCCGGTTTAATATCCAGGTGCATCACCCGCTGATCATGAGCATATTGGAGAGCCTGCCCTGCCTGCCCAATGATCCATCCAATCTGCTGATGCGTCACTGGTCGATTGAGTCCTCGGTGACGCATCCAGCGCAATAGCGAGCCATCAGGACAATAGGGCGTAATTAAATATGTAAAGTACAGGGTATCGAGGGACATGTCTCCGTGGTCATATAGAGGCAAAATCGCTGGATGATCAAGTTTAGCGATAATGCTGGCTTCGCGCCAGAAAAAATGCAGATCCCCGGCTATGGTCTCCTGGCTGAGTAGTTCCTCCTCAAGTCGTACAACTTTGGCTGCGACCTGGCGTTGCACCTGCGTATCCTCTGCCAGATACACTTCACCCATGCCACCCTTGCCAATCAAGCGCAGAATACGATAGTGGTCGAACAGTTCTCCTTCAAGCACCATATACCCTCCCTGGTTTTTACTAGCCGCGTTGAATTACATCGAAGATTCTCACTCTCCGCTCAGAGCATACCAAATTCCCACTTCAAAAACAAGATTTTGCCCGCGCTATTTGCACCTCACTGCTTCGTAATGATAAGCTCTATAATAGCAGTGACACAATTATCCATGCTAGAGAGAAAAAGGACAGAACAATGGGCGAAACTATCGGGTTTATCGGACTGGGCATGATGGGCCAGGCGATGGCGCACGGCTTGCTCAAGGCAGGCTACGCTTTACCGGTATATAATCGCGATGCGCGCAAAGCTGAGACGCTGGTGCTCGACGCCGCTGCTCAAGCGCACGTGCCCATGCCTCTCGCCAGCCTGAACCATGATCGCCTGCTCTCAGCCCTGACCCAGAATCGCGGCGAGATGGATTGGACCTCGCTGGCGCAGCTTGTGGACCACGATGCTGGTTTAGATAGTTTATAGCGTCAACAGGGGGAAAATTTTTTAAAAATAAATTTTCCCAGGTTAATG
>CAXUEY010000076.1:0-28069 GCA_964250225.1 uncultured Ktedonobacteraceae bacterium | reverse complement strand
CGCAGAACCAGACCACCGCCATCAACACGAACCATTACGGCTATAGCGGTGCCAATCAAAGTGAGCGTGTCACCATCAACAACACGTCAGACGTGTATAGTACGTTGGGACTGAGCAGCGAGCACACATCGTCGGGTACCACCGCCTATGTGCGCTGTAGCTGTGGTCTACTGAACGACGAGCGCCTTGCGAATGGTCAGGAGTACTACTACCTCTTCGACGGCCTGGGTTCTATCGTAGGCATGACCGACAATAGTGGTCACGATGTCAACCGCTACGATTACGACCCCTACGGGAATCTGCTCAACTCGCAAGCACAGGTGAGCAATCCCTGGATGTTCGCTGGTGGCTTCTTCGATAGCAGCACCAACCTGTACAAGTACGGCATCCGCTACTACGACCCCAGCACAGGCCGCTGGACCCAGCGCACCCCGATTGGTGGCAGCTTACAGGAGACGCTCAAGGCCAACCCGTATATGTATGCAGGGGACGATCCGGTCAATGAAGTTGATCCGAGCGGGGCAGGAGATGTTTTCCTTTGTGCCTTGGGCATTGCAGCCGCAGTCACTTTAATTGGTGCAGGAGCGATAGGTATTATTATTATAACCATCACAACTGCTCCAGCTGCTGCTGGTTTAACATTGCTTGCAGCAGAACTGGGTATCACTGTGGCTGGCCTCAGCATCATAGGAGGGATTGCTTCTGCCCTTGTCACCTGGTATACTAACGTATGTAGTTTTTAGTTAATAAGTTGCGTTATGATATTTTATATCATTGTTCATTAGCCTCAATAGTATAAAAACTATAACGCAATTTCTTGTTTCATTAAGTAAAAGATGTAAATAGTAATACTGAAAAATTCACTAATACTACTTACATCTTTGCTTATCTCCTACATCCATTTGAACGACTTGGCATTCAGGAGAAAAGCGATTATCTCAACAGAAAAAGCTTTTCTTGCAAGACATACGTTCAAATCTTCTCTGAAAGGTAGAGACAAACATATGGGCAAAAAAAAACATGTAAAATTATTTATTTTTATGATTATATTATACGTTATTGCCGTAATTGCTATTGGAATGTTTGCTCTATTGGAAACGGGTGTGCCAAGAACCATACTTGTGATATTAACTGCCATTGCTTTTTTCTGTGGCATTACACAGTTCCTACTCTACCAATATTTGTCTCAACATAAATCAAAAGAATCGAGAGGGGATTTTTGAGGAATGAGGCGATTTTGAATGTATTTGTTCAATCTGCTGACTCCTATCTCCTCCTTTGGCAGATTTACAGGTCAAACGGCAATTAATGTATCCGCAGAGGGAGAGGAGAGCTTCTTCTCGAAGATCTCTTCTCCTTGATGCCATCAATGGATTGATTAAGGAGCCAGGTTGCGATGTTTATAGATGCTCTCCTGCGCATACTTCCTTTCACATTTGATGGAATTATAGCATTGGGATCGATTGGATTTCTGGTTCTTGGGTTGCGTGACCTTTCCAGAATAAAGAGCCAATTCATTGGGAACAAACGAAATATTTCCATGCAGAAAGGGGTAGGTCAACTTTTTACTGGGCTTGCTTTTGGACTAACTGCTATAGCAGCCGCTATGGTGCTATTTTACCCTCAGCGAGCGATTCATATTGCCGGATTGGTGCTTGGCGTGTTTGGCCTTCTTTTTCTCCTTCCCGCATTTTTCTTTTTGATGAGATCAAAGGCAGAAGAATCCGGCATAACCGAAAGATAGGACATCAACGCAGAGAGACCTCGCATACAGCCATGCGAGGTCTCTCTGCGTTGATGGATAAAGGGTACACGAGATTATCGAGGGTATGCGGCAGAGCTAGTCAGCCGGGACAGGCTCACCGACCTCGACGTTATCAGCATCAACCTCGGAAATGTCGGTGTGCGTCAGTTCTTTCAGGAAGAGCACCGAGACAAACGAGATCACCGCGAGCACCATGATATAGATGGCTACCGCCTGCCAGGAACCACTGCCAACATTGACGACGACGGTTTTCGGCAGACCGAACGCGGAAAGATTTGTCTTGCCATTGAGCAGGAGCAGGGCGATAATCGGGGCCAGGCCGCCGGCGAAGGGGGCCGCGAGCTGGTAGCCCAACGAAGCGCCACTGTAGCGCGAGCGCGTCTTAAAGCGTTCCGCGATCATCGCAGCCTGTGGTCCATAGACCCAGGCGTGGAAGACCGCGAGTGAGAGGATGACCGATATCACGAAGAGCGCGGACGATTTGCTATTCATCAACAGGAAGTAAGGGAAGGCAAAGGCCAGCATCAGAACGCAGCCAAGCAGATACCAGACACGCCGTCCAATGCGGTCTGAGAGATAGCCAGCCAGCGGGATCGTGAATAGCTCCAGGGCGGCAGCCAGGGAGATACTGTTCAGAATCAGCGTCTTATCCAGGAGCAGCTTATCCAGGCCATAGGTCACCACAAAGGTCACAAAGATGTAGAAAGGTGCCTGCTCGACAAAACGCGAGCCCGCGCTAAGCAGAATCTCTGGGGTGCTATGTCGGAACGCTTCCAGAACCGGCGCAGCAGCTTCGCGCTTCTGCTCTTTCACCGCCGCAAACAGCGGGGTCTCCATGACACGCAGACGGATAAAGAGTCCGACCACGATCAGCAGCGCGCTCACGAAGAAGGGGATACGCCAGCCCCAGGAGAGGAAGTTTGCTGCTGTCGTCGATGACTGGACGATATTCACGACCACCGTTGAAAGCACCAGACCGAGGGGCGCGCCGATTTGCGGCCAACTGGCCCAGAAGCCACGGTTGCGTTTATATCCATACTCCATCGCCAGCAGGACCGAGCCGCCCCATTCGCCGCCTACGCCAAGCCCCTGACACAAACGCATGACGACCAGGATCACAGCAGCCCAGATGCCCAGGGTCGCATAACCAGGCAGGACACCAATCAGAAAGGTCGCGACACCCATGAGCAGCAGCGTCGCAATCAAGGTGGACTTGCGCCCAATGCGATCACCCAGGTGTCCGAACAGCGCTCCGCCAAAGGGACGTGCAATAAAGCCAAAGAGGAAGGTAAGCAGCGCTAACAGTGTGCCCACAACCGGATCAGCTTCAGGAAAAAAAAGCTTTGGGAACACCAGGGCTGCCATCGTGCCATAGAGGAAAAAGTCGTACCACTCGATAGCGGTACCCAACGTGCTTGAGAAGATAACGATGCCCATTTGCGACGAACGCGCTTCGTCCGGGGATGAAGTACTTGCGCGCATGATTTCCTCCTAAAAACGTGTGGAAAACACATCAGGATCAAATACAAGGGACTGAGACGATCAATGAATCTCCCCCGCTCAAGCCGCTACGCGCACAGAGAAGCTGCCCACCGCCTCTTCGTGCTCTCCGCTGAGCCTCGGAATACCGGTCGCCCCTTCGCGATATGACATATGAGTCACTCATCATGTTACCATAGAAAAAAGCCAATTGTCAAGGATAAATGACTGGAATTAGCTGGTCTTCACGATATCCGCCAGCCTCGACAAGCAATTGCTTCACTGTGGAATGGAGTTTGTCATGAATTGAATAAGACTGATTCATGCGATATAATGGCATTCCATACCAACATGCGCAGGCATAGACCGCGTGTAAGGAGATTTTTGCTGTATGAAACTTGGGATCATTGCAGAGCATCAAAATCTATGCTAGTCTCTTGAAAAAGGGAGAAGGAAACCTTAGTAAGAGAGAATTCTATGGAAAGATGCTATGCCGTCATGCGCTTTTTCGGTCCAACGCTCGATCATCGAGCTGTGACTGCTTTACTAAAACGCATAGCAGCGCTCGACTTTGCTTTGGGCGTCACGATTTCCTACCTTGATGGGCCAGATGAATAAATGGAACTCCATGAAGTACTTAATAAGACATAAAGAACTTGCTAGCGTAATTCTCAAGCGCACCCAGACGGATTCGAACCGCCGACAACCTAGTTCCGAAGACTAGTGCTCTATCCACTGAGCTATGGGTGCATCGCTTTTTATTCTATCACCAATGTCAAGGGTATTTCAGCAGCGGCACTGCTTGCTCATGCAGCGCCGCTCTCTATTCGCAAGATCAACGTGATCTCAACTGATTTTCTATCACTCGCGGGCAATGTCGCTCAGCGCGGGAGCTGCCCTGAGTGGGCGGTTGAAGGTGGCGAGCAGACAGAAGAGCAGCTGCGGCACAAAGAGCAGCACAACAGCCCAGCTCGCGCCCACCCACGAGATCAGGAGGCCGGTGAGCACGAAGCCCAGCGGCTGGCTACCAAACGAGAGCAGGCGATAGACGCTCTGCACGCGCCCCTGGAGATGGTCGGGGATGACGATCAGACGGTAGCTGAACTGAGTCGAGGTGTAAATGGGTACGATGATAAAGCTGATCCCGTTGGCAATACCCAGCACCCACACATTGGGCGCGATGGCCAGCGCCAGCCAGGAGACAGCCCAGACCCACGCCGACCCGATCATGACCTGCCCAAAGGTAAAACGTTTCTGCAAAGGATGAGTCAGCAGCGCACCGAGGATGCTGCCAGCTCCGCCAGTGCCAAAGAGGATGCCAATGGCCAGAGGCGTGGCATGCAACCCCTGAGCCAGCACGATCAGAATCAGCGAAAAACCGATCACAGGCGTGATCAGGCCCCAGGTGAGGATAGCTAGAAAACGCAACAAGGGGTCGCGCCAGAGCCAGACCAGGCCCTCGCCAATTTCATGCCAGATCTTGCGCGGGGCCTCTGTGCGCTCTTCCTGGAAACGCGCGCGCATGAAGAAGATCCCTACCACCGAGCAGGCATAAGAGGCCGCATCCAGCAGAAAGGGCACGGCATGACCAAAGCCATAGAGCAGGCCGCCCAGGAACGGCCCCAGCGTCCACGATGCGGAATCGATGACCTGGTTCTGCGCGGTGGCCGCGGGCAACTGCTCTTTCGGCACCACACGTGGCAGGCAGGCCATTTCAGAGAGCGAGAAGAAGGTCATCAGCGTGCCCTCGATCAGCGCGACCAGGCCGAGCTGGATGATCGTCAGGTGGCCCAGCCAGAGGGCTACAGGGATACTGCCCAGAGCAATGGCGCGCCCGCTATCGCAGAGCAGCATCACGCGTTTGCGGTCCCAGCGGTCCACCAGCGCGCCCGCGGGCAGGCAGAGCAGCGCGAAGGGCAAACCGCGCAACGCACCAACAAGGCCTGCCTGCGCTGCTGAATGCGTGATGGCCAGGACGAGCAGCGGAAAGGCCAGTTGCGAGACCTGCGTGCCAAAGCTGGAGATAAGCTGCCCGTTCCAGAGCAACATAAAGTCGCGATTGCGCCAGAGAGAGGGCAGACGCCTGGCAGGAGCTGCCTCCGCTGCCCCTGTCGTTTCCGCAGCAATCTCGCTTGTGTCGTGTTCCACATCTGTAATCTCTGTTGCTGTTTGCGGACTGGGAACCTCATCTATTTCCGCTGTATCTATTGGCGTTTGCATATTGATAAGCTCGCTTACACCTGCGACCCCTGCTGGTGTACGTATGCTGAGAGCCTCACCTGCTTCGTGCAACACATCCGCTATCTCTGCTGGCATGTCGGAAGCTGTTGGAAGATCATTTGTATTTATATTATGTGATGAATTGTGTATCTGTTTCATACCTGTACCTCCAGAAAAAGTGTGAAAAACAATGGTTGATAGCGCGGGGCGGGCACATTTTCCACACACTGGAAGCAGCAAAAAAAAGCTGTGCCCGCCTGGCGGACACACACAGAGAAAAATGGAAGGAAAAGCTGAAAGATGCATAAGCTGGGAGATTCCCTGCTTCCTCCCCATGAGCAAGCAGTTGCATCAAGCGCCTGTTCCTGCCGCGTAGACCTGGCGTGTCTGCCTACGCGGCCACAGCACTCATATCGATGAGCAAAATTGAGAGCGCAACAGAGCAGTGCCCGGCGCAATCTTTGTAGTGGATGGATTGAACTTGTGTGCACATGCGACAAGTATACGCGACAAATGGCAGAGTGTCAAATTTTTGCAAGCGCGGATGAGGTAACCAAAACTGAGGAGGTGGTCGATATGATATGCGTTTCATATCGACCACCTCCTCATTCCACAAGCTACGGGAGCAGACTGCGAGGCTAATCAGCGCCTACTGTGATGGACTGTCCATCGCCGGGCTTGCTCTCCTGGTTGAAGCGATCAAGCGCGGTGACGTAATAGGTGTAGGTCTGGCCTGGTTGCGCGGTGGTATCGACAAACGTTTGCAGCACGCCGCCATTGTCACTGGTACGGCGCAGGGTGGTCAGCAAATACTGCGTATCGTTGAAGTCGCAGATGTTGTGATGTCCGCGACCATTAAAACGATACACAGCATAATAGGCGGAATTGTGGCCGCCAGAGTCGTCGCCGTTCAACCAGCTTTGATTGAAATCCAGCCAGTTTAACGTTACACCCGCCGAGGTCTGGTACGCTGGTAGCAAGCCCAGGCGCTGCGGAACCTTGCCGTCAGCGGTAGGCGCGACCGGTACCAGTGCCGGATATTTGTAGATATTGTTGCTCAGGTTGTCCGTAAAGCCGAGGGGGTTGGCGAACAATTCTTTCATGCTAAAGAACATCGCGCCCTGTACCTGTGGGTATTGCAGGTTCAAGGCAAGCTGAGCTGGCATCTGGTTGGGGTCGGACCAGGCGCCCGGCAGACCGATTTTGTAGACCGCCATCCCGGTATAGAGCTGGACATGTGAGCCGGCTACCTCGTGCGACCACCAGGCTACAAGAACATCATATGCGGCAGGTGGGAACCCAATATTCCAGTAGATTTGCGGCACAATATAGTCGATCCAGTTGTTTTTGATCCACGCGCGCGTATCCGCGTAGAGATCGTCATAGTCCTGCACGCCTGCCTGTGTGGCGGAACCGGTGGGGTCGGTGGACTGGTTGCGCCAGACCCCGAAAGGACTGATGCCAAACTGCACATACGGTTTGGCCTGTTTAATGGCAAGCGAGAGGCCGCGAACCAGCTGGTTCACATTGTCGCGTCTCCAGTCGCCGATAGTGGAGAAGCCCGCGCCATACTGCTGGTAAGTGGCCTGGTCCGGGAAGGTCTGACCAGCGACGGGATAGGGATAGAAATAATCATCGAAGTGAACACCATCGATGTCGTAATTATTCACGACCTCCATAATGCCTGCGGTGATGTACTGCCTGACTGCGGGCAGGCCTGGATTAAAGTACAGCTTGCCACCATAGCTAATGACCCAATCGGGATGCAGGATCGCCGGATTGTTGGGCGCGAGCTTGCTGAGATCGGTGTCCAGGCTGATGCGATACGGGTTGAACCAGGCATGGAACTGAATGTTGTGTTGATGCGCTTCCTTCACCATAAAGGCCAGCGGATCGTAGCCCGGATCTTGTCCCTGCACGCCTGTCAACCACTGTGACCAGGGGAAAAGCTTGGATGGATAGAGTGCATCAGCCGTTGGGCGAATTTGCACAACAACGGCGTTCATATGCATCTGCTGCACTTTATCAAGGATAGCGATAAATTGCTGCTGCTGCACAGCGACAGAAAGGCCGGTCTGCGTGGGCCAGTCAATGTTCGCGACACTGGCAACCCAGACTGCGCGCAACTGACGTTTGGGAAACTGCGCCTCTCCTGGCGTGACCGCACAATTGGCGGCGCTCACGACACTGCTTGTATGTCCCGCTGCTGCGGCTGTGGGTACGCTCGCCCACGGCATCATGACCAGCAAAGCGGCCATACTGGCGAGTACACCAGCTTGTACGAGCACATTGAGGCGTTTGAAAATCATTCGCAAGGTAGGCATAAAATGGCTCCTCCAAATCATTTGCAGGAGAGAAATGGACAAAAACATTCCTCACCTACGAATAATACAGAAAAACCAGGTGATATACAAGCCTATAAGAATAGTTGACTATACCAATTTCTTCTTTCAATGAAAAGTCGCCCTCCCGCTTGACATTTTTATGTTATTTCGTTATATTGTTACCATAACCATAAAATAACGTGTCCGAAAGGAGAAAAAAGATATGAATCAGCAGTCTGGAGAAAACGCTGGCATCCACGGGCGGCCTATTCCCGTCGAACGGGTCCAGATTGGCGCGCGCATGGAAAAGAACATGGTAAAGGTGCTAAAGGCGCTGGCAGAGTACTTTGACCTGTCGCTGGGAGATTTACTTGAGGGGATTGTTTTACACGCGTTTGAACAGAAACACCCCTTTAGCGAGGAGACCCTCCAACGGATTGCCCAGCTCAAGGATGTGTACGGGATGAACTACGATGCCGGTGCCAGCCATCGCTTTATCGAACAGAGGGCACAGAACGAGCTATCCTAAACATTCCAACGTATCTTTTGCCGTTAATTATCCATCTTCACGCGAAGACGCTCTTTAAAAGGAAGCACAAACAATGTCAGCTTTTAGCGCTCAGCAGATCACGCGATCTCATGCCATTCACCTGCCTGCTGCTCCTCACGAAGTATTTCCCCTGTTTTCCCCGCTGGGAGAGAAACGCTGGGTACATGGTTGGAACCCCACC
This sequence comes from uncultured Ktedonobacteraceae bacterium, assembly GCA_964250225.1. Classification (GTDB taxonomy): domain Bacteria; phylum Chloroflexota; class Ktedonobacteria; order Ktedonobacterales; family Ktedonobacteraceae; genus Paraktedonobacter. The sequence continues at coordinate 19,550 of CAXUEY010000076.1, read as the reverse complement.
ATGCTCTATCCTGCTTCGGGAGCGACGCAGCCTGATATGGTTTTCACGACGCAACACGCCAACGAACCGGCCAAAATCTGGGCCATCATCGCGTATACACCGGAACAGTCCCAGATAAGCTATCTTAATGTCTTGCCCACCTCCCATATGAGCAAGGTCGAGGTGGCTTGTGAGGCTGATGGAGTGCAGAGAAGCACGGTGCGCATCACCTATACATTGACCTCCCTCACGCGGCAGGGCAATAGCTACCTCGATGGGTTTACTCAAGAGCACTATCAAGAATATATCTCATCCTGGGAAACGGCCCTTACCTATTACCTGTTGCATGGGCACGTTCCCGCGCATACAGAAGACTGATAAACGCTTCATCAACAAAAAACTGCTCTACTGCTCCAGTGGTGTAGGAGATCAGATTCACTTTTTAAGTGTATTTACAGCAATTCGCCGCGCACAACCGTTACCGCCTGACCGCTGAGGTGGACGCGTTCGCCGTCCAGTCGTGTGCGCACAATGCCGCCACGTGCCGAAGCCTGATAGCCGGTCAGTTCTGCGCGGCCCAAACGTTTGCTCCAAAACGGACTGAGCACACAATGGGCCGAGCCGGTCACGGGGTCTTCGGGCACGCCCACGCGTGGACCAAAGAATCGCGAGGCAAAATCGTACTCTGGGGTGCTGGCGCGGCTGGTCACGATCACCCCGCGGACAGCAATAGCTGCCAGTTGCGCGAAATCCGGTGTGAGGTTGCGCACAGCCTCTTCAGACGCGACCTCCACCAGACAATCGAACTGGCTCATGCCCATATAGACCGGCGTGATGCCCAGCGCTTGCGCCAGGCCCGGTACGCTTGTGACCGGTTCCTCTGGCTTAGCAGGAAAATCCAGTTCGATCCAGTCAGCGCGCCGTTCGGCGGTCAATAAGCCGCTCAGGGTGTGAAAGCGCGCCTGTGATGCCGCGGGAAGGTAGCCCTGTTCCCAGAGAATATGCGCGCTGGCCAGCGTCGCATGGCCGCATAGCGCGACCTCAACGGCGGGGGTAAACCAGCGCAGGTCGTAGCCATCGGCCTGTGTGCTGAGAAAAGCCGTCTCCGAGAGGTTCATCTCGCGCGCGACCTGCTGCATCCAAACGTCGTCGCGAGGCTCATCCAGCACACACACGGCGGCGGGATTGCCCGCAAAGGGCTGATTGGTAAAAGCATCCACTTGAAAAAGGGGCAGATTCATAGCACAATCTCTCCTGAATAACTATGTCGCACATATGTGGTCATTCATCGATATTCGCCCATCGCGAGAGGATCTGGCCCTGCATGCACCCGATCACAAATTCGCCTGCCGGATGATGAGACTGGCGCACTGCCTCGATCACCGCCTGACGATCATACTCTACCGAGCATCGCTGGATCTGATAGCCGTCGGAGCCAGCCTCCAGCAGCGCGTAGCGGGCGTGCAGGGGAGTCACCACCGGATTACTCACGCTGCCCAGGTTGAAGACGCGTATGCCCTGGACCACGCGCTCCATTGGCACATGGGTGTGTCCGACAAAAATCAGGTCGGCCTCAGCAGGCTTGAGTAGCGCGTATAGCTCATCCTCACTCAGACCTGGATGGATGCCCGGTCCATCGTCAGCGCCGGGCGCTGCATGCACGCCTAAGAGCCGCGTGCCATCGGGCAAGGTCAAGCGCAATTCCAGCGGCAAACGGCTCAACCAGTCCCACCAGCCAGCGGCGGTCACATAGCCCAGCGTCCAGGCAAAGCTCGCCGCGACCTCCACGGCTCGCTGCACAGCATCAGCATGCTGAGTCGCCTCCTGGAGCGAAGGTCCAGGCCGTTCGCCTGTAATCACATAGCGGTCTGTATTCCCGCGTGTGCAATGCACATTGGGCAGCGTTTTCAAGCGCTCAAGCACCGTTACAGGATCGTATCCAATGGCCGAGAAATCCCCCAACACCCAGTAGCCGTCAACTTTCTCTTGAGCCTGAATATCCGCCAGAACTGCATCCAATGCCAGTGGGTTCCCATGAATATCCGAGAGGATAGCTAAACGCATATTCTACCTCCAATAGTCTGTATTTCATTTTAAAGATCAGATTGTTATGGACAGTATATCATACACGCTGATCCATGCCGACAAGCCTCAGAACAAGCATGAGGACCGTGTTACCCTTCGTTGCCATTATTTCCACGCTTTGAGCATCGCGACTATTTCTTTGACCCCATACATATGGAACAAGAACTGGATCAGGCGCATGCGGGCCGTTGGGTGCCAGAGCACATCGCTGCTGAACACCTTCTGGAGGAGAACGGAGGGATCGGTAGAAATGGTCGCAAATTTTGATGCCTCATTACGGTCAGGAGCCTGGATTAGCCAGTGGGACTTCACTTCTTGCGCGCTTAAATGCGTTCTGATAACGGCGACAACCCCAATCGCAAGGATCAGATATTCAAGATTGAGCGAGAGTATCTTGATGGAATCAAGCGCTTCAGCAGTGACCCCTAACTCTTCTTCGATGCCGCGCATAGCACAGGCAAAGAAATCGGCATCGCCAGCTCGTCTATTACCTTTGGGGCTCAGCCCAGGCGAGTCCATTGTTTCTTCAAACGAAGCTGACCAATGATTTGGATAGAAAGCCACAGAATTAGAACGCTGCATCAGAATAAGCTGATGATCTTTTGTGATAACGACACAATGGAGAGCAACAGGTGCAGGAACGGGACAGGAGTTTCCAGAGGTATACGTAAAGGCCATAGGCCCATATTTTTCTCTAATAGAGAGAGAGGTCCCGTTTTTGTGCGACAGCAATGTTTCATCCAGATAAGGCATAAGGGTATAAAAATCGTGAAATCCAAGTGGGGCCAGTGTCACTTCCAGCCCTCTTCTATCGCTAAACGCTGGTGTAAAGGCCGCGAGACGATAATGTGACGAGTTGGTAAAATTGTTCTGAATCACTGGCAGTTTTTCCTGACGCACCGTCTCTATGTCGTCTGGCACGGGCAGTGGTGTTGAGAGTTTCGTCAGAAAAATTTCATCGCGGTTCCAGCCGACAAAGGCGTTGCTCTGGGTAAGCGTGATAAAATCATCGACTGCAAAGCAGTCAACTTCGGCCATTTCCATTAAATGGAGCGCATTTGGCGAGGCTAGCGTATCAAGACTGTAGATATTTTGTGGGCCATTCATATCTTTTCCGTGCATCTTTCCGACGACTACCCTTTCTTCCGGTGCTCTCTGTGCTGGTTGTCTTCCACCCCCATTAGACGCCGTAATGCCGGTTTTTGAGTCAGCCTCTCGTTGGGCGCCTGGTTCTTCTTCATGCATGGGCGCGAGATCGTGAAGCGCACAGCCAATGATGTGGGCAAGCAGAGTACGTTCCTCCTTTGGAATGACACCATCTCCACGCGCCCACCAGCGCAATGTACTCTCCGGGATGCCTGTTTCCCGATGCACTTCCCGCATATTCAGCCCGGCTTCTTTGACTAATGCCCTCAACCTGTTCGGATACGGCGCTTTCTGCATCATGCCCTACCTTTTTAGCCAAATTGAGCAATTTAGCACTTTCTTAGTGATATTTCATCACTTCTTTAGCAAAGTTTCCCGTTTTTCGCGCGCTTCTCAGGGTATACTCTGGTCAGAGATCGAGCCTGAGAGGAGACAGAAGGCGCATCAGGCTACTCTTCTCTTTCCTGGAGCGGGATCGAGAACGATCTGGTTTGAGTATAGCATCTACTGTTGCCTATTTCCAGAGAGAGGCGTTTCCTCCATGACGCGAAAGAAGCGGGCGGCCGCTGTCCCGTACTTTATCTTTACGCCGGAAACCATCACCCTCGCCCAGCTCGCGCTAGGAACATTCGAGCTGGCTCTGCAACATACAGAGGAGCAGGCTTCCCAGGTGGCCTTTGCGGAAGAGACGCTGCAGGAAGTCAAACACAAGCTGGATGCGATGCAAGCATCCACGGGTGCGCTGGGCCTCACGACCTTTGATGCCAATGAAAAGATCGTGCTGGCCGCCGCGATCCAACTCTATACCCTCGATCTTCTAGCCACCCCCGCCAGCGCACAGCGTGAGAGAGCGCTGAAACGCTGCCAGCGCCTCGCGCGTTTCGCGCAGAATACGCTCACAAGGGATTGACCATTTTGCAATAACCAGCGCGTAGGCGTTGCAAAAACCAGGGTCCATAGAAAGCGGGGATATTGGCTTTGTAGCTGGCTGACAGAACCCGCCTTCTCCTGGAACCTTTTTGTGTACTCGGTTCTGACAGGCCCTTGACATCTGCCAAATGCGGGTATATACTTACATTATGAAAAGGACATTTCCCTGTCATTGCACCACTTTGCGCTACGCTGCGCAAACGCTCACCGAGGTCTATGAGCGAGTCCTTGCGCCCAGCGGTCTCAAGGTGACCCAATATGTGCTTCTGGAAAGCATTCTTCAGGATGAAGCTGAGAAAAGCATTTCCGACCTGGCTCAAACACTGGGAAGTGATCGTTCGACCATCGGAAGAAACTTGCGTATTCTCGCGCGCGACGGGTTGATCTCTCTGAGCAGAGGAAGCGACCGACGAGAGCATACCGCGCATGTCACCCAGAAGGGACGTGAAGCGGCTTCTCTCGCCAATCCTTTGTGGCAAAAGGCCCAGACAGCCGTTGCAGATACTCTCGGACAGGATCAACTGAACCGGCTGAAGATGCTGCTTTCTCAATTGGAAGAAATGAGCATTTAATTTTTTTGTCTGATGCGGGTATATACCCGTATCAGACAGGAAGGAGTTCGGCTATGAAGTATGGCGGTTTCTACTGATCCTCGGAGGCCATGTACAAGATTGCAGATGATTGCTGCATAGACAGGCAGAGATTCTCTGCCAGAAGAGAAAGAGGTAAAGAAACATGTCTCTCAAATATAGTGGGGCAGACCTTGTTGGAGCACCACTTGCTGGATGAGTTGCGTCTGTGGATTCACCCCCTCCTCGTTGGCTCCGGCAAGCTTTTGTTTCGGCAGAGCGAAAAGACGACCCTGAAACTGGTCACGACGAAGACACTAGAGCAAGGCGTCGTCGTTCTCATCTACCAACCTGGCGCGGCCTGATCACGGGATGCACAGTCAAACCGCTTGCTAGAGCGTTTTGAGACATATGCGCCAGACATTTCATCTCCCTGGCTCGATCTACCAGAACGTTAAGCAAGCGAAACAGTTTCTTCTTATCTATCGTGATACTATAAGTAGGTTAAAAAGAAAAAGATCACTGCTCCATTCTGAATGAAGCTTCTAAAGACTGGCAGCGGGTACTTCGCTGTCACCAATCCCTTTTGCGAACCGTTACACTACAATATAGTGGTCTTATAAAATGATAAGAAGCTGATCATTTGTGACATAGAAAGGAGGCGATGATGCCATACAACGTCATCCCACCCGCCGCCGGGCATGTACAAACGAATCCATGTATCCTGATCGTCGAAGATGATGCCGCGATTGGAGTATTCTTGCAGCAGTTGATTGAGGAGGAGACTCCCTATACCGCAACAGTTGTCTCCAGTGGGCCAGCCGCTCTGGAGATCGTGCCGCACATCCATCCGTGCCTTTTTCTGCTGGACTACCGCTTGCCTGGCATGAACGGCGTCGAGTTGTATGACCATTTCCAAAGTATGGAGGAGGCCAGAGGCGTACCGGCTATTATGATGAGTGCCACCCTACCAACCGAGGAATTGCACAAACGCGGCATCTATCCCCTGCGCAAGCCAATGGAGATTGGCAACGTTATTCGCATGATTACCCACGCCCTGGCCTCTTTTGAAGAGCGGCACCTGGAACGCCAACAACGCTACGGTTGAGTAAAGGCAAAACCCAGCCTCTATCCCCCTCTTGAAAAATCTGATAAAATACATCACAGGAGGGACAAAAGGCTAGTGCCACAGCCCTTCCAGTAACGTCCTTGTAACCAGCATGTATGCATGCAGTTTGAAAGGCAGGGTTTATTTCCATGGCGAATAAAGACCAGAAACAAAAAAAAGAACTGAAGGCCCCACCGAAGTCCAACAAACAAAAAAAGGAGGCGGCCCGTGAGAAAAAGGCCGCCAAAGCGAGCAAATCCCTATAACCAGGGGTTGTTTGAAACGCTGCCGGTGCGCGTTTTTCAGTAAGGAACCTGCAAGAGAAAACGAAGACTATTGTGCTCTTGCAGGTTCTTCTTTGTGTTCGACCCGAACGCGCGAGAAAAAGCTCCATTTCTACCCACCATGTATCATTTTGCGTGGCCGATCCGTTCATAGGTGTAGAGAGTGAGCAATCATCTTCTTGAGCAATCTTGCGCCATAAGGAACACGCTTGACACCTTTGCTACAATGCGGATAGATGCCATCCGCCGCGTACACATGCGCAAGCAGGGCAACTACCTGGTGTCTCCGGGATGCTCTGGGCAGGATAAGAAAAATGGGGGGGCGTATGCAGTCAAAATTCCACGAGGACGCAAACAAACGCGAGCAGAGCCCGCGACAACGGTCAGGGATGGCTCGCCCCAAAGCGGATGAGTACGCTGAGCAAGATGACCAGTGGGCCGTCCTTCGGCACGAGGTGGAGGGAGAGGATATGAGGTGGCAGGAGGGACAGCGAGGCTCCGACTGGGAACGAGACCAGCGTGATACCGGTGATGACGCCGTGTCCGCGCAGATGTCCTACGATGAGTTTGAGGAGGCGGAGAGCCAGGTTGATATTGTGGTAGTCGGCGTCGGTGGCGCTGGCATGAACGCGGTGAACCGCATGATTGATACACGTGTGCGTGGGGTACGCTTTATTGCGATGAACACGGACGCGCAGGTGCTTGCGCTCTGCGAGGCGCCGGAGCGCATTTGCCTGGGCGAGCACTATACCAAAGGGCTGGGCGCGGGTGGTCAGGCGGCTGTTGGCGCGCGCGCAGCGATGGAGAGCGCGGCGGAGATTCGGGCCGCGCTGGGCGATGCCGATCTGGTCTTTATCGCCGCTGGTATGGGCGGTGGGACCGGCACCGGTGGCGCTCCAGTGGTGGCCTCTATCGCGCGCAAAATGGGAGCGCTGGCCGTCGGTATCGTCACGCTGCCCTTTTCATTCGAGGGAACACGCAGGCGGCGCGCAGCGGAAGAAGGGCTGGCGGCTCTTTGCGCGGAAGTGGACGCGATTATCACGGTTCCCAATGATCGGCTGCTCGCGATCATCGGACGTGAACGCACGCTCTCTGAGTCGTTCAAGGTTGCGGATGATGTGCTGCGCCAGGGTGTACAGGGTATCGCCGAGGTCATCAATGTACCAGGCCTGGTCAATGTCGATTTCGCTGACGTGCGCAGCGTCATGCGTGAGGCTGGCACCGCGCTGATGAGCATCGGACAGGGCCAGGGACGCAACCGCGCTCAACGAGCGGCTGAAGAGGCGATAGCCGGCGGTTTCCTGAATGTCTCTATTCGCGGCGCGCAGCGTGTGCTCTTTAATATCAGCGGCGGCGAGGATATGACGCTCTTCGAGGTGAACGAGGTGGCCGAGCAAATCGGGAGCGCAATCCACGATGCAGCGGATATCACCTTTGGCGCAGTGATCGACCCATCGTTGCAGGATATGATTCGCGTGACGCTGATCGCGGCTGGTATGGCCGAGGCACCCACCTTGCAGGCCCCACCTACACGCGTGGAGCAGCAGCAACCCGCCACACCTCGGAGCAGCAGCAACGCCGGTTATCCCGGCCAGGTCGCCAGGTTGAGTGGTCAGACGCCACGAGCCAATGGGTCCGCATCTGGTCAGTCAGCAGGGTCCAGCGGCCAGGCACCCAGACAGCAACCATCCCAGCCGCAGCAGCCAGGCACAGACTATCCTCGCCAGGTCGCCAGACGCGGTAACCCGGCTCCTGCTCAGCCACCAGCTCCCAGACCACACCCTGGCGGACCCGGCCCCCAGGAAAGGCCCGTGCCTGAACCGGTTGCTGAGCCATCCGTACAGTCGACAAGATATGTGGATAGGACCAGCAGGCCGCTCGCTCGCCCACAGCGCAGCCTGGATGATCTGCGGGGCCTGCGCAGCATGGGACGCCGTCAGGAAAATAGGCGCAACGACTTACCGGACGATGAAGCTGCGGAAGTGGAAATGCCACCTTTCCTGAGAAGATTTGATTAGCGTTGAAAAAGGATCAGCCCGGTGAAACATCTATTAAAGCTGTTTCACTGAGCCGACCCTTTTTCAACATGAAATTAATCCTGTGTGGGTATTTCGAGTGTGGGTGGTTCAAGTGGGTTTAAGCGACTGTGCTCGCCGCCCTTCTTGCCAATTTTGGAATAGAATTCTGATCCCAGATGGCGCTTGGTCGCTTCACCGCCTTTTTTGCCAATCTCTGCATAAAACCGTTGGCCACGCTTCTCCTTGACACTGTCGCCGCCCTTCTTGCCAATTTTGGAATAGAATTCGGGGCCATATTTCGCACGCACAGCCTGACCCCCGCGTTTGGCCTTCTGAGATCCCGGCTCCGGCCCACGCTTCTGATTCGCCATAGAAAGTCCCGCCCTTCTGTAACTTCTTAACCACATAAACCCAACAACCAAGCGGTGAGACATTCTCATCCTCAGAACATCCCGTTGCGTCCCTACGGGGAGCGATGTTCAGCCGCCAGTGCCACACGGTTTGCGATCAGCGCAGCCGTGCTACCGGCACCGACGCCATTATCAATGTTGACGACAGAGAGACCCGGAGCGCAGGTTTGCAGCATCGAGAGCAAGGCGGCGAGGCCGTTACCCCCCAGACCGTAGCCAACCGAGGTGGGCAGCCCGATCACCGGAACGGGGACCAGCCCCGCCACGACAGACGGCAACGCACCATCCATACCAGCCGCGACAATGATGACATCCACGCCACTGGCGAGCAGGTCGCGCAAAGGCTCTAGCAAACGGTGCAGACCGGCCACACCCACATCGTAGATGCACGTGACCTGGCAGCCCATCTCCTCGGCGATCAACGCGGCTTCCTCAGCCACCGGAATATCAGAGGTTCCAGCGCTGAGCACCCCCACGCGTCCGCCTGTGGACGCGCGTACATAGCCCGGCTGGTAGATCACCAGCGCGCGCGATGACTCGCGTATACGTAGTGTATACCCCTGAAATTCCTGGCGCAGCGCCACAAGGGTTTCAGGCTGCACCCGGCTGATGATCGCCCGCCCGCTGCCTGTTAACAGACCGTGGGCCATCGCTATCACCTGCGCGGTTACTTTGGTTTCGCCGAAGATCACCTCCGGCACACCTTTACGCCGCTCACGCGCTGGATCGGGACGAATCTCAATCCGCGCCGAAGACACCTCTTCCGTGGTGGGAGAGCTGCCCGACTCACTGACTCTCTGCGCGAGATCGTTTTTTGTCTGGTTGTGCGCAAATATATCCTGGCTCAGGAGCTGCCCAAGCCATTCTAACTGCTCTTTCGCGTCATGATTCACGGGAATCTGGTCCTTACTAGTTTGGGGAAGGTATTAGAGATCCTTCAATCGGCCCCAGTCTAGCATAGTTCACAGGCGCGGGCAAGCAAGCATTGGACTCCTGTTCTCTCTCGTCGGGGAATTACCGCAAGTATAGTTCCCTATGATATACTGTACTGAGAACTCCAAATAGTCCTTGCTTCTTTACAAGTAAAGGTGCCTCGACCCGCCTGCTACGTGGGCTGAGGCGCTTAGTACTTTTAGCCTGATTGGTAGATGGGGGATGGTTTGAAAGCATGTGCACAAATATTTCGCGTACCCTGTTCTTCTGGCTGGCTGCTCTGATCCTGCTCTCAGGGCTGGCAGCTTGCGGTGGCTCGTCGGTCAACGCGGCCCAGCCTCAAGCCGTGGCCACGATCAATCCAGCCTTTCAGTCGTATATTACGCCGATTCCAACCGTGCCACCCTATCGCTGCGGAGCCTGGTCCTCGAATAACGCGCCCGGCCCCGACTCGACCATCCAGATCTACGCCCGACTCACGACTCACGACGCGAGCGGGGCAAGTGGCATGACAGCCACCGCCACGGTGCATTTCCAGTACGGCGACCTCGGCCTGGGTCAGGCGACCAGCGACGCGGGCGGCTATGTCTCGTTCACCCTGGCTTTGCGCGGCCAGCAACCCGCCAAAGTACCCGCCACTGTCGATGTGACCTTTTCCGGGCTGCCACATGGAGGGCCTGTACAATGCTCGCAAGCCTTTTTTACACCTGTGTAAACACCTGGGAGTCTTACTGCACTGTGGGCAAGCGCTGGCACTGTGGACAAAAATGGGCGGTGCGCTGAGCGATCACCTGGCTGACGGCCTGACTGCCACAACGCGTACAGAGCTTGATATCGCCCGCTTTAAAATAGGCCTTGAGGTGCTCATAGTTCTCGCCCAACTCTCCACGCAGGCCGCGATAGCCGCTAAAGGTCGTGCCACCGTACTCGATGCCTTTCGTGAGCACAGAGACAATGCCGGCGTGTAGTTGCGTCAGTTCCACCTCGCTGAGTGTGTTCGCCGGACGCAGGGGATGGATGCTGGCGTAGTACAGCGCTTCGTCGGCGTAGATGTTGCCCAGGCCCGCGACAATTTGCTGATCCAACAGCGCCACTTTCGCCGCTCCCTTGCGTCCCGCCAGCGAGCGGGCCAGTACTTCGACGGTAAACTCAGCGCTCAGCGGTTCAGGGCCAAGACCGGCCAACGCCTCATCTTCGCGTTCAGCTGGCCAGAGCTCGATGCGCCCAAATTTGCGCGCGTCGGTAAAGAGCAGACGCCGACCATCGGCCAGGTCAAAGCAGACACGACAATGGGAGAGTTGCGCCGGTTCATAGTAGCTCGCCTCTGCCTCGCGCACCAGCACCGCAGCCTCACGCGGGCTTGATGTGGCGTACACGAAATCTGGTCCTCTCGTCTGCCAGAGCGTGGGATTCTCCGCGCGCGCCTGTGTATTGATGGCCCAACCCGGCGGCAACAAATAGAGATTGCCGGTCATACGCCGATGGACGGTCATCAGTAACTCAGGCTCATCAGCACGCCCCAGGTCAAAGAGCAGATATTTGCCGCGCCGCCGCACGCGCAGAATACGCTGTCCCACGCTCAACGCGCGAAAGGTCGGTTCGTCGGGATAGGCAACAGTGCGCTCCCAGAAGACCTGCACTTCGCGGATCGTAGCCCCAAGCACATGTTCGCGCAACTGGCGCGCAGTAAATTCAACTTCTGGCAATTCAGGCATAAAAAAGAGTTACCTCGTCCTGTTCTGGAATGTTATTGACCAGGCTCCATTGTAGCATCCGTGGGAAGCAACGTGATCTCCCAGGCGCGATCGCCCGTCTCCAGGTCTTCCACAAAGGCCGCTGCGGGCAGCTTGCGCAAACGCCAGGCCATCCAGAGATCACCGGCGGCGCCCGAAACATTGCCAGCCGTTGCCAGGAGTACGTAGGGCGAGAGGGCAGGCGCGAGCAGCGTAAAGACAATACCAGCCAGAGTAATCACCACCAGGGGCACGAGCGCGATGACAGCGTAGTAGTTGCGTGGGAAAAGCTGGTTTTTCGCGCTGCAGAAGAGTGCTAGAGGCAGTTTTGTGCCATAGTACGGTTTGCCACCCCACAAAGAGATCGTCAGGCCATGCAGCAGCTCGTGGATGGGCAGAATGAGCAGGTAGCTGAGAATGTTTATCAGCAGCCAGAGCAGCACCGCACCACCGCTGAGCGTCGTCCCATGCAGACCGGTGCGCCAGGTGTATGCAATGAGATTGAGCGCGATAAAAAAGACGCCACCGAGGATAAGCAGCAGCAGGCTAAACATTGTCAGCGGTATCATCTGTTGCTGATTCATCAGAGTCATTTCATCGATTTCTAGAGCATGGCTAGCGTCGGCAGCGGCCTGCAACGTATCCCGGCGTTGGGGATGGAAGCGGTCAATAATGGTCATGGACGTACATATTCCTCTTCAGATGCATAACATTACAGAGCTAGCGTAAAATTCGGCGGCCCTGGTATCATGCCGTTCGCGGGCCACCGATGAAGGTGAGTGGGGAAGTCGGGGCTGCTACGGGATCGTGTGGATCAGCCCATGAGCAACAGACATCCCGATAGCCAGGGCCGCGGCCAGGCCAAAGTAGGCCAGCCCGATGAGAATACGTTCGTGCAGAGGCACCGCGTAGTAGGCCGGGGGCTCCGGCGTTTTTGGCGCCCGCATCTGGGCCCAAAACTGGGTGAGTCCTAAGATAATCAGAATCAGGAGGAAGAGCGAACTGGTGCCGTTGATCCACGTCCAGATCTGCACACCAATCAAGCCCACCAGCCCGACGATCCACAGACGCCTGTCGAGGGCAGCCGTAACGCGCCATCCATCTAACGGAACGACAGGGATCAGATTCAGCAGGTTCACAAAAAAACCAAAGTAGGCCAGCGCCGCCCATATTCCTGGCGCAGCGGGATTGGCCAGCGCGACCAGCAGGCAAACCGCCGCGGCCAGCGCGCCAGCTATCGGACCAGCGATGCCCACTTCGGCTCCATCCCTCGCATTGTTGGGCAGGCGGTTCATAATGACGGCGGCACCGAGCATGGGAATAAAGATCATGCCGCCGATGGGAATGCCTTTGAGCTTCATCACAATGGCATGGCCCATCTCATGCACGAAAAGTTGGATCACCAGGCCGAGACCAAACGCCCACCCAAAGAGGCTGGCATAAATAGCCAGAGAGATCAGAGCGCTAATGCCTGCCACACCAAACTTTAAGGCCAGAATGAGCGCTGTACTCACTCCACCCAGCGCGGCCAGGCCCTTTTTCGGGCGATTGCTTATCCCGGTTCCCGTATGTTCCTGTTGCTCCACCTCATGCTGGGCCGCACCCGCATCCGCCGTATAGTGTTCCAGGCTGGCGGGTCCGCGATACTCGTTCAGCGTAGGCGGTTGATAGACGAAGGCGGGAGCAGCATCGTGTTGGGAAGCAGGTGGCGCGAAATGGGGCGCTTCCGCGCTGTCCGGCCACGTCTGATACAAACGGGGATCGGCGTAATCGATCTCTTGCTGTGCCGACGGTTGTGTATATTCAGAAAAAGTATAGTCAGCGTGATCTTCCGGCTTCCAGGACATAGCGCCCCTCAATTCTGGCTAAGCAAATGCATAATTTAGCTCTATTATTATAGCATAACTCATCTCCAATTCGTTGGAAGAGTTATAGCGGCACCTTGAAGATCCCATTGAGCAGCAACAAAATCACCAGGACGGTAATCGAGGTCGTCATAATCCAGGCGAGCACATTGAGCACACCACTATTCACCCGACGGCCCATCAAACGCCGCTTATTGATCAACAGAATGATGAAGACCAGCAGAATGGGCAACATCACGGCGTTCACATCTTGAATGAAAATGAGTATCTGGATATACGGTAAGCCAGGAATAAGCGAGACTATCACGCCGAGGATGATCAACCCGGTAAACAGAGATTGGAAGATCGGCGCCTCTTTAAAACTGCGTGAGACGCCGCGCTCAAAGCCAAAGGCCTCGCAAATACCATAAGCAGTAGTCAACGGCAAGACAGCGCCAGCCAGCAGAGATGCCCCAAAGAGGCCCAGCCCGAAGAGTAGCTTGGCATACGGGCCGGCAAAGGCTTGCAATGCGAAAGCTGCATCAGCAGCAGTATTGATAGTGAACGACTTCCCAACCCCGGTTGCAAAAAAAAGCGCTGCGCCTGTGGCAATAATCATAAACGCGGAGATGATATTCGCGAAAATGCTGCTGCTGTAAACATCGACCTGCTCATATACATACTCGTGCGCCTGAATGCCTTTATCTGCAACTGCTGATTGAATGTAGAAAAGCATATAGGGGCTGAGCGTTGTGCCGACCAGGGCGACGGTGGTTGGCCAGTAGCTCGCGTCCATATTGAGATGCGGGAGTACCGTCTGCTGTGCCACCAGCCCCCAGTTGGGATGAGAGGCAAAGGCCGCCGGAATGTAGGCGAGGAAGCCCAGCGAGATAATGATAAAGATGATCTCGACGCGCCGATAGCTGCCCTTCATGACCAGCCACCAGAGGGCCAGGCCGCACAGTGGAACGATCAGATAGATCAGCGGCGTATGAGGATTGCCGGACAAAACCTGCACACTCTGGGCAATGCCAATAAACTCCGAGATGGTAACAAGCGCATTGGCGACGAGCAGCGCCAGCATAGCAAGCACGGTCCAGCGCACCCCAAAGTGTTCGCGGATCAGGTCACCGAGTCCCTTGCCGGTCACCGCCCCCATACGCGCGCACATTTCCTGCGCGATACAGACAAAGATGGTGACAATAGCCAGCGCCCAGAGCAGATTGTAGCCATAGCTGGCCCCTGCCGAAGAATAGGTGGCCACGCCGCCCGCGTCATTGCCCGCGTTGGCAGCGATCAGACCAGGGCCGAGCACCGCTAACAGCTTTAACAGAGGTGATGAACGGTTGAGACGAAAACGTGACCGCGCCTGTTTCCGACGACTCGCGCGGTCCTGTGTTTGAAGCTGCGATATATCCTGGCGAGGTGTTTTCATAGCGTCCACCTTCAGGGAAGAATCGGTACAAGGAACTCTTCTTTCCTGTCCTTTCTGCTCAATGAGTGTGTCTCATAAAATGAGTCTATTAACGCATGCCGCTACGCTACCAGGGAAGAGAGTCAGCAGAGCAAGGGATGTTCCATTTCCCCTGCACTCTGGCGGGAATAGCTCCCACATCCAGTTCTCTGGCGCGCATTGATCTTTGATTTTCACATCCAGGCGGATAATACCATCCCACTAATGGTGCTGGCAAGCTCTATTAGAAAAGTCCTACTTAACCCCCTCCAGATGCAGGCGCAAGAGATTGAGCGCGGCCAGCACTGCCAGGCGCTTCTGGTCCTCGCGACTACCACGCCAACCGGGTCCGCGCCCATCGACGAGGCCATGTGGACCCGCGATGGCGATATAGACGGTGCCAACCGGCTTCTCTTCCTGCATTTCTGGACCCGCTACGCCGGTCACGCCGATACTATAGTCGGCTTTGAGCAACTGACGCACCGCGCTGGCCATCGCGCGCGCGGTCTCAGGACTGATAACCCCAAACTGCTCAATGGTCGCGCGCGGTACGCCCATTTGCGCTTTCAGGTCGCTGCTATAGGCCACTACGCCGCCAAGAAAGTGTTTCGAGCTGCCGGGGTAATTGGTAATCGTGCTCGCCAGCAGGCCACCGGTTAGCGATTCCATCACCGCCAGCGTTTGTTGACGGTCCGCCAGATGCTTGCCAACTACACTCTGCAAAGTATTGCTATCGGTGCCAAAAATATGCTGACCGAGCAGGCGGCGTACCTGCGCCTCTACCTGCGCGACCATCTCCTGGGCCTGCACCAGCTTCTCGGCTTTGGCGGTGACGCGCACATCCACAGCATCGGTTTTGGCATAGGTGGCGATAGTCGGGTTCGCGCTATGCACAAGCTCGTCCAGGCGCTCCTCAACGGCTGATTCGCCCATGCCCGCCACGCGCAAGAGACGCGTGAAGATCGCGCTACCGCCGATGTGCTCGGCCAGACGCGGCACGGCCTCTGCCTCCCACATACGATACATCTCACGTGGCACGCCGGGCATGGCGACGATGAGATGGCCATCCTTCTCGACCAGCCAGCCGGGCGCGGTACCACGCGGATTGGGCAGCGCGCGCGCCGAGGGGATGAGCGTGGCCTGCTTGAGATTGCGCTCAGGCATGGCGGGAAAATGAGCGCGCAGATCGGCCTCTAGCTGCGGGTCAACCTGCATGGTTTCACCGAGCAATGCGCTGATGGCCTCGCGGGTCAGATCATCCTCGGTCGGTCCCAGGCCGCCGGTCATAATCACCAGGTCCGAACGCTCCCAGGCCCGGCGCAAGGTCTCGACGATCCTGCCCAGGTTATCGCCGACCTGAGAGACAAAATAGAGATCAATGCCCAGCGACGAGAGGCTCTGGGCCAGATAGGTCGCGTTGGTGTCAGAGATATGGCCAAGTAAGAGTTCGGTGCCGCAGGAAAGAATTTCGGCTCGCATAGTGTTTTCTCTCTTTCAAAAAACTCCCAGAAACATCCTCCTCATTGTACGCCACACGTCTGGGCCAGCGTCTTTTTAGAGTTCCATCTTCTGCAGAAATTCGGCCACCTGTTCGATATGAGCCTGTTCCGCGTAACGCAAAATTTCTGCCTTCTGCCGCTCATACATCTGGGTGATTAACTGGTGTTGAGAAGCATCGATCCCCTTTGGAGAAGAGCGCCCGATTTCATAGAGGAAGCTGATCTTATCAAGCAGCTTCAGTTCATCGCGCAGTTCCTGATCCTCAACGATGGCAAAGGCGCGCAGAATATCCTGCTGAATAGAGTCAATGGCCTCTCTGACCGCCAGAGTCTTGAAAAAGGGCAGGATGTCGCCCACTACCGCTTCGTGGGCGTCGTGAACCAGTGCCAGTGTGACCAGGCGGTCGCGTTTTTCCTGGGGATACGCGCGAAAATTCGACCAGTAGAGCACCAGGAAGGCCACCGCCAGGGTATGCTGGCCCACATTCCAGCTTCCAAAACCCGAAACGCTATAGACACGCGGAATGTTGCAGATATTCATCAGAAAATCCAGATTGGGATTTTTGGAGACTTCGCCCAATAACCCCTGTGGCGTAAAAATATTTTCGTATTCAATATACTCATCCATGATCTCACACTGCCTTTCTGTCGTTTGGGGAGACGAACATATCATCTACAAAATTGGCGTGATTACACTGTTTCCAATCAGTAGAAATCTGCTATACTAAGTCGTGTTCGGACATTTATTCGAGTCGCATAACGGTTGACCATATCATACCACCTCACTCATCTATCCAGCGCTGCTTCGCGCCAAAAATCAACATCTTGTGTGAAAGAAGATTAGAAAATCAAGATGTTGTGCCAAAACCCTTGAAAAATCCGTTTGTTGCGGGTATACTGTCTTTCGGCAAACAAAATTCAGTCAAAAACGCAACCTCGACACGCCGAAGTGGATGTTTGGGAGCGCAAGTACGCAAGGAGTATTGGCATAATGTCAGAGCAGCAACAGCAAGTCGCCGCGAAAACGGCACAGGACGCAGCAGCGTCCGAGGCAACATCTATGACACAATTAGAAGGTATTCGCCAAAAAGTATTTATGGACCGCTATTCCCTCAAGGACGCGGCAGGCCAGGCGCTGGAGTACCATCCAGAGCAGCTCTGGGAGCGTGTGGCGCGTGGCATCGCCGAAGTGGAGAAGACGCCAGAGGCACGGGCCGAGTGGGAAAAGAAATTTTATGACGCCCTGTCCGATTTTCAGTTTGTGCCCGGCGGGCGCATTCTTGCCGGTGCCGGGTCTGGTCACTCTGTTACCTATTATAACTGCTTTGTAATACCTAGCCCTGAAGACAGCCGTCAAGGTATTCTAGATAATCTCAAGCTCATGACCGAGATCATGGCACGCGGTGGTGGTGTGGGTATCAACCTCTCCAGCCTGCGCCCGCGCGGTTCCTACATCAAAACGGTCAACGGCACGGCGTCGGGTCCGTGTTCGTGGGCGCAATTGTATTCGGTGGCCACGGGTGATGTGATTCAGCAAGGGGGCTGTTTTGGCCCCAACGAGCGCATCGCTACGGATCAGGGCTTGATCCCTGTGCAGGAGCTAGCGAATCGTCTGGACCAGGGGGAAGCGATCCAGGCTCAGACGCATAAAGGTTTCCGCCCATTTACCTCCGTTTTCCGCAATGGGATCAAGGATCTCTACGCCGTCACGACCAGTCACGGCTATAGCGTGCAGGTCACGCTAGATCACAAGATGGGTGTGTTACGCGATGGCGAAATTGCAACTATTCCCTTGCGCGAACTTACCGTAGGCAATGAAATTTTGCTGCTCTTCGGTGAGGGCCCAAAGGCCGAGATACAACCTGACCCGATCAGTTCAATCACTCTGGTTGGCCCGTCAGAGGTCTACGATTTCGAGGTGGAAGAAGTGCATCTTCTCGTCGCGAATGGAGTCTACACGTCCAACAGTCGTCGAGGCGCGTTGATGCTCATGCTCGACGACACGCATCCCGATGTCGAAGAGTTCATCACCGTCAAACGTACAGCGGGCAAAATTGAGCATGCCAACCTCTCGGTCTGTATCTCCGACGCGTTTATGCAGGCAGTAAAGGACGATGCCGACTGGAACCTGATCTGGAACGGTGAGGTTAAGAAGACGATCCGCGCGCGTCATCTGTGGGATCTGATATGCACATCAGCGTGGGAATCGGCTGAGCCGGGCATGGTGTTTATGGATCGCTATAACAAGCTCTCGAATACATGGTATTACGAGAATATTCGGTGTGTGAATCCGTGTGGTGAACAAGGTTTGCCGCCTTTTGGCGTTTGTAATTTAGGAGCATTGAATTTATCATCTTTCGTGCAGAACGGGCAAATGGATTATGAGCGGCTGGCTGATAAGACCAGGACGGCGATGCGCTTCTTAGATAATGTGGTAGACTCCACTGAATACTTCATTCAGGAGAACGCAGAGGCGCAGTTGGGGACGCGGCGCACGGGGTTGGGCACGATGGGCCTGGCGGACGCGCTGATTAAGATGAAGATCGCGTATGGCAGCGATGAGTCGGTGCCGGTGATCGAGAAGATCTACACGACGATTCGTGACGCGGCTTATGAGGCTTCGGCGGACTACGCGGCTGAGAAGGGGCCGTTCCCACGCTTTGAGCGCGACAAGTATATGCAGGGGCACTTCATCAAGCAGCTCCCCAAACCTGTGCGGGAGAAGATCAAGCAGCATGGCACGCGTAACGCCGTCCTGTTGACCCAGGCGCCGACGGGTACGACCAGCCTGCTCTCTGGCGTCAGTTCGGGCATCGAGCCGGTCTACGACTTCGCAATGATCCGGCGTGATCGCACAGGGGAGCATATCCTCTACCATCCGCTGCTCCAGGCCTGGCGCGACGAGCATCCCAACGAGGGCACGCCGCCCTACTTTGTCTCGTCGAAAGATCTGACGCCGGAGGAGCATGTACGCGTGCAGGCTACGATCCAGAAGTACACCGACTCCAGCATCAGCAAGACGGTGAACGCGCCCAACGATCACACCGTTGAGCAGGTGCAGAAGCTCTATCGCCTGGCCTACGAGATGGGCTGCAAAGGCATCACGTATTATCGCGATGGCTCGCGCGACGCGGTGCTGACGCGTGTGGCGGATGAGAAGAAGGCGGAGAAGAAAGCCGAGGGACAGGCGGTGATGCTGGAAGCGGTGACATCGATCCAGCAAGGCATTAAGCCACGGCCCGCCGTTGTTCAGGGCTACACACGTCAGGTCAATGCGCCCGAAGGTCACATCAACGTGACGATCAATAGCGACGAACATGGACCCCTGGAGGTCTTTGTCAACGTCGGTAAGGCCGGTAGCGACATCGCCGCATTGGCGGAGGCGCTGGGTCGGCTGATCTCGCTGAACCTGCGCGTGCTCAGCCCGCTTTCACAAGTGGATCGAGCCAAAGAGATCGCTGAACAGTTGCGCAGTATCGGCGGCAGCCGCTCGGTGGGCTTTGGCGCGCAACAGGTGCGCTCACTACCAGACGCGGTAGCTCGCGCCCTGGAATTGCAC